>JBKJHI010000063.1:0-14472 GCA_046599085.1 Candidatus Limnocylindrales bacterium
GTGACGGCGGGTCGCGATCGACGACCACCCATCGCCCCTGGATCTCCAGGCCAGCCTCGTTCCACCCATCGTGGCAAGGCGTCACTCCCAGCATCAACTCTGGCGGTTTACATGACCATGGCTTGCTAAGGCGTCAAAGTCAAGACTCGCGTTGACGGGTTGCGACCCTACCCAGCCGCTATAGAGCGCGATCACGCCCATCAGCTGCTCCCCGGTGTTCTGGGCATGGCCGTCGGCGGACAGCGTGACGGTGACGTCGTCGCGGTCGGGCCAGTTGGGGTCGTAGAGGCGGAGCGTGATGGCGCCACTCCCCGCGGTGCCACTCCCCGGGGTCTCGGCATAGCCCCACGCCAGGACCTGGTGATCCCGGGATAGCTCGAACGGGCTCGAACCGTGATGCCGCACCAGGCCGACCTGGGTGAGGCGGCCGGCATCGAGCCGCGCCCGGATGCGCGGCCACTGGACCGCCGGTGACCGACGCGCCAGGGCATCCAACGGCATCGAGGCGGCGCGCCAGAAGCGCCACGGCCGCGTCATCGCCGGTCGATCAGGATCTCGAGCGCGATCCTGGCCTCCTCGGCACCAGGGATCGATCGCCAGGCTGCATGCCTCGGGTCGAGGAGCTCGGTGCGGCGTCGGAGCCAGCCTTGTTCTGTCGATCGCAATTCATCGCGCAGCGATCGCGGATCGTCGATGGCCGACAGCAACAGCGCGAGATCGCGGCGGTGCTTGTCTGGGTCTTCGGCGACATCGATGGCTCTGGACTTGATGAGGATCGCGCCGAGTACAGACGGACAGGGAATCTCAGCGTGCTGCCCTTCGATCAGGACGTGGGCGCTGCGGCTTCGGAGGAGGGCCTGCGTTCCGCCAGGAACGGCGACCGTCCTGCCCGGCGGAATGGTGATCAGGGATGCTCGTGGCCCGACCCCGTCCGGGGCGAGCACGTCGACGACAGCCCCGCCGCGTCGGAATCGATGGGCACGCCCGTCAGAGGTCGGTGGGTCGAGCTCATACCCGAGACGCCCGAGCGTGGAGGATGCCTCCTGCGTGGCGGCGGTCAGGGCGCGGACGTCCATCAGCACGTCCACGTCGCCGCTCGTCCGGCCGATCGGCAGGGCGTGCTCGTGGGCGATCAGGAACACCATCTGCGCCCCCACGAGCGTCCAGGATCCTCGCGGGAGTTCCGCCGCGAGTTCCACCGTCGCTCGCCAGAGTCCGAGTTCCGCCGGTTCGACTGCGCGGATCTCGATCGGCGTCACGATTCGGCCGCCGCGAAGCGCTTCAAAGCGCGACGCCCTGCGCTTCTGCTCCGCTCGTCGTCATGGTCGAGCAAGTCCAGAACGGCCGCAAGCTTCGGGGCGACCCCCTGATCGGGGGCGAATGGCCACGGGCCATCGATGGCGTGCAGGATCAGATTCGGGTCGGCACTGGGCTTCAGCCGATAGCGCTGCTCGAGTGCCGACAGGCGTGCGCTTGGGATGTACGCCTCGAGGACGCCTGGCGCGACGATCTCCAGGCGGTGCTCGGACGCCGCACTGACGCCACTGCGGACGACATCCGGTTCGACCTCGATGCGCCGCAGGTCGGACGCGTGGGCACGCAGGGCAAGCCTTCTACCTCGCCGGGCCAGGGACGGAACCAGGTCGACCAGGTCCCGCTCGCGCAACTGACGACGGAGGCGGGAGCGGTTGGAAGCATCGAGCCACCAGGGGTTGTCGCCTCCCGCGAGGGCGATCAGGCCCCAGGCGTGAGCCGGCGAGTACGGGCGCCCGGACAGCTTGCCATCGCGAACACGCCGATCCACGGCGGAGCGGTCGACCAGCCATCGCCCCGCAACCTTCCGGCCCGGCAGCTCTCCCTCGCTCAGCAGCACTCTGACGCGCTGGACAGACAGCCGTAGCAGTCGGGCGGCGTCGACCACGGGGAGCGCTTCGTCAAGTGACATTGCAGGAAGTATTGCCATAACGCAATACTACATACAACAACGCCGACGTCAACCGGGCTGGTTACAGCGCGATCACGCCCACCAGCTGCTCCCCGGTGTTCTGGGCATGGCCGTCGTCGGACAGCGTGACGGTGACGTCGTCGCGGTCGGGCCAGTTGGGGTCGTAGAGGCGGAGCGTCACGGCGCCACTCCCCCGGGTCTCGGCATAGCCCCATGCGAGCACCTGGTGATCCCGCGACAGCTCGAACGGGCTCCAGCCGTGATGGCGGATCAGGCCGACCTGGGTGAGGCGGCCGGCATCGAGCCGCGCCCGGATCCTGGGCAACTCGACCGCCAGCGACCGCCGTCGGAGGGCATCCACCGGCATCGAGGCGGCGCTCCAGAACCGCCACAGAACGGTGAGCCAGCGCAGGGACAGGATCTGCCGCCGAACGATCGCCCGGAACAGGGAACTGCCATTGGCGGGGGCGGCACGGTCCACGGGCATCGGCAGACCCGCCTCGAACCGCTCCCGGACGTACCAGCACATGCCCCCGCACAAGCCGTCCTTCGCGTCGCCGATGCCGAACCGCCGCAGGTCGATGACACCGAACCGGATCGTCGGACCCGGCTCGAATCGGTTGGCGAAGTGCAGCCCGTTGACGCTCGGCACGAAACCCGGGACCACGGCCTCATCGGTCATCTCGGGGAGCATCGTATCCCTTGACCTTGCCATGATGGTCATCTATGATGGCTGACTATGAGAACGATCACGGCAACCGAGCTGCGCATGAAGCTCGGCGAGATCCTGGACGCGGCCTCCGCGGGGGAGAAGATCCTTGTGGAGCGCGACCACAAGCCGCTTGTCTACGTCTTGTCCGTCGAGGCCGGCCAGGCGCTCGAAGCTCAGGATGATTCCATCGCGCGCGAGCTCGCGGCGCTCGATGCCCTTGTGGCCATCGGCGACGCATGGCGGAACGATCATCCCCGGGTGGACGCCGAGATGACGGCAGCGGAGGCGATCCGCTGGGACCGGGATCATCGCGACGATCCGCCGGAGGAAGATCGATGAACGAGCGGCCCGTCGTCGTCGACTCGTCGGTCGCGCTGGCGATCATCCTCAAGGAGCCGGAAGCGGAGATCGCCGTGGCGACCCTTCGAGAGTGGGTTCGGACCCGGCGAGAGCGCATCGTCCCGGACCTCTTTTGGTACGAGATCGCGAACGTCCTGATGCGCAAGCAAGGCTTTTCGAGCCTGCAGGTCGTCGAAGCCATCCACCAGATCGAGCAGTTCGGGCTGCGCACCGTCCATCCAGAGCGATCGACGCTCTGGCTCGTCGTGGACCGCACCGAGCGACACGGCCTGACCGCATATGACGCGCTCTTCCTGGCCACGGCGGAGACGCTAAAGGCAGACCTCGCGACGCTGGACCGGTCCCTCCAGCGCGCGGCGGCGCCGTGGGTCGTGACCTTCGATGAAGGCCACCGGCTCCACGAGACGCCGGCCGTGTACGAGCGCGACGTGACGTGGCCGTCGTACGCGCGTGCCTCGAGCTACCTGGCGGAGCTTCGGGCGAGGGCACGGGCCGAGGCCACGGAACGGGCTACTGCCGCGGGCTCGGCGGCTCCGGCTCGCTGACCGTCATCCGGATCACGATCGGGTCGCGGCCAGCGGCCACCAGCGAGTCGCCGTCCGGCGTGATGACATCGAGCACGAGCAGGTACTCCCCGGCGACCGTGGGCACCGTCATGGCGAGCTCGACGAGCGCCGTCGTTCCCGGCTCGTGCGCGGGCGACAGATCGGCGCTCGCCGTTGCAGCCGCGGCCGCTACGCGCTGGCCGTCGTCGCCGGCACCGATGGCCAGCCACTGACCGACGACGCGCGCCGCGGTGGCGGACCGCCCGGTACGGCCCGCACGCTCGGCGGTTGCTGGGTGACCCCACGCCTCTCGACCCAGATTCGTGACCCACAGCGGCTGGACGGTCACGGCACCGACCGTCGTCTCGGTCGGTCCGCCGACGACGATCGCCGCATCGAGTTCGCCCGTGACCCGCACCACCATCGCCGGCACGAGCCCCTGCGTCGCAGCATCAAAGGCCACGCCCGACGCGTCGTGCAGGGTGATGACCAGCCGATACCGACCCGGGGTGGCTGGCGTCGTCACGTCGAACCCGATCGCCGTCCCCGCCACACTGACCGCCACGGGCTCGACGACGTCGCCCGGCCGCTCGGGCATGACGAGGTCCAGCGCGGGGGGTGTCAGTTCGGGGGTCGGCACAGGCTCACTGGCCGATCCCGCGGGTGGCGCCTCCAGTGGCGTCCAGCGCACGCTGGCCGTCAGCTCATCGGGCAGGCTGGCCCCGTCGATCACGTCATATCCGATGCGCAGCCGCGACGCCGTGCCGGCCACGCTGGAACCCCGCAGCATCGGGTCGCCGATGGTCAGACCCGTGGCGGTCAGGCTCGGGAGGCTGGGCTCCCCGCGCCCCGGCGTGGCCGTCGAGGATCCGCGAGCCCCGCGCACCACGTCCGCCGAGGCCAGGCCGGACCGCGCGACCATCGAGCGCTCGAATCCGGACGTCGCCGCGCGGGCATCCATGAGCGCCACGAACCCGGGACTGCGCACGCTCTCGAAGGATGTGAGATTCCCGTTGCCCGACGGCGCTCGGCGCCACGACGACTCGATCGAGCGACGCGTCCCGAGGATCGAACGGATCAGGTGGGTCGGGGCCGCATAGGCCTCCGCGATGACCGCCGAGGCACCGGCCGCGATGAACCCGGCCGCGTAGTTGTCGATGCGCTGACGCGCGTCATCGAGCGTCCCCTCCGGCAGGCCAGGCTCGCTGAGGCCCGACGCGTAGCACAGGTGGTGCAACAGCACGACCGCGTTGGGCGCAAGGCGGACCTCGCGGGCGATGCGCGACTCCCCGAAGTACTGGTGGGATCCGTCGCCGTCACCGGCCGTGGCGTTCAGGTCGAACCCGTTCTGCGTTCCTCCGAACAGTTCGTCTCGATAGTGGCTCGGCCAACCGTTGCCGTGGCCCATGTAGATGACAAGGCTGGCATCCTGGAGCGCGTCCTTGACCGCCGGCCAAGTCGCGTTCGGGGAGTACAGCTCCGTCACGTCCGGCGTGAACGTCCGGGCCAGATCCGCAGCCGCGCGCGATTCCGCGCGATACCGGTCCGTGGCCGCCCCCGATGGCCCGACGATCAAGACGACCTTGGGGACCGGCTGCGGCTCGGCCGCCAGAACGCGTGCCGTTCCAGCGGCGGGCGCGACCACACCGATTGCGAAGGCGGCGACCAACGCCGCGACCGTGCGCCTCACGACAGGGCACTCCTGTTCTCCACGGGGTCCGGGCGCTGGGGGCGACCTGACCCACCCAAGGCGGGTGCCGAATGTACTGCGGGTCGCTCACCTGTCGATCATCGGAGCGGCGAATCTGGCGCCCCCGCACACCGCACCGCGCACCGCACACCGCACCGCGCACCGCGCACCGCACCGCGCACCGCGCACGCGAGGGTCCGCGGATCGGACGTCGGTGCTGCCGGCTCGTGCGTCCGCCATCTGATGTCCTTTTTCCAAGGCCGGCTGCGGTGTTCCTCGGTGATGTCCCTCCGCGGCATCACCAGGATCGACAGGGGTCTGCCGCGTGGACGGGCGCCGCGCCACCGTCGTCCCCGTGCGCGGGCGCCTACATCACGCACCGGTGATGCAGCGGATGTGCATCACTCGGGTGAACCGGACCGCTGGCGGAAAATGGGACATCAGGGCGGCCCGGCCACGTCATCGCCGCCGCCGTCGCTCGCCTTACGAGCGGTCGTGACCCTCGGCGGTGCCGGGCCCACGGCGATAGACACGGAGTTCCATCACGCCCGGGTTGTGCCACTCGAGCGAAAACAGCACACGTCGCCCAGCGACATCCACGTCCACCTGCTGGAGATGCTGCAAAAGGGTGCCCTCCGGGACCTCCAGGACCGTGGCCAGCTCGGCGTCGGCGCTGGCCGGCGCCACGATCGCCTCGGCGTGGCGTACGGGATGCCCAGCCGCGGCGAGCAGGGCATAGATCGACCCGTCCAGGGCCTCGCGGTCGCGCTTGGCGTCAACGATGTCGGCCACCATGTGATCGATCGAGAACACGGCTGGCCGATCCTCCGCGGTCCGCACCCGCCGCAGCTCCACGACCAGTGCGTCGGGCTCGATACGCAATTGCTCGGCGACGACCTCGGACGCGGGAATCGTGCGCAGCCCCAGGATCCGGCGCCCGGCACGCACGCCGGTCGACTCCAGGTAGGCCGTGTACGAGAAGTTCGTATCGAGCGAATTCCGGAGCAGGGGCCGTGACGTCACGAACGTCCCCGACCCGTGGCGTCGCGCCAGATATCCCTCCTCGACCAGGCCGCGCACGGCTTCCCGGATGGTGGCCCGGCTCACCCCGAACTGCTCGGCCAGGGCGTCCTCGTTGGGGAGCTTGTCGCCCGGGGGCCAGGTCCCGGTGATGACCGCCCGACGCAACCCGTCGCGAACCATATCGGCGAGGAGCGGCCGGGCAGCCGTGGTGCGCACTGTCATGCCGTCGATGCGCCGGGGCCTGATGCCCCCTCGGTCGCACTGGGTCCACTGCGTTGCTGGCCGCGTCGATACACGACACCGGCCAGGATCATGGCCAGGATGGTGACCCCGAGCAGGACCGTGGCGATGGCGTTGACCTCCGGACTGACCCCGCGCCGGATCGAGGCGAACAGGTAGATGGGCACGGTCTGGTCCTGGCCGCTGGTGAAGAACGCGATGATGAAGTCATCGAAGCTGAAGGTGAAGGCGAGCAGCGCTCCGGCGACGATGGCCGGAACGAGCTGCGGGAAGGTCACCTGCACGAAGGTCCGCCACGGGGTCGCGTACAGATCCTCCGACGCCTCGATGAGGCTGCGGTCCATGCCCCGCATCCGCGTCCGCACCAGCACATTGACGATCGCCATCGTGAACAGCGTATGTGCGGCGATGACACTCGCGGCACCCAGGCCGAGTGGTGGCGCGGCGCCGCCGGTCAGGAATGCCAGCCACGGGTTGAGCCAATCGAACACGGTCACGATGAAGATGAGCGTCGCGATCCCGATGACGATGCCCGGGACGATGATCGCCACGTAGGTCAGGAGCTCGACGAGCCAGCGGAACCTGGGCCGCATCCGGTCCATGGCCAGTGCCGATGCGGTACCCATGATCGTGGCGAGGACAGCCGTGATGGCCGCGATGCTCAGGCTGTTGCGCAGCGCAGTCATCAGGAAGCGGTCCGACCACGCCGACGCATACCACTGGGTGGAGAACCCGGTCAGCTCCGTCACGTGGCGGCCGGCGTTGAAGCTGTAGATCACGACCATGACGATCGGCAGGAACAGGAAGGCGAACACGAGGCCGGTGTAGACGAAGACCGCCCGCTCGCCGATCCGCTCGATGCGTGCCGCACGGCGACCAGCTCGGCGATCGACCAGGACCTCGGCTGGACCCCGGGGAGCGGCCGATGCCGTCATATCAGACTCGCCTCTCGCCCCGACCGGACGAAGCGCCGTGACACGGCGAGGTAGGTCGCCACAAGGACGATCATCCCGATCACGAAGACGGTCGCGAGCGCCGCCCCGAACGGCCAGTTGCGACTCTGCAGGAAGAGGTCGGCCAGCGCATTCCCGAGGAAGTACGTCTTGCCGCCACCCAGCAGGATCGGGATCAGATATTCACCCATGACCGGGATGAACACCAGGACGATCCCGGACAGGATCCCCGGCGCAGCGAGCGGCAGGACGATCTGCCGGAGCGTGGCCACGGGCCCGGCACCCAGGTCCCGCGACGCCTCCATGAACGACCGATCGAGCCGCTCGAGGCTGACGTACATGGGCAGGACCATGAGCGGCAGGTAGTTGTAGATGATGCCCAGCGAGACCGCGAACGGCGTGTTGAGGAGCTGGACCTCCCCGAACCCGACCCACTCGAGGATACGCGGCACGCCGTTCGAGCCGAGCAGGGTCATCCAGGCATACGTGCGGATGAGGAAACTCGTCCAGAACGGCACGATGACCAGGGTGACGAGCACGATCTTCCAGCTCCCGCGCACCTTCAGGGCGAGGGTGTATGCGACCGGGAAGGCGACCAGCACGCAGATCACCGTGTTGAGCGCGGCCAGCCCCAGCGTGTTGGTCAACGGCGTGATCCTGGTGCCGAGGTTCCCGTATTGCTCGAGGGTCAGGGCCGGGGCGTAGCCGCCGTTGGGCGCTCGCTCGCCGAGAGACATGACGATGAGCACGATGAGGGGCAGGATCAGGAAGCCCACGTACCACAGGAGCGTGGGGACGGCGAGCAGGACGGCGGTACCGCGCCGCGAGGCACGGCCTCCGGCCGCCGTCCGGCTCGACGTCGTCATCGGGTCAGGCCGACGCCTTGATGCGGGCCCACGCCTCGGCCCGTTCCGGGCTGTTGTACGTGGCGTTGACCGCGTACTCCTGCTTCTGCAGTTGATCCGTGGGCGGGTAGATCACGGCGTTGGTGCGGACCTCCTCGGCGACGAGCGCTGTGGCCTTGTCGTTGGCGTGCGGGAAGAGGCAGAACTCCGTCTCCGCCGCGGCCTGATCGGGCTGCAGGATGTAGTCGAGGAAGGCGTAGGCAGCTGCCTTGTGCGGGGAGTCCGCGGCCACGGTGTAGCTGTCGATCCAGAGCTCGCCGCCGTCCGCGGCCACCACGTAGCGGGCGTCCTCGTTGTCGCGCACGACCTGGACGCCATCGCCGGTCCACGCCACGGACAGCCACGTGTCCAGGGCGCGCAACGGCGGCTGCACGTCCGATGAGATCGCGAAGAGCTTGGGCTTGAGGGTCGTGAGCATCGCCTCCACTGCGGCCATCTCGGTCGGGTCGATGGTATTCAACGAGTAGCCCATGGCGACCGCCGCGGAACCGAACGAGCTGATCTGGTGATCGACGATGAGGGCCTTCCCCTCGTAGGTCGTGCCGGCCAGGTCGAAGAACTGCTTCCAGGTCTTGATCTCCTCGGTCACCTTCGAGCTTCGATAGGCGATGCCGGTCGTGCCCCAGTTCTTCGGGATGGAATGGGTGTTGCCCTTGTCGAAGGCCTGGTCCATGAACGTGTCGTTCCAGTCCGCCCGGACGAAGTTGGGGAGCTGGGCGTAGTCGAGCGGTTCGATGAGCGAATCCGCGACCCAACCCTCGATCGCGTAGTTGGACGGCACGACGACATCGATGCCGGAGTTGCCGGCCCGGATCTTGGCCTCCATCTCCTCGGTCGAGCCGTAGACGCCGACGTTGATGGCGACGCCGGTCGATGCGGTGAAGGCATCGAGCACGGCCTGATCGTGGTAGTTCGGCCAGGTGGCCAGGTTCAGCGTGTCACCGAGGTCGCCGCCGCCGGTCCCGCTGCTTGGCTTGGCGCCGCCCGACGCGTCAGGGGCGGGCGCGCACGCGGCAAGGGCGAGCGCGCCGAGGCCGGCGCTGGCCCCGACCAGGAAATGTCGACGCGAGAGCCGTCGTTCGATCGCGAGGCGGGTGATCGTCGCTGGGTCCATACGCAGGCCCGGGTCACGTCCGTTCGTCATCGTTCCTCCTCCGGTGATCGGGTCGAATCGCCCGATCGGTCGTGCTGTGGACTGGATTGGCTGGGGATCCGTCGCGTCCATCTAGGCGCCGTCGGTCACCACCTCCTCTACCGACGCCGACCGAGCGAGCTCGAGGGCGTGGTCGACCTGGGCACGGATGGACGGATCGACCGGCAGCAGCCCATCGAAGATGGCGCCACCGATCGTGAAGGCCCACGCTCCGGCGGCCGCAAGGTCGCGGATACGCTGGGCGGAGTCGACGCTGCCGGCCGCGATGACCGGCCCGGCCGACGCGTCGACGACGCTCCGGACGAGCGCCGGGACATCGCCGTCCCATCGATACGCGAGCAGGTCAAGGCCGTCCACGCCGGGGCGGGCCGTCAGCTCGCGGGCGCTCGACGTGATCGACTCATTGGTGCCCTGCAGGATGCTCGGGTGGCCGACGATCCGGCCCGGAAACGGGCAATAGCGCGGCCGGCCGGGCGTCCCGGGCGGACCGACCTGGTCCAGGATGGCCAGAGCTTCGTCGGGATGGGTGCCGCCGAGCAGCCAGTCCACACCGATGTCGAGGGCCGCCTCCACGGACCGCAGCTCATCATCCGCATGCTCCGAGACAACCTCAAGGAAGACCTCCCGACCGTCGGCGCGCATCTCCGCGGCGAGCGCCCGCAACTGGGCCGGCGGCAGCCCGATGTCCTTGAAGCCGATGTAGCGCAGCGCTGAGTCGCGCACCTGGTCATACACGGCCATCGCGTCGGGCACGGTCTGGTCGTTGCGGGTCAGCATGAAGATGAACTCGATCACGGGCGACCTCCTGCGGCGGGACGGGGCGTGGTCGGCAGCACGTCGGCCACGCCATCGAGGACGAAATCGGGGACGACGGAGGAGCAGTCCAGCGCATCGATGCCTGTGGCGCCGGTCAGCACGAGTGCGGACGCCATGCCGGCCTCCTGCGCCATGCGCACGTCCGTGAGCAGCCGGTCGCCCACGAGGATCGTGTCGTCGGCGGGCAGGGCCAGCCGCTGCAGCAGCGCGGCCGACATGTGCGGCGACGGTTTGCCGACGATCGCCTCGGCGCGAGCGCCCGTCGATGCCTCGATGGCGGCGAGCATGGCCGCGCAATCGGGCAGGTCCCCATCCGGGAACGGGCAGAACGGATCGGGGTTCGTGGCCACGATCCGGGCACCGGCGCGGACCGCCCGGAAGGCGGCGACGAGCTTGGCGTAATCGAAGGTCCGATCCCACGACACGACCACGACCTCGGCCTGCTCTGGCTCGTCGTGGCCCACGATCGTAAAGCCAGCCTCGCGCAGCAACTCGTCGATGAGCGGCTCGCTGACGGTCAGGATCCGTGCCCCCGCCGCGTGCGCGACGAGGTACTGGACGAGGGCATCGGTCGAGGAGACGACCTCATCGGCATCGGCAGCGATGCCGAGGCTGGTCAGCTTCGCGGCGTAGGCGGCGGGTCGCTCCAGCGGCTTGTTGGTGAGGAACGCGACCCTGGCACCGCGGTCCCGGATGGCGGCGACGGTCTCCGCCGCCCCCGGCAACAGCTGATCGCCGAGGTACAGCGTCCCGTCGAGGTCGAAGACGTACCCGCCGAACCAGCGATCGGGCCGGGGCCGCGCGCCGTTGGCCGTGGCGGCGGCATCGACCGCGCCAGCGCCGCTCATGCGCGTGCACCCGAGGGACGGAGGATGCCCGACCGCTCGATCAGGTCGTCGGCCAGGGGGTCGTCCCAGTCGCCTGCGAACAAGCGCAGGTCCGCGACGGTGAACCGGTCGCGCATGAGCGGCAGTGCGCGCACGGCCCAGCGCCCGACGTCGGGGGGCGTCGCTGGATCCAGGTCGGCGAGGGTCGCGGCGGCGCCGGCACGGACCAGGGCGTCGCGCAGGGTGTCGGGGGTCGCGACGAGGGACGCCAGCGCGGCTCGGTGGCGCGGCCACTCGGCGACGAACGCGGCCACCTGCGGGCGCGCGGCGTGCCAGCGGTCGAGCTTCCGCGCCACGTCCCGCCAGCACTCATCGGCCATCCGCCCGGACGGATCGACCGGGTCGAACGCGGCGCGCACGCGCCCTTCGATGGCGCTTGCCTCAGGGAAGGCAGCATCGTCGAGCAGGACAGCGGGGTCCAGGCGCTCGATCGTGTCGTGCCAGAGGGTCGCCGCCAGCACCGCAGCCACCCCGACCTGGGCGCCATGGAAGGCGAGCGGACGATCCGCCGCGCCGGCGGCCATGTCCAGCAGATGGCTGAGCAGGTGCTCGGTCCCGGACAGCGGGGCCGTCTTGCCGGCCACACCCATCGCGATGCCGGTCAGGGTCATCCGGGCAGCAAGCTCAGTGAGCATCGCCGGGTCGTTGGCGCGCACACGGTCGGCCCCGGCCAGCAGGTCCTCGGCGCCGTCCCGGAAGAGGCCGACGACCGCGGCGTCATATGAATCGTCGAGGCCGAGGGCATCGGCCAGGTACCAGTCGGCGGGGGCCGTGAACATCGAGCACAGCTCGCCGAACCCGGCACGGTTCATGGCCGCCGGCGCATCGGCGATGACTTCCAGGTCGACGAGCAGCGCATCCGGCCAGCGCGACGGCACGGTCCGCTTGACGCCGTCACGCAGCAGGACGGCCATGTCGTCCGAGAACGCATTGACGGAGACCGCCGTCTGGACGACGACGAACGGGATGGTGCCGGCGCGCCACGAGGCGTCCTTGGCGATGTCGGTGATCGTCCCTGAGCCGACCGCCACGACGCAGCCCGGTCGTGCAGCGTTGATGGCCTCGTCGGCCTGGCGCAGCGCATCGGCATCGGCGTGCAGCTCGCTGCCGTGGGCCGCGATGGTGGCGACCCGCACGTCGAAGGCTGCCGTGAGGTCATCGATCACGCGAGCCTTGAGGTCTGCCCCGGCGCGCTGCATCGGCGTCTCGTCGATGATCAGCAGGACCGGCCCGTCACGCTGGATGGCGGTGATCTCGTCGGCCAGGTATGCCAGCGCGTTCGATTCGATCCGCACGCGACCGAGTCCGATCGGCCGACGGGCAGTTCGAGATCCGCCGGTGTCGTGCAGCCTCGCCCGGAGACCGTCGAGGTCGGCCGGGTCGGGGAGTGCGGGTCGGGTCGTCATGCGAACGTCGGCTCCACCGCATCGAACAGGCGGCGATAGCGCCCGTAGGCGTCCTCGTAGGCCGGGCCGGCCACCGGATCGGGTTCGTACGTCCGCTCGTCGAGGGCGACGCAGCGTTCGACGGCCTGATCGAGGTCCGCCAGGGATCCGGCGCCGACCGATGCCAGCATCGCGGCGCCCATCGCGGTCGACTCGTCGTGCTGCAGGACCCGGACGACCTGGCCGGTCACGTCGGCCTTCATCTGGAGCCAGAGCGGGCTACGAGCGCCCCCGCCCACGACCCGGATCTCCTCGCCAGCGAGGCCCATCGCGCCGAGTCGATCGACGATGTCGCGCAGCGCGAACGTGCAGCCCTCGAGCAGCGCCCGGTACAGGTGGGCACGGTCGTGGTTGAGGGACAGACCGGCGACGACGCCGCGCGCCGTGTCGTTCCAGCGCGGTGCGGTCGCGCCGCTGAGCGTCGGCAGGAAGGTGATGCCGTCGGCCCCGGCCGCCGTGGTCGCCTCGGCCTCCGCATCCAGGTCGGATAGCGACGCGCCGCCCATCGTCGAGCGGAACCAACTGACCGCGCCACCGGACACGAATCCTGGATTCTCGACCAGCCAGACCCGAGGATCGGCATGTCCGTGGGTCTCGACAAGGCCCGTGTCATCGACGGTCGGGGTGGTGGCCGCGACACAGACGGGCTCTGCGGTACCGGTGATATCGATGACGATGCCGGGGACGATCCCGCCGGCGCCGAGTGATGCGCCGTGTTCGTCGCCGGTCCCGACGACGACCTGGGTGGCCGTGGTGAGTCCGAGCGCATTGGCGGCCTCCGGTCGGAGCGGTCCGACCAGGTCGGAGGCGGCGTGGATCCGCCCCAGGCGTGTGTCGTCCAGCCCAGCCGCGTCGAGCATCTCCGGCGACCACGAGCGGGTCGTGATGTCGTACAGGAGGGTGCTGGAGGCGTTCGCATGGTCGACCACGCGCTCGCCGGTGAGCCACGCGACGAGCGCGCTGCCGGGGAGGAGGAGGCCGGCAGCGCGCTCGAAGGTGCCTGGGTGGTGGTCGCGGAGCCACATGATCTTGGGGGCGACGTGGGATGCGTCGAGGTTGAGGCCGGTCCGCTGCCGGATCGTCGCCGGGTCGAGTGCGTCGCGCAGCCGCTGCGCCTGGGCGGTGGCACGTCGGTCGAGCCAGATGATCGCCGGCGCCAGCGCGTTGCCGTCGTCATCGACTGCGACGAGACCGTCCACCTGGGCGGCGAGTCCGAGCGTGGTCACATCTCGCGGCTGGATGGCGGCGTGCGCGAGGCAGGCGCGGATCGCGGTCGCCATGGCTGTGCGCCACGTCGCGGGGTCCTGCTGCGCCCAGGCGGGGTGCGGATACTCGACGGGGTAAGCGGCACTCGCCTGAGCCACGATGCGACCGTCCGCGTCAAGGACCATGGCCTTCAAGCTCTGCGAACCAACGTCGCAGCCGATGCTGTACATCCGGTCGACCGACCCTCGCACTGCGAGCATAGTCATCAGTCGTCTGATGACTTGTGCGAAAGGATAGGGGCGTGGCGGAGGTTGTCAACGTCCTGAACACGCTCTGAACGCGTCGGCGGTCTGCGCCAGCGCGACCAGGTTGCTGTGATGTCCTTTGCGCCACCGCACGGCGTCGCAAGCCGATTCGCGCAACAAGGTCGCTGTGATGTCCTTTTCGCTACCGGCGGGCCCGGTCTGTCCGCGTGATGCACCTCCGCGGCATCAGCCCGCGGAGTGGCCGCCCGCGGAGCGGCTGCGGGCCGACCGGCTGCCCGCGGAGCGGCTGCCCGCGGAGCGGCTGCGGGCCGACCGGCTGCCCGCGG
>JBKJHI010000179.1:0-4359 GCA_046599085.1 Candidatus Limnocylindrales bacterium
CGCAAGGTAACGGTCGGATCGTGGGGTCGGCCGAGTATAGCAGCGAGCTCGGCGCGTTCCGGCAGGCCGGAGGCTCCGGGGCCGGCCTGCGGCGAGGGGACGTGGCGCCCGTCGGCGACAGCACTCGGCGTCGCGGCGGGCAAGCGTCGCGGGTCAGCCGCCGCCCAGGACGGCCACGATCACCACCGCAAGGTAGCCGAGGTAGAACATCCCGCCGACAAGGAGACCGCGGCCGCGAAGCCGGCCGCTGCGGACCATCGGGATGAAGATCGCCGCGGTCGCGGCCAAGGCGATACCAGCCGAGGCGAAGGCGAGATACGACCCCTCCCCGATCGTCCAGGCGTCCGATGCGAACAGGAGAGCGACCACCGTCGGTATCGTGGCCTGGAAGACCATCGCCCCCGTGATGTTGCCCATGGCCAGCGTGTGCTTGCCGGCGCGGACCCAGATGATCGAGTTCAGCTTCTCGGGCAGTTCCGTTGCGATCGGCGCGATGACCAGGGCGAGCAGGAGTTCGTCGACCCCGATCGACGACGCGATCCGCTCGACGGCCCCGACGAACACGATCGCCCCGACGATGATGAAGCCAAGCGCGCCCAGCACCTGGACATTGACCACTCGAAGCCGCGGGCGGAGCGGATCGGCACGATGGGCCCCTCGATCCAGGCGGTGGATGCGCAACGGATTCAGCTCCTCGGCTTCCTCGCCCTCGCCGCCATCCCCATCCGCGGCGAAGTGGCGCCGGACATAGTGCCCGTAGAGCAGCAGAAGGCCGGCGGCGACCACCCATTTCGGCCAGACCGGGTCGAGCGGCAGGAACGCGGCCGCGATGGCAAGCGAATAGCCGACCGCAAAGTACCGAACGTCGAGCCCCAGCACGTCGGTGTCGATCCGCATGTCGTCGGTCGTACGTCGACGGCGCGCGACGTAGAGCACCGCGCTACCGGTCACGAACATCGCGAGCGTGGACAGCATGAACGGGGCACCCAGGATCGCGCCGACCCCGACATGCGTGGCCGCCTCGCCGGTCGTGAAGATGATCGCGATGATCGGGATCATCGTCTCCGGCAGGGCCGTCCCCACGGCAGCCAGGACGGATCCGACCGCACCTTCCGCAAGGTTCAGGTGTCGCCCGAACCACTCGATGCCGTTGGTGAACAGTTCTGCGCCGATGAGGATGATGACGAAGGCGACGGCGAGGATGAGGAGGTCCACGGGTCAGGCTCCTGGGTCGGTCGTGCCGCCGGTCAGCACGACGCTGCCGATGCTGGCGAGGATGGTGGCGAGGATGCCGAGAGCGGCGGCCACAAGGAACCATTCGCCCGTACGCGCAAAACCGATCGCCGCGGCGATCACCCGGGTGACCGGCGTCGCGATGACGGCGACGAGGCCGATCCACAGGAACGACGCGGGCTCCAGGGTCGATAGCCCGGCCACGATGGACGCGGGATCGAGCGCGGGCCCGCCCTGCAACGGCGAGATCCCGTCGACGGCCATGAGCGCGACACCGACGAACAGCAGCCCGACCGACAGATAGGTGACGATGATGAGCCAGCGACCGATCCGCGCCTCGAACGCACGGCGACGGACTTCGCGGCCCGTCATCCGATCCCTCGCAGCAGCATCTGGATCGCGGTGATGGCCAGGACCACGATGAACACCACCCGCAGCCAACGCAGGTCGACGCGCGGCGCGATCCGGCTGCCGATCGTGGCGCCCAGGAAGACGCCGATGGCCGTCGGACCGGCGACGTACGGATCGATCTCACCGCGAAGGAGGTAGATGACGGCACTGGCCGCCGCGGTGATGCCGATCATCAGGTTGCTCGTGGCCGTGGCGACGCGCAGCGGGACGCCCATGGCCAGGTGCATCAGCGGAACCTTGATGATGCCGCCGCCGATCCCGAGGAGCGCCGAGGTCACCCCGGCGCCGGTCGCCCCGACCACACCGCGGCCAAGGTTTCGGATCCGGTAGTCCGGGCCGGACAGTTCGGCGAGGATCGCCTCGCGGCGGTCCGCGACAGCAGGTCGAACGGCCGCGCTGCCTGATGGAGCGTTGTCCGTGGCGCCCGACGCCATGGCACCACTGATCGGGTCATCGTCCTCGACACCCGGTGTGGGCGCATCTGTCGTCTTCGGGCTGCCTGCGCGAGCCATGGTGAATGCGACGTAGGCCAGCAGGCCCGCGAACAGGATCGCCAGCCAACGCTCATCGAGCAGGAAGGCGATGGAGCCTCCGACGAGTGCGCCCGCCGCGGTGAACAGCTCGAGGGTCATCCCCAGGCGCAGGTTCGCCACGTGCCGCTCGAGATAGACGCCGGCGGCCGCGCTGCTGGTCATGATCACCGACACGAGCGAGACTCCGACCGCCTCACGCAGGTCAAGGCCGAATCCGATCGTCAGCAGGGGGACGATCAGGATGCCGCCTCCGAGACCCAACAGGGACCCGAACACGCCCGCGGCCGCGCCGCCGGCCAGCATCAGGACGCCGACGAGCATCAGGCGTGGATGAAGGACAAGGGAGCGCTGGGCGACCGGTGCGACCGCCCGTGGCTCACCGGGTCAGGGGCGCAGGTGCTGGGGCGCGTACGGAAGCAGGGCCACGTGGCGGGCTCGCTTGAGCGCGACCGAGAGCTCGCGCTGATGGCCGGCGCAGGTGCCGGTCTTGCGTCGCGGCTCGATCTTCGCCCGCTCGGACAGGTAGCGCCGAAGACGGTTGACTTCCTTGTAGTCGATCTGCGTCGTCTTGTCGGCGCAGAACGCGCACACCTTGCGGCGGCGTCGGTCGCGATAGAAGTCGTCTCGCTTGCGGGATCGGGGTGCTGGCATGGTGCAGAAAGTCTCCTGGACGGTCGGTCAGGTCGGAGGGATGATCAGAACGGAAGGTCGTCGAAGTTGTCGTCGGATGGCTCGCGCGTCGGCCGGACAGAGCCGCCACCGCCCTGGCCACCACCGGCACCGCCGGAGCCACCCTGGCTCTGGCCGCCGGTGCCGCCTTGGCCCTGGCCACCGGAGAAGCCACCTGACGGGGCGGAGAACCCGCCGCCATCGTCGTCGCGGGCCTTGCGGTCCATGGCGATGACGTTATCGGCGCTCACGTCGAGCGAGGTGCGCTTCGTGCCGTCCTTGGCCTCGTACTCACGGGTGCGAAAACGGCCTTCGACGAGGACGCGCATCCCCTTCTTGAACTCCTCGGCGGCGCGCTCGGCGCGATCGCCCCAGATGCTGACCCGGAACCAGTCAGTCCCGAGGTCGGACCACTCCCCCGTCTGGGCGTCACGACCGCGATGCGTCACGGCGACGCTGAACTCCGTCACGGCCTTGCCGTTGGGGGTATAGCGCATCTCCGGATCGCGTCCGAGATTGCCGATGAACATCACCTTGGAGAAGGCCATCGTCGTTCGCCTCGTTCAGTCGATGGCGGCTGGCGCCGCTTCGCTCTCGGATTCGTCGATCCGCTCGGTCGACTCCTCAGCATCGTCGAACGACCCGTCAAGGCCGGACGGGATGTCGTCATCGTCGACGTCCTCATCAGGATCGTCGTCCTGACGCGGCGCCTTCGCCGGTCGCTCGTCCCGGGTCAGGAGGTGACGGAGCACTTCCTCGGTGATGAGCAGGGTGTGCTCCAGTTCGACCAGCGAATCGGCGGGCGCCTTGAACAGGATGATGTGGTACGAGCCCTCGCGGTGCCGGTCGATGGGGTACGCCAGTCGGCGACGGCCCCACGGGGCGACCTTCAGGATCTGGCCACCAGCCGTGATGATCGAGCGGGTGGTGCGGTCGATGACCGCCTGGCCCTTGTCGTCCGGCACGTCGGGCCGGATGATGAGCATGAGTTCGTAACGGCGCATGCGCGCAGATCGCTCCTTCCGATGGGGATGCCCCGTTGTCGTCGACGAGGTCGATGCGACACGGAGCAGAAAGGACAAGGGCCGCATTCTAGCACGGCCTCGCGATACGTCCGGCGCGACGTCCGATGTATCCTCACGGTCACTGCGCCGGCCTCAGAGCCGGCGTCCCCGCATCCTGCCTGTTTCCCGGGAGGTCCAGTGCCCGCCAGTACCATCCTTGTCATCGAGCATGACGTCACCAGCGACGATTCGCTGGGACCCATCCTCAGCGCCGCCGGGTACACGGTCACCAGGCTCGCCGATCCGGACGCCGCGTTCGCACAGGTCGCAGAGCACCAATTGGTCGTCATCGACCTGCGCAGTGCGGCGCCAGAAGGCGTCAAGTCCGGTGTCGACCTGTGCCGCGAGGTCCGGGCAACGCCGGCCATGGCTGCCGTCCCGGTCCTGTGCGTCGCATCGAGCGGCGAAGTCGAGGAGCGCATCGGCTTCCTGGAGGCCGGCGCCGACGA
>JBKJHI010000191.1:0-5069 GCA_046599085.1 Candidatus Limnocylindrales bacterium
CCGACCGAGACCTTGTCACGCTCAGAATATGGTCGGGGCGGCCGGATTTGAACCGACGACCACCAGTCCCCCAGACTGGTGCGCTACCAGACTGCGCCACGCCCCGACAGGTTCGGAAGTCTAGCACCCGCGGCCGCGACCACCCACCCGGGGCGACCTGGACTACATTGGCCGCGTGCACGATCCGCGGCTGACCCGCCGGCGACTCCTGACGATCATGGGTGGCGCGGCCGTTGTCGGGGCGCTTGGCGCATGCACCACGGCGACCGCCTCGATCCTGCCAAGCCCATCCGCTAGCCCGAGCCCGACGCCGACGTCCTCCCCGACCCCGTCGGCGACACCAACCTCCACGCGTGAGCCAACGGCAGCCCCCACAGAAATGGATGTCGCCGCGCTCCGTCGGAAGGTCGGTGCCATGGTGATGGTCGGCTTCCACGGATTCACGATCGAGACCGACGACGCGATCACCGTGGCACTCCAGAACGGCCTTGGTGGCGTGATCCTCTTCAGCAAGGACGTGTCGGGCGGTACCCGCAATATCCAGTCCCCCACGCAGGTCGTCCGGTTGACGGCCGCGCTGCGTGCGGCGGCCTCCCGACCGCTGCTCATCGCCATCGATCAGGAGGGCGGGCGCGTCACGCGACTTGGGCCGGCGCAGGGCTTTCCGCCGACGAAGAGCCAGGCGGCGATCGGAGCGACCGACGACCCCGCCGCCGCTCGCGCCGCCGGCCGAGCGATGGGCGCCACGATGGCCGCCGCGGGAATCGATCTCGATCTGGCGCCGGTCGTCGACGTCAACGTCGATCCGCACAACCCCGCGATCGGCGCCTTGGGCCGTAGCTTCTCCGCGGACCCCGCCGTCGTCGCCGCCATGGCGGCCGAGGAGATCCGCGGGCTCCACGAGCGTGGCGTCAAGGCTGCCATCAAGCACTTCCCGGGCATCGGTAGCGCGACCGCGAACACGGACTTCGACAGCGCGGACGTGACGGAGACGTGGACCCGAGCGGAACTCCAGCCGTACGGCACGCTGATCGGCCTTGGTCTGCCGGATCTCGTGATGAGTGCCCACGTCCTGAACGGGCAGATCGACCGGAAGCTCCCGGCATCGTTGTCGCCCGCCACGATCGATGGTCTCCTGCGGACGGAACTCGGCTGGGCCGGGCCGGTCATCACCGACGATCTTGGCGCGGTCGCCGTCACCTCCACGCACACGCGGTCGGAGGCGATCGCCCTTGCCATCGAAGCCGGGAACGACATCCTCCTGTTCGCCAACCAGGGGCACAGCTACATCGACGACCTTGCCGCCCAGGTCATCGACGAGATCGTCGCCCACATCGCGTCGGGCAGGATCAGCGACGCTCGTATCGACGTTTCCGTGGCGCGGCTGGCAGCGCTGCCGATCCCGACGAACTGAGCATCGGCGCTCGGACGGTCAGGCGAGCCCGAGAAGCTCGTCCTTCGATTCGCGCGACAGCAGGTCGATGAGGCAGCGCTGCACGGACTTTCCCTCGAACAGGGCCTGGTGGACCTCGCGGGCGATGGGCATCTCCACACCAAGTCGATCGGCCAGTGCCAACGCTGCGTCCACCGTGTAGGCCCCCTCCGCCGTCCCCGGAAGCGCCTGCTCGAGCTCCGCCCACGGCCGGCCCTTGGCCAGCTCCTCGCCGAGCCGGTGATTTCTGGACAGGCGCGATCCACACGTCGCGATGACGTCGCCGATTCCCGCGAGGCCAGCGAAGGTCAACGGGTTCGCCCCGGCAGCGATGCCCACCCGCATCATCTCGGCGAGGCCGCGGGTCATGAGTGATGCCTTGCCGTTGTCTCCGAAACCCAGGCCGTCAGCCGCACCGGCGGCGATGGCCACGATGTTCTTCAGTGCCCCGCACAGCTCCACGCCGAGCACGTCGCTGTTGACATACAGGCGGAATTCACGGCGGCCGAGACGCTCGGCCACGCGAGCCGCGAGGGCTGCGTCCGTCGCAGCGACGACCGCGGACGCCGGCAGTCCTCGGGCGATCTCGTCGGCCAGGTTGGGCCCTGACAGCACGGCGATCCGCGAAGGTTCGATCCGACCGGCATCGGCGATCACCTCGCTCATCCGCGCCAGCGATCCCCGCTCCAGGCCCTTGACCAGCGACAGGACGTCGGCGGACGCCGGGATGACGTCAGCGATGCGGATCATCTCCGCCCGAAGGTGGGTAGATGGGACCGCCACGATCACGAGGTCCGTCGCGCTGCTCAGGGTCGACGGATCCGCCGTCGCACGAAGCCCCGGGGGTAGGTCGATGCCGGGCAGCCGGCGGGCGTTCTGCCGGGTCGTTTCGATCGCCTCGGCCGTCGCTGGGTCGTGACAGAGCAGCGTCACGGGCTCCTGGCGCGCGACGATGGCCGCGACGGTGGTGCCCCACGCCCCGGCCCCGACCACGGCGACCCGCGGCGCGTCCGGCGCTGCCATCAGCCGGGGCGCTTGGCCTTGGCGGCCGACGACGTGCGGCGGGCCGGCTTCGCGCCTGGCGCGGACCGCGACTTGCGCTGCCGCGGCAACTTGACCGACGCGCGGTCGCGGAAGACAAGGCGGAGCGGCGTCCCGTCGAATCCGAAGGTGTCGCGCAATCGGTTCTCCAGGTATCGACGGTAGGAGAAGTGCACGGTCGAGGCATCAGACGCGAAGAACACGAACGTCGGCGGTGCGATGGCCGCCTGGGTCATGTAGAAGAGCTTGGGGCGCCGGCCGCGGACCATGGGCGGTGGCGTGCGCTCCGTGGCCTGGAGCAGCAGCCGGTTCAACTCTCCGGTGGAGATCCGCCGGCGGCGTTCCGCCCAGATGTCCACCGCGAGTTCCAGGACGCGCTCGACGCGCTGCCCGGTCAGGGCGCTGATCGACACGATCGGCGCGAAGTCGATGAACGGCACCTCGTTGCGGATCCACTCGGTGTACTGGTCGAAGGTCCGGTCGGTCTTGTCCGCGACGAGGTCCCACTTGTTGACCGCGATGATCAGGCCCTTGCCCTCGTCGACCGCATAGCCCGCGACGTGGGCGTCCTGCGAGGTCAGCCCCTCCACAGCATCGATGACAAGGACCGCGACATCGGCCCGGGACAGCGCGGACAGGGCCCGTAGCGTCGAATAGCGTTCCGCGGCGGCACCGGACGCGACCTTGCCGCGCCGTCGGATCCCGGCGGTATCGATGAGGACGATCTCGCTGCGACCCCACTGGAGGCGCGTATCGATGGCATCACGGGTCGTGCCCGGGATATCCGACACGATCGCGCGATCCTCACCGAGGAGCGAGTTGAGCAGGCTCGACTTGCCGACGTTCGGCCGTCCGACGAACGCGATCGCCGCGGGGGCTGCATCGGCTTCGGCCGCGATGGCCGCATCCCACTTGGCGGCCTCTGGATCGTCCGCGGATGGGACCGCGTCGCCCGCAGTCTCGTCGTCCCCATCGGCATCGGCCTCTGGGTCGCCCACGATGAACGGCTCGAGCCGACCGGACATGACCTCGTCGGCCCACTCTTCCGCCTGTTCCTCTCGCGTCTTGCGGGCGAGTTCAGCCTCGCTCTCCGGCGGGAGGGCCCAGACGATGGCATCGAGCAGATCGCCCGTGCCGCGGCCGTGGGATGCCGAGATGGCGTACGTCTCGTCCCAGCCGAACGCGTGGAACTCGAATCCTGCCAGCTCACGCTGCTCGTTGTCGGCCTTGTTGACCGCGACGATGACCGGCGCGGTGGCCCGGCGAAGCAGCTCCGCCGCTTCCTGATCGGCCGGCAACATGCCGGTCACTGCATCGGTCACGAAGACGATGACGTCGGCCTCATCGATGGCCAGCCGCGCCTGTTCCTGGACGCGCGCCTCGATCGGATCGCCGGGCGCCTGCTCCAGGCCGCCGGTATCGACGATGACGAAGCGACGGCCGTTCCATTCCGAATCGCCGTAGAGCCGATCCCGTGTCGTGCGTGCCCGATCCTCGACGATCGCGGTGCGCGATCCAAGGATGCGGTTGAAGAGCGTGCTCTTTCCGACGTTCGGGCGACCGACGATGGCGACCACCGGCAGTGTCCCACCGAGGCGGGTGCCGCGGACGTTGGTGACGCGGGATTTCGAGGCGCTCACGCGGCGCCGATCATCGGTGTTCGCGCGGCGAGGTTCGGCAGGGACGTCGTCCGGCCAGCCGGGGTCGCAGCCCGTTCCAGGGCCTCAGCGGCAAGGGTGCTGGCCTGGGCCTTGGCCTCCGGCGTGCCCGCGAACTCGAGGATCCGTTCGGCGACATCGCGCAGGTCCTCGATCGGGGTGGAGGTCCCGCCGGTGACCCCGACGATCTTTGCGTCACCAAAGATGGCGTCGTCGGTCAGGTCGCGGACGCTCTCGATCTGCACGGCCTTCGTGCCGGCGATCTCGCACAACCGGGTCAGTTCCTTGGTATTCGCACTCGAGCGGCCGCCCACGACGACCATCATGTCCACCTCGCGGGCCGTCTCCATCGTGTCTTCCTGGCGACGGATGGTGACCGGGCAGACCGTGTTGACGATCTTCAGTTCGTGCGCTCGAGAGACCATGAAGGCGGCGAGCTTCTCGAACTTCCACGGCGGCTGGGTCGACTGGCTGATGAGCGCCATCCGCTTCTTGCGCGGGATGGCCGACGCCCACTCCTCTTCCTCGTCCACGACGATGGCATCGGGAGCAAACCCAAGCATGCCGACGACCTCGGCGTGCTTCGGCGTCCCGAGCAGGACGATCGTGTAGCCCTCATCGACGAGGCGGGTCAGTTCACGGTGTTCCTGGATGACCCACGTGCAGGTGCCGTCGATCACCTCGAGGCCGCGCTCATTGGCCCGTTCCATGACGTCTGGCCGGACGCCATGCGCGCGGATGACGACGGCCGCACCATGATCGACGTCGTCGAGCGTGTCGACCGTCTTGATGCCCAGCGCCTGGAGGTCGCGCACGACACCCTCGTTGTGGACCACCTGGCCGAGCGTATGCGTCGCCTTGCCCGCCGCCGACGACTCCTTGGCCTTGTCGATCGCTTCGCGAACGCCATAGCAGAAGCCGGTGCGTCGCGCGATCCG
>JBKJHI010000139.1:0-3227 GCA_046599085.1 Candidatus Limnocylindrales bacterium
TGGGCCTCGTGGCGCCTGACGCGTTCGACGCCGCGATGGGTCACGCGTTGACCGGCATGGACGGGATGAGCGACATGATGAACGGGCTGGTGCGTGGTGCCTTCCGCGATGCCATCCAGACCGCGCTCGCCATCGCCGTCGTTGCCGCGGCCCTGGCGGCGATCGTCGTCAGCATCGCCCTGTCGACGCACCTGTCTCGACCGATCGGCCGCATTGCCGCAGCGAGCCGCAGGATCGCCTCCGGCCGGTATGCCGAGCGGGTGACCGTGACCTCCCATGACGAGATCGGCGAGCTCGCTGTGTCATTCAACCGGATGGCCGACTCCCTTGAAACGACGGAACGCCATCGGCTCCAGCTCGTCGGTGACGTCGCGCACGAGCTGCGCAACCCGATCGCGACCCTCGACGGCTATCTCGAAGGGCTCCAGGATGGCATCGTCAAGCCGGGCGAGGCCACGTGGACGCTCCTGCGCGGCGAGACCTCGCGCCTGGCGCGGTTGGTCAACGATCTCCAGGAACTGTGGCGAGCGGAGGCCCGCCAGATGCCGTTGTCGCTGACGGTGGTCGATGTCGCGCACGAGGTCACGGCGGCCACCGGGCGCATGGCGACGCAGGCGCAGGCGCACGGCATCGAGATCGGAGTGGTCGCCGGTCCAGGACGACTGGTGGCGCGAGCGGACGCCGAGCGCCTCGGACAGATCCTGGACAACTTCTTGAGCAACGCGATCCGATACGGTCCCCCGGGGAGCGTCGTGTCCGTCGCGGCGCGAACGGCCGGAGACGACGTCGCCATCAGCGTGACCGATCAGGGCCCGGGCCTCACCGACGTGCAACTCGAACGCGTGTTTGAACGCTTCTATCGCGTCGACCCGTCCCGCTCCCGCGCGCTCGGAGGCTCCGGTATCGGCCTCGCGATCGCCCGCGCGCTCGCCGAAGCGATGGGTGGCCGGGTCGAGGCCTTCAGTGACGGTCCCGGCCTGGGCGCCACCTTCCGCGTGCTTCTCCCTGCGGGCTGATCGCGGACGCCGGACCTTTGGAAGCGCGCCTGGCTTCGTCAGGCCTCGACCGTCGGGGCCTTCGGAATCCAGCGATCAGGCTCGTCGCGGAAGGTGTCGGCGCAGGCCGACTCGCAGAAGTAGTACGTGTCGCCCGCGTGGTCGACTGCGATCGCGGATCGGGGAGCGACCTGCATCCCGCATACGGGATCGATCTTCGTCTGTGCCATGGCTGCTTCTCCTTGGTTCAGTCCCTTCCGGGCTGTTCCTCAAGGCTGGCGGACGATCCTGAGAGCCACATGAACAGGCGCTGTGAGCGCGGTGAGCCGGCACATCGCGCCCTCCGTCCGGCTTCTTGACCGGAACTTGAAGAAGACGGGCATGGCGACTTGAACCACCCCGTCCATCGTTGGGAGTGTCGGAGGAAACGCTGAGTCCGACACCAAGGAGTTCAAGGACATGATGACGGGTCTTGATTGGGGGATGGGCGCTGGAGGCTGGCTCTGGATGATCCCCGGGGTGGTGCTGATCGCGGGGGTCGCGTGGGCGCTGGTCACCTCGATCGCCGGGCGCGATCACCCAGCGGTCGACGACGCGGCCCAGATCCTCAAGGCGCGCTTTGCGCGCGGTGAGCTCACGTATGCGGAGTACGAGCAGGCGCGACGTCTGCTCGGCATCTGACAACAAGTCGAAGGAGACACACCATGACATCGTTGCGAACCGGCCTGCTCACCGGCGGCCTGCTGGCCGGAACACTGCTCCTGGGAACCGTGGGATCGGTCGCCGCGCAGGATCACTTCATCACCCCGACGCCGAGCCCCACGGCGGTCGCACCCGGCGACATGATGGGCGACCAGAACGGCGCCGACATGATGGGCGGCCAGAATGGCGCTCGCATGATGGGCGGCCAGAATGGCGCCGACATGATGGGCGGCCAGAATGGCGCCGAAATGATGGGCACCATGAGCGCCGACCAGCTCAAGCAGATGACAACGCTGCACGACCAGGTGGTCCGGACCGGCGTCCGCGATCCCGCGCAGATGCGTGGCCTCCACGCCCAGCTCAAGCCGGCGCGCTGATACGGGACGCCCCCACCACGAAGCGCCGGCCGCAGACGGGCCGGCGCTCCGGTGCGTCCCGGCCCTGTACCCGAAGGAGAACGAGATGTCTTCCGTCTACACATTCGCGACGACCTTGCCGCAGCCGATCGATGAGGCCCGCGCTCGGGTCGAGGCCGCGCTTCGAGATGAAGGCTTCGGCATCCTCACGGAGATCGACGTCGCCGCGACGCTCAAGGCCAAGCTCGGCGTCGACCGAACCCCGTACGTCATCCTCGGCGCCTGCAGTCCGGGGCTCGCCCACCGTGCGCTGGAGATCGATCCCTCGATCGGCGCGCTCCTGCCGTGCAATGTCGTGCTCCGCCAGTCGGACGAGAGGTCCGGCACGATCGTCGAGATCATGGATCCCGTGGCCGCGCTCGGTATCGCGGGTTCCGCCGGGATCGCGCCGATCGCCGCCGAAGCTGCCCAGCGACTTCGACGCGTACTCGCCGCGGTCGTCACCGCATGACTGGGCGAATCCATGGCACCGGCCGTTCATCCTCAGCCCCGATTCATCGGGCGCTCAGCTGACCCCGACAACGTCATGACCATGAACGGACAACGTACGCTCGCTGGTTTCCTCGTCGCCACGATCCTGGTGGTTGCCGCCTGCTCGTCCTCGGCCTCGACGGCCCCAACGACCCCGACGGCCTCTTCGAGCACGACGGCCCCACCGACCCCAAGCTCTGCGACCTCATCGGCGAACCCGACAGGAGCGATGACGCAGACCAGCGACGGGGGCCAGGTGACCGCCGTGGTCGGCTGGGCCGGTCCCACCGGTGGCGCGGTCTTCGACGTGACGCTCGATACCCATTCGGTCGACCTCGACGCCCTTGACCTCTCCGACGCGATCCTTCGCAACGATCGCAGTGAGACCTTGACCGCTCAGCCGTGGGCGGCGCCCAAGGGCGGCCACCATCGCGAGGGGACCTTGACGTTCGAGGGGGACTCCCCGCCCTTCCTCGCCGGCGCCAGGTGGGTCGAGCTTGTACTCACGGGCCTCGGCGACCTGCCAGAGCGGACCCTCCGCTGGGAGCTTGGCGCGTGACCGCCATCGCCCGCCCCGTCCTGCCGGCTCTGCCGATCGCTCCACGTTCCGTCGCCGCCGGGCTCGTCGCCGCAGCCGCGCTCC
>JBKJHI010000170.1:0-4144 GCA_046599085.1 Candidatus Limnocylindrales bacterium
GACTGGGCCGACGGCTCGACCGAGGGGGCATCCGTCGGGGCGACGCTCGGGGCGTCGCTGGCGGGCGGTGCGGACGAGGCCGCGGGATTGCTGCAGGCGCCGGCGATCAGCACGGCACCGAGCAGGAGGGCAAGAGAGGCGGGAACGCGCACTGGTGGGTCTCCTTGACGATCAGTGTGGGTGGGGTCGGATCGTGAGTGACGGGTCAGATCCGATACAGGCGTTCGGCGTTGCGGTGCAGCATCCCTTCCTGCTCTTCGCGGCTGAAGCCGGCGTCAGCGATGATCCGACGATAGGCGTCGGTCTGCTCGAGGTAGGTGGCATACAGGATGTCCACGGGCCAGTTGGTCCCGAACATGATCCGGTTCGGACCGAAGGCCTCGATCATGTGCAGCACCCATGGTCGGATGGAGTCGATCGTCCAGCGGTTGTCGGCCATGCCGAACCCGGACACCTTGGCACTCACGTGCTCGACCTGGGCGAGTTCGCTGATCTCGGACTGCCACTGCTGGAAGTAGGCATCGTCGCGCTGCACCGGGAAACCGGCGTGCCCGAGGATGACCTGGGTGTCGGGCATCGCCGCGGCGACGTCACGTCCTGACAGCAGCACGCCGGGCGAGGCGTTCAGCTCGTAGGACAGGTTCCGCTTGGCCAGTGCCGCGTAGCCGTTCTTGAAGGCGGCCCCACCGCCGTCCTGCGGATGGGCGCGGATGCGGACACCGCGGACACGGTCGGATGCCGCCAGGTGCTGGTCAAGCTTCGCCTCGGCGCCGTCGGCCTCGATGTCGCAGAACACGACGAGCGCGTTCGGGTAGCCGTACTCCTTGCCGACCTGCTCCAGCCAGACCGTCTCCTCGAGGGCGTCCGGTCCTGCGTAGGCGGCCTCGACGTGGACGCTCTTGATGACGTTCGCGCCGTAGAACTCCTTGAAGAAGCGCAGCGGCGCGCCGATCGTCGAGCGGATCATCTTGTAGTCGCCGAGCAGGGCGTTATGCCCCGGCCAACCCGGGTCGGTCAGCCAGTCGTAGTGGAATCGGTCGAGCTCCCACAGGTGATGGTGGGTCTCGACGAATGGGATGCTGCGATCGACCTCGGTCATGGGGGTCCTCCTGCCTCAGGGTGGCCGGCCGAGCAGGCCGGCGTCACGCGTTGCAACGGATTCCGGGATCGTGTTCGGGTGGGGTCAGACGTCCGCGCGCGTCAGGCGCACGCGAAGCCGGTCGACGGTGACGGCGCCGAGCAGCAGGAGCCCGTTGGCGACCTCGATCCAGAACGAGGGGACGTTGAGCTGGATGAGACCGTTGGCCAGGATCCCCACGATGAGGACGGCCAGGACCGTGCCACCGATACCGCCGCGTCCGCCGGACAGGCTCGCGCCACCAAGGACCACGGCCGTGATGACCGACAGCTCGATGCCCAGGCCCGAGTTGACCGAGGCGCCGGCCACCTGCGAGAGGCGGATGAGGCCGGCCAGGGCGACGCACAGCGCCGACAGCAGGAAGGCGATGAAGATGACCCGCTTGACCCGGATACCCGCGAGTCGCGCCGCGCTCGGCGACGCCCCGATGGCGTACAGCGAACGGCCGTACACCGTGTAGCGCAGGACGAACCAGAAGATCGCGACGATCGCGATGAAGATGTAGACAGGGAGCGGGATGCCGAGGACCCGCAGCACGCCGAGCTCACCGAAGTTCTCGATGCGGATGGTCTGCCCGTCGCCGAGGACCTTGGTCAGGCCGCGGAAGATGGCCAGCGTCCCGAGGGTCGTGATCAGGGCGTTGATCCCGATGACCGTGACCGCGAAGGCATTGATGAAGCCGATGATCAGCGTCCCGATGACCGCGACGATGAAGGCGGAGGAGACCTGCAGGTTCATGGCCAGCGGCAGGTCCACGCCGCCGGTGCCAGGTGCCAGCGCGGCGACGGCCATCAGCATCCCGGCGAAGCCGACGCCGGACCCGACCGACAGGTCGAACTGCCCGGAGATGAGCAGCAGCGTGGCGGGGCAGGCGATGATGCCCACGACGGCGACGTTCTGAAGGACGTTGATCAGGTTCTCGCTGTTGAGGAAGAACTTCGAGCTGATCGAGAAGAAGACGAACAGGGCGATGAGCACGACCAGGAGGGCCGCCGTCTCGGGCACGGACACGCCGCGCCCGCGCGCCGGGAGCACGGCGACCGGCGGCGTTCCCGGAGGCGGGCTACCGGCAGCCACGCTGGAGTCCTTGGTCGTCAACTGGTTCACCCTCCTGCTGCGGCGAGGAGCCGCGTGGTCGTGATGTCGTTCCCGCTGAGGTCGGCCACGACCTCGCCCCTGGCCATCACGTAGACCCGATCGGCGACCTGCACGGCCTCCTCGTAGTCGGACGTGCTGATGAGGACGGCGACCCCCTCGGCCGCCAGATCGCGCAGGGCCAGGTAGATGTCCTGCCGAGCCCCGACGTCGACGCCGCGGGTCGGTTCGATGAGGACGAGCACCTTGCTGCTGCGCTCCAGCCAGCGTCCCAGGAGGACCTTCTGCTGGTTCCCGCCCGACAGCGTGCCCATCGGCTGGCTGGCGTCGTTGCGCGACCGGATCGACAGTTTGTCGTGCCAGCGTCGATACGCCTTCGACTCGGATCGTTGTGAGATGAGCTGCCCGAAGGTCGCGAGGCGCCCCCACGAGGCGACGGCCACGTTCTCGGCGACCGGGCGGACCATGAACCCGCCACCCGACTTGCGGTCGGCCGGCAGGAAGCCGACGCCGGCGGCGACGCCCTGGACCGGGCCGGAGATGGTCCGCGCTCGACCGTCGATCTCCATCGTTCCGGCGGTGATGGGACGCAGCCCGTAGGCCGTCTCGCCGACCTCGGCCGCACCGGACCCGAGCTTGCCGTAGATGGCCACGATCTCGCCCTGGTGGACCTCGATCGAGACGTCCTTGAAGCTGTCCTCCGACGCCGCGGCGGTCCACTGCACGGCGGCCCGCTCGGTGGCGGCTCGCGACAGGGACGGCGGCCGCGCGATCTCCGTCACGTGGCGGCCGACCATCGCCTCGATCATGGCGTTGCGGTCGGTCTCGACGACGGGCGCCAGAAGCGCGACATTGCCGTCGCGCAGGACCTGGACGCGATCCGCGATGGTCGTCACCTCGTCGAGGCGATGGGTGATGTAGATGATCGCGACGCCCTGGTCGCGCAGACGTCGGACGAACGTGAACAGGGTCTCCGTCTCGTGCTGTGACAGGGCCGCCGTGGGCTCGTCGAGGATCAGCAGCTTGGCGGAGCGCGACAGCGCCCGGGCGATCTCGATGATCTGGCGCTCGCCCACCCGCAGGGTCGAGACGCGACGGGACGGGTCGATGTCGACGCCGAGTTCGTCCAGGATCGCCTTGGCGCGGCGTTGCACCTCGGCCCAGTCGACGACCCCGAAGCGATTGGGGATGCGCCCCAGCGAGATGTTCTCGGCCACCGTCAGGGTGGGGGCGTCCTGGAACTCCTGGAAGATGATCGCGACGCCAAGGTCGCGGGCGCTGATGGGGGTCAGTGATGGATGGTTGACCCCATCGACGATGATCTGGCCAGCGTCCGCGGTGTAGTCGCCAGCGATGATCTTGACCAGCGTGGACTTGCCGGCCCCGTTCTCACCGAGCAGGGCCAGCACGGATCCACCGGTCGCATCGAGGTCCACCCCATGGAGGACCTCGACGCCACCGAACGATTTCCGGATGCCGTTCGCCTGGAGGGCGAAGGTCATCGAGCGATCTCGGTCAGGACCGATCGCATCAACAGGCCGGCGTTTCCGGATAGATGGACCGGATGTTGTCCTTGTTGATGATCTCGTGCTTCGTGAAGATCTCGGTCGGGATCGTCTCGCCCTTGAGGGCCTGGATCATGGCCGGGACCACCAGGGTGCCGTACCGCTCGGGGTAGTAGGCGACCGAGGCGATGTAGTTCGGATTGCAGGCGACGTCCTTCCAGATCGACGGGTCGGTGCCCTGGCCGCCGTAGTACAGGTCGGTCTGGCGACCCAGCGTATTGGCAGCGCCGATGGCGCCCAGGATGCCGTCCTCGTTGATGGCGACGACGACGATCCTGTTGCCGGGCAGCGCGCCGAGGAGGTTGGTCACCTGCTCGAGGGCGGGGTCCGTCCGGTCGGCGCCGTC
>JBKJHI010000224.1:0-4191 GCA_046599085.1 Candidatus Limnocylindrales bacterium
CCGCAGCCGGCGCGAGCAGGAGGTAGTACCACGCACCATGGTGGACGTCGCCGATCGAGGTCGGTGGCCCGAGAAGTGGGATCACCCCGTCGCGGATGAACGTGCGCAGCATGAGCATGTCGTGGCCCTGGTCACTGTCCCAGGTCCCCCGTGTGGCGAGGTCAGGGAGTCGCAGGAGGGCCGCCAGCAGCAACGGGCCCAGCAGCGCGAGCGCATCGGGCCCAGCCCAGCCCCGCCCCGCGAGCCAGCCCCGCCCCGCGAGCCAGCCCCGCCCCGCGAGCCAGCCCCGCCCCGCGAGCCCTCGGTCCGGCGATCCGCGTCCCGCGGCGTCGTTCACGCCGGCGCCGTCCGAGCCCGAGCACTGCGGGTCCTGAAGGCCGCCGCGGGCAACCGTCTGAGGGGACGTCCCGCCGCAAGGGCATGGGCGCGCTTGACGTTGATCTCGTCGTAGCCCTCGTCCATGCCCGGCGTCTCCAGGTAATACGTGACGTGGGCGAGCCGCGGGTGTGTCAGGACGTGGCCGATCCCTGCCGGCCCGATCCGCCCGGCGCCGAGGTGCTCGTGACGATCGAGCCGCGACCCACGCTCGGAGCGCGAGTCGTTGAGGTGCACCATGACGAGGCGGTGCAGGCCGATCCGGTCGTCGAATCCGGCCAGGAACGCATCGGTCGCGATGGGGTCGGAGACGTCGATCCCCGCACCCCACGCGTGCGCGGTGTCCAGGCAGAAGCCCACCCGAGCATCCGGGATGCCGCGGTCCGCGATGGCGCGGGCGATGGATGCAAGCTCGTCCAGGTCCATCCCCAGCCCGGCGCCACTCCCCGACGAGTTCTCGAGCACGAGCATCGGCAGCGACGGCAGCTCGCCAGCGTCAGCGTCGGCGACGGGTCGGTCGCTATCAGCCGGGCCCGGGTCGTTCGCGCCGCTCGGGTCGTTCGGGCCGCCTGCGTCACCCGCGTCACCTGGACCGTCCGCCGCGCCAAGCGTTCGAACAACGCCCTCGGCGAGTCGCTCGATCCCCGCCTCGACGCCGGCGCCGCGGTGGGACCCGATGTGCACGTTCACGAATCGGGCGCCGAACAGCGGTCCGTCGCGCAACTCCGCCGCCAGCAGACCGATCGAGCGCTCGAAGAACACCGGTTCCGGCCCGGCGAGGTTGATCAGGTACGAGGCGTGGACCGCGACCGGTCCGATGTCGAGCGCCTGCAGCCGACGCCGGAATGCCGGGGCTTCGACCGGTGGCGCCGCTCGCCGACGCCAGGCCGTCGGGTTATCGGTCCAGATCTGGAGCGCCTGGGCGCGGATCTTCCGGGCGCGCTCGACCGCCCGGACCATCCCGGTCGCGAGCGGCAGGTGCACGCCGAGTCGTCGGCCGTCTGGCAGTGTCGGGGGCATCGACAGCATCGTACGATGCTGACCCATGGACACGGACCACCCGGACGCATCGGCCACCGGTCCCGTGGCGCCGGAGTCGCCCACCTCGGAGTCAGACCGGGCGGCCGAACTGACCGCCGACGAGGCGTTGACCGAGCGGACGATCCGCTCATTCATCCGCTCGCTCCCGACGGCATCCCGGTTGACTCGCGGCGGTCGTCCCGCCGCAGACCCGTTATCGGCGGTCGTCCCGCCGCAGACCCGCTATCGGCGGCGACTGCCCGCCGCGGCGCGTCCCTTCGTGTACTCGCCGCCGACGATCGGCTCGATCAGCCCGTAGTCGCCGTCGTCGCGCCGGTAGAGGATCGCGACCTTCTCCGTCTCGGCATCGACGAAGACGAAGAATCTGTGGCCCAACTCCTCCATCGCCACGACAGCATCCTCCTCGAACATCGGCTCGATCGCGAAGCGCTTGGTCTTCACGATGCGACTCGGCCTCCCGGCATCGGAGGATCCGTTCGCGATCGATGTCAGGAGTCGCTTTTCTTCCTCCGGCCGCGACCGGACGCGCGGCTTGGACTTGTGGTCCACGGCCTGCCGCTCGACCTTGTCGATCACGACATCGAGGGCCGACTGGTAGCTGATCCCGGACGCGTGGCTGTGCAGCGTCTGTCCGTCGATGACGAGCGTCACCTCCGCGGTGTGGGCGTCCGCCGGGCTGCGATGGTGCTCGTTGGAGAACTCGACGATGGCGTCCGTCCGGTCGTCGAGCAATCGATCGAGCCGGTGGAGCTTGCGCTCCGTGTACTCGCGTACACGGTCGGGAACCTCCACGTTCTTGCCCTTGACGATGGTTCGCATCCGTCACCTCTTGGCGTGGGCGGTCGTGGGTATCAGCCTGTCCCGAGTATAGGCGGGGTGGCCGATGGAGGCCGTTCATCGTTCCCTCGCCACGGTGATCGCCGAGACGCCGATCGCGCCGGCCGCCTCCAGGACCTCGGCGCAGGCGGCGAGTGTCGCGCCGGTCGTGACCACGTCGTCGATGAGCAGGACCCACGGTCGGCGTGCGCAGATCGCGGCTGCGGTTGCGTCCCGGATCGCGAATGCGCCGTGGACATTGGTCGAGCGATCCGCCCGGTCCAGGTCGAACTGGGCGATCGTCGCCCGGGCACGCACAAGGAGAGGATCGTGCGGGAGCTGCAGCGCGCTCGCCGCGGACCTGGCGATCAGCTCCGCCTGGTCGTATCCGCGGTGCCTCGCGCGGTCCGCGTGCACGGGGACGTGCGTGACCAGGGTGGCGCCGGTCCCAGCCCGGCGCCATCGACGTGCGATGGCTCCACCCAACGGCCCGGCCAGGCGCTGCTCACCGCCGTACTTGATCGCGTGGAGGGCGTCGCGGGTGATGCCCTGGAACGGCGCACACCACTCGAGCTGGAGCAGGGGCGCAGGGACCTCGCCAGGCAGGCCGATCGAGACGCCCGAGGCGGACGCTTCTCGCGAGGCCAGGGCGCGAGCGCACGTCACGCACAGCGGCGTGCCCTCGCGCCGACACCCGACGCATGTCCCAGGGAACGCGAGGTCCAGAACCGCTGACGTCAGGTCCGCGAGACGCACGGTCAAGCGGCGGGCATCGCGGCGCCGGATCCCGCGGCGTCGGATCGCGCCGCGCCGGATCCCGCGGCGACGAACCAGATGCCGCCGCGGAACGTGGCCGCGCCCTCACCCGGACGGCGGATGAAGCGACGGCACGCCTGCGGGCGCTCCGGCCAGACCGAATCGAACGTCGCGACATGCTCGCGGACGATCCGTCGGGCTGCAGGCGTATCGGCCACGACAAGCATCGTCGCGATGTGCGCCGCGGTCGCGAGGTGCGCCGCGGTCGCGATGTAAGCCGCGGTCGTGCCGCGCTCCGGAGGCGTGCCACGCTCCGCTGCGAAAAGCCCGGGCACGATGCGCACCTTCTTGCCAAACGTGTGGAGAAGCTCCTGCACATCGTGGAGGCGCGATTTCACCTCGATCAAGAGCAGGGTGCGCGTCGCTTCGTGCCACGCGACGATGTCCACCGAACCGCGCTCCCCGAAGTGGTTGAAGCTCCACTCCGGCCAGACGCCCCAGCCCTCACGGATCAGCGACCGCACGGCGATCTCAACGAGCCGCGCATGCTCCGCGTCAAGCAACCTCGCTCCATCGCCGAGGCGCCACCAGGCATCGATCCGCACGCGGATCTCCAGGACGTCACCGACCTTGCGCAGGGTGCCGACCGTGACGCCGTCGAGCCGTCCGAGCTCGATCTCGCCGATCCATCGCTGGCTGCAGCCCACCCTCGTAGCGACATCAACCTGCCGCCATCCCCGCTTGAGCCGTACTGCGCGGACCAACCGTCCGACTCGCTCGTCTTCCATCTGCTGATCGTGATCGGCGCCGCTTATCTGGCGCTCACTACATGGCACGCCCCCGCGGCCCCATCGTGCCGCGGCCCTCAACCTGTCAGATAGAAGTGAGAGTTCTACGAATCGCGGGCGAGGGCGTCGGGGCACCGTCCATAGCCCAGATACGAGTCCGAATAGAACTGGTAGTTCTATCTGTCATGAGATTCGGTCGTCGGCGGGTGGTTGGACCCCGCTGGAGCGAATCCGTAGAACTGTGAGTTCTATTCGTCACGAAGTGCGGACCTGCGGGGCCCGGCGGGGGCCGATGTGCCCGGCGGGGGCCGATGTGCCCGGACCCGCCTCACTCGATGACGATCAGGTCGCCTCGAACCGTTCCCGTCGCAACGATCGTGCCGGTCGGGAGTTCCAGCACGCCATGGGCGCCGTG
>JBKJHI010000226.1:0-15496 GCA_046599085.1 Candidatus Limnocylindrales bacterium
CAGACTGGTCCAGCGACGACACCCCGTCCACCAAGCGGGAGATCGGCGAAGGCGGCGACACGATCGAGGTCCGCGACGACGGCCTGGTCTACGTCAACGGCGAAGCCCTCGACGAGCCGTACCTGTATCGCGATCTGCCCGAGGACGTGCCCCAGCCGACGACGGTCTCCGGCGACCAGACGTCCTGGACGATCCCGGACGACGAACTCTTCCTGATGGGCGATCACCGGTCGAATTCCGCCGACTCGCGGACGTTCGGGCCGGTCCCGGCCGAGCAGGTGATCGGGCGCGCGTGGCTGCGCTACTGGCCGTTCGATACCTTCGGCATCCTGCCGACACCGACCTATCCTGGCCTGACCACCACCGCTCCATGAACGCGGGCGGCGGCCACGCGATCAACGCGATCCACTCGATGGGCGCCGCGCCTGGCGTCCGGTCCGCATGAACCCGATCGTCGCGCTGGCGGCCATCGTCGTCGTCCTGGCCGGGGCCACCGCGATCAGCGCCCGCGAGGCGCGCACCGCCGTCCTCGCCGTGGCCGTCGTCCTGCTGGTCTCCCCCGTCGTCGCCGATCCGGTCGCCGCCCCCGTGGGACTGGCTGCCCGGTTGATCGGGGCGATCCTCGGCGGCTACTTCCTGTGGATCGCGGCCCGCGACGACGCATCCGTGAGGATCGTCCATGCCCCGACCGGCGGCTCTCGGATCGGCTGGCCCGCTGAACTGCTCATGGCGGCATCGGCCGCGGTCGTCGGCTTCGGCTCACACGGTCTGGGCGCTGCGGCAGGCGGCCCGGCCCTCGCCAGTGCCGCCGGGTTCGCGGTCGCGGCCCTGGCCGTGCTGCCGGTGCTGACCGGGCGTGACGTGCTGCGCGTGAGCGTCGGCTGTCTCCTCCTGGTCGACGCGGGGCTGCTCGTTCGGGCTGCGCTTGGCGGCACACCCGGGCAGATGGAGCAACTCCTCTCGGCCATCCTGCTGGTGGCGGTCGCGGGCTGTGCGGCCGCGCTGGGCCGGGCCGCGCGGCTGGACGCACCCGGTGGCTTCGACTACGCCCCAGAAGGTCCCGGGCGTCTCCGCAGGACGCCGGACGCACACAGGCTCGATGAGCAGGAGCGGTCCAGCGACACGCCCCCGGCCCGTCCGTGAGCCTGCTGCCGTTCCTGCTGGTCACGGCGGTGGGGGCCGTGCTGGCGCTCCTGACCCGCGGTTTCGAGCGCGTGTCCGCCGCGATCGGCCTCGTGGCCCTCGTCGCCGCCGTCGTGGCCGCGGCCACCATCCGGCCAGGCGAGGTGCTGGTCATCGACGACGCGGGCCTGGCGACCACCTCGTTCCTGCAGCTGTTCCTCATCCTGGGTGCGGTCAGCGGGCTCGTCCTCGCGGTCATCGGGTGGGCCGCCGGGACCCGGCGTGATGCGTCCGCCGTGACGCTGGCCCTGCTGGGCACGTCCGCGCTGGCCCTGGCGATCCCGGATGCCCGCCTGGCCGTGCTGGCCGCCACGGCCGGTGGCGTCGTCGGTTCCCTGCTGGCCATCCCGCCCACCTCGGGTCGGGTCGGTGCCACGATCGGCATGCGCGGGCTGCGAGCCGCCGCCGTCGCCGGCACGATGGCCATCGCCGCGACCGCGTGGATCGGCCGTGACCTGTCCGACCTGGCGGCCCAGCCCGTCGTGTTCGGTCTCGCCTACCTGGCCATGGCGCTCGCCGTCGCCGTTCGCTTCGGGGCCATCCCCCTCCATGCCTGGGCCGCGCGGCTCACCGACTCGGTGCCGGAGGCCACGCTGCCGCTCGTGACGGCCTGGGCACCGGCCGGGTTCGCTGTCGTCGCCCTCGGTTGGGCGGATCAATCCATCGCCCCGCTGCTCGTCGATGTCAGCGCCATCCGGATCGTGGTCCTGCTGATCGGCGGCGCATCGATCCTGCTCGCGTCGCTCGCGGCCTTCGTCCACGACGACATCGAGCACGTCGTCGGCTATTCGATCATCGGCGATGCCGGGGTCATCATCCTGGCGGTCGCCGTCCTGGATCCGGCCGCCTGGGAACCCGCACGGACGTTCATCCTGGCGTTCGTGGTCGCACGCAGCGCCTTCGCGGCCTGGGCCGCGGCCACCCGGGCCACGTTCTCCACCGGCCGCGTCGACGACCTCCGCGGTTGGATGCTTCGATCACCGGCGCTCGGCGTTGCGTTCGTCGCCGTCGTGGTCGCCAGCATCGGTCTGCCGGGGATCGCCGTCTTCGAGGCACGGGCATCGATCGTCGGGATGGCGCTCGATGGGCCGCTCGCGTCGATCCTGCTGCTCGGCACGCTGAGCCCGCTGGCCTACTACGGGCGCCTCCTCGCGGTCGGCCTGCAACGATCGGCGTCCGGAAGCGGGCGGATCGTGGCCGGGACGCGGATCACCGTGACGCCGTTCGACGTGACGGCTGCCCGGTCGTGGCTCCGCACGACCTGGGGGGCCAACCGGGCATTCACCGCGACCGTCGGGGCACTCATCCTCGCGCTGATGGCGCTCGGGACCGCGATGGGCGGCTTCGGCGGGCCGGCGGCCGCAGCCGGTCTGCCACCCAGCCTGGAGGTCATCGAATCGTTCGAGCCAGGTGTACCGGGCGTGACGCCCGGGCCGGACGAGACCGATGCCCCAGCGCCGTCCGAGTCGGACGAGCCGTCGTTCGAGCCCGTCCCGACGATCTGAGGCGCTGGCCTGGTCAGTCGGCCGGCGCGAGGACCCAGCGATCGATGTCGCGCTCGTAGTCGAACAGCTCCGCGGCGTCGAACCACAGCGCGAGTTCTTCGTCGGCCGCCTCGGGTCCGTCCGACGCGTGCACGATGTTCTGCGCCGTTTCCAGGGCAAAGTCGCCGCGGATGGTGCCGGGAGCCGCCTCGTGCGGCCGGGTCGCACCGTTGATGGTTCGCACGACCGCGATGGCATTGGGGCCCTCGAGGGCGATCGCGAGGAGCGGCGCAGACGTGATGAAGTCCACGAGGCTGGCGAAGAACGGCCTCTCGCGGTGTGCGGCGTAATGCGCTTCGGCGGTCGAGCGCTCGGCGTGCACCAGCTTCAGACCGACGACCTTCAGGCCGCGCTCCTCATAGCGAGCGAGGATGCGGCCGGCAAGCTGGCGCTGCACGCCATCGGGCTTGATCAGGACGAGGGTTCGTTCGGTCACGCGGGATCTCCTTGGGATGGGTCGGGGTCGTCGAGGTCGGCAGCGGCGCCAGGTCGGGCGGCGGCGCCAGGTCCGGGGCCGTCATCGACCCGTGGGTCAGGGCTCGGGGTCGATGGTCGCGCCCGGACATAGGCCTGGCGGGCCTCGCGTTCGCGACCGACGAGACGATACGCGTCGCCGCGCACGAACGCCAATCCGGGGTGATCGTCATCGCCGAGGATCTCGAGGATGCGGGGAGCAAGCGCCGGCGCGAGGCGCAGGGCGAGACCCAGGTGCACGGCCGCGGCGTCGTGATCCCCGGCGCCAAGTGCGGCCAGCCCGGCCTCGAGGCCCTCATCGGGGTCAGGGCCGTCGAAGGCGGCGTCGGCGTCGTCTTCATCGACCACCTCCGTGCCTTCCCAGTCGGGGCCGAAGCGTTCCGTGTCGCCCGCGGTCTCGGCGATCGCATCGGTCGCGGCGATGGCCTCGGCGACGGCGGCGAGTTCCGGATCGATCTCGGGAGGTTCGTCGCCGCCGGGTTCATCCGATGGCGCCGCTGCGGGCTCCGCGTCCCACAGACCCGGGCTCCCGGTGGCCAGCGTCTCGGCGGCCGCCAGACTGCTCCGTGTCGGGGCGATGGCCGACGTGACCTCCCCGACGGGGGCGGCTCGCTCCCCCTTCGCGACCAGCGCGAACAGCGTCGCGTCGCTCGGCATCAGCGTCAGCGGGTCCGGCGGCCAGGCCGAGGACCGGGCGGCACCGGCGAAGATGGCATCGATCGTCGCGCTGTCGACCGCGCGCAGCCGCTCCGCATGACGGCGCGCTTCTGTGGGCCGGCCTCTGGCGGCCGCGGCTTCCGCGGCGATCACCCAGATGATCGACTGCCCGTCGCCCGCGACGGGATCGCCCTCGCTCGCGCCCTCGAGCAAAGCGGTGACCGCCTCGCCCGCGCCAGCCACGTCGCCGGTGCGCCAGCGAACTTCTGCGAGGTCCTGGATCCCGGCATCGTCGAGGGCATCCCGCCCGGCCAGTGTCTCGAGTTCGGTTCGCGCCAGGGCCAGCGCACCCGTGCGCAGGTGCAGGCGGGCGAGCACCAGGGACGCCGATCGTGTCGGGCGATCCTCCTCCGACTGGCCGTCGGGTGCGGTGGTCATGCGGGCAGCCGCAGGTGGCGTTCGAGGCCACGCAGGTACCGGCCTGGGGCGACCACGGCCATCCGCAGGCGCTCATCAGTGAACAGATCGCCAGCCACGCGGGCGATCGCGTCGGCGTCCACGGCATCGATCGCCGCGAGCGCGTCCTCGAGCGTGAGCACTCGGTCGTGGAGCGCCTCCTGGCCGCCGATCCACGACGCGAGGTGGCGGGTCTCGTCCATGCGCAGCTCCAGGCCACCAGAGAGGTAGCGGCGCGCCTTGTCGAGCTCCGCGGCCGGGACGGGCTCGTCGCGCAATCGCGCAAGCTCGGCGAGGATCGCGGCCAGCGCATCGCGCAGCCCCGCAGGGTCCACCCCGGCCGAAACCTCGAGGGCTCCCGCATCTGCGTAGTCGACCAGACCGGAACCGATGTCGTAGGCGAGTCCGCGCTCCTCGCGGACCGACAGGAACAGACGGCTGCTCATGCCATCGCCCAGGACCGCGTTCAGGAGGGCCAGCGTCCAGGCATCCGGGTGGTCGCGACGCAGCGCCGGGACGCCGACCACGAGCTGGGCCTGGGCCGTCGTTCGGCGGCCGAGCCGGACGCGCTCGCCGGCGGGCAGGGCGGGCGCGGCAGCGTACGCCGGGATCGCGCCGTTGCCGGACCCGAACGCGGCCGCCACGAGGTCGACTGCTTCGTCGTGGGCGATGTCCCCGGCGACGGCGACGACCGTGTTCGCCGGCCGGTACATCGTTCGCCAGAAGTCCCGGATGGTGCCTTCCGGTAGGGCGCGGATCCCCGCCTCATCGCCGCAGATCTCGCGGCCCAGCGGGCCGTCACCGAACATCGCGGTCTGGAACAGGGTCTGGGCGTACTCACTCGGATCGTCCTGGTAGGAACGGATCTCCTCGATGATGACGGTCCGCTCGCCCTCGATCTCGGCGCTGTCCAGACGCGGTCGGACGATCAGTTCGCCGAGCACGTCCACCGCCCGACGCGCCTCGCGGCCGGGGACGCGGACCCAGTAGACCGTCGACTCGCGGTCCGTGGCCGCGTTGAACGATCCGCCGACGCCCTCGATCGCCTCGCTGAGCGCGCGGGTCGTCGGATACGCGGCCGTGCCCTTGAAGGTGAGGTGCTCCATGAAGTGGGCCGCGCCGGCCTCCTCGGCCGATTCCAGGCGTGAACCCGCCAGGACGTAGGCCGCCATGGAGACCGAACGAGCCCCCGGGAGCCGGGCGCTGATGACGCGTGGCCCCTCGGGCAGCGCCGTCCGTTCGAACATCGCGGCCGATGGTACATGGCCCGTCGTACCATGTCCGCGGCGTGGGCGATGCGGAGGTTCGGGCATGGTCGAGGTGGTCGATTCGGTCCTGACGGTCACGAATGGCCGGCGCATCGGCTTTCGAGTACGGGGCGACCAGTCCGCGCGACCCATCGTCTGGTTCCACGGCCAGCCCGGCTCACGGATCGAGGCGGATCTGGTCGACGTCGGCGAACTCGAGACCGCCAACGCCCGGATCGTCGCATTCGATCGGCCGGGGATGGGTCGATCTGACCTCGTGCCAGCCCAGGACATGACCATCGATGTCCTGGATGCCCTGGCTGTTGCCGACCACCTGGGGATCGAGCGCTTCGCGGTCATCGGCGTATCCGCCGGAGGTCCGATGGCGCTGGCCCTGGCGGCGACGCACCCGGAACGGGTGACGCGGGTCGTGTTGAGCAGCGGGGCTGGGCCGTATGACGACGAGGCGTTCATGTCCGCCGAGGACATCGAGGAGTACCGGCAGCTCCGGACGGATGGGGCTGAGTCGATGCGCAAGGACTACGGCGGGCCGGGCCAGCATGCTGGCCCAACCGGCCGCGCGACTGGCGACCTGGGTCGCCGAGTTCCCGGACGTCGAGCGACGCTGGGCGACGACCGGTCCAGGGGTCGCGATCTTGGTCGCAGACATCTGCGAGGGTCTCCGACAGGGCTATCGCGGCTGGCTTCGCGAGACGGAGGTGCGTTGTCTGCCGTGGTCGTTCGATCCGGAGTCGATCACTGTCCCCGTCCACGCCTTTCACGGTGAACGAGATGCGTGGGAGCTCCTATCCAATACGGAACGGATCATCGCGCGCATCCCGGCCGCGACCCTCACGGTCCTGCCCGAGGGCAATCACTTTGCGCCGCTTCTCGATGCGGCAGTCCTGCTCTCCGCCGCCCTCGACGCAGGGAGCCCTGCGAGCGACCGGCGCCCCGGTCGGTGACCGAAGCGCCGTGCCCACGTCGGGATGCGGCCGCCCTAGGCGGAAGGCAGCATCGCGCTGATCCAGTTCTGGAGGAAGAAGATCAGGAAGGCGATGGCCACTGCCCACAGGAGTGGATGGACCTCGGTCAGCTTGCCCTTGACGACCTTGAGCACGACGTACGCCACGAAGGCCGCGCCGATGCCGACGGTGATGCTGAACGTCAGCGGCATGAGGATGATGCCCAGCAGGGCCGGGAACCCGTCCTCGACGTCGCTGAAGTCGATGTCGCGGACCATGCCGACCATCAGGAAGCCGATGAACACCAGGACCGGCCCGGTCGCGACGTACGGGACCACGCCGGCGAGCGGCGAGAGCAGGATCGCGATCAGGAACAGCACGCCGGTGACGACCGAGGCGAAGCCCGTTCGTCCACCCTCGGCCACGCCGGCCGCGCTCTCGATGAAGCTGGTGTTGGAGCTGATGCCGGCGGCGCCGCCGAGGGCCGCGCCGACCGAGTCCACCAGCAGGATTCGACCCACGTTCTCCGGCTGCCCGGTCTCATCGACCAGGCCGGCTTGCTCGCTGATCGCGGTCGCCGTGCCCATGGTGTCGAAGAAGTCGGTGAGCATGAAGCTGAAGATCGTCAGCACCGCGGCCAGGATGCCCAACTGGTTGAACACGTTGGTCAGGTCGAACGCTCCGAGGGTCGAGAAGTCGGGCGTCGCGGTGAACGACGTCGGCAGCGCCTGGACGCCAACGGCTATGGCCACGAGGGTGGTGACGAGGATGCTGATGAGCAGCGCCGCCGGGACCTTGCGGGCCCACAGCGCGACCGTGATGAGCAGCCCCAGCCAGAACACGAAGTGCGCCGGCTCGGTCGGGAACACGAAGGTCACCGGGACCGGGTTCTCGGCCGACGAGCCGCCGGTCTTGATGATGATCCCGGCGTCGATGAAGCCGATGAACAGGATGAACAAGCCGATACCGACGCCGATCGCCCGCTTCAGGGCGAGCGGGACGGCGCGCATGATCGACTCGCGCAGGCCGACGAGCACGAGGACCGTGACGACGATGCCCTCGAGGACGATGACGCCCATCGCGCCGGCCGGCGTGAGCCCCTGGGTGAGGACCAGGCCGAAGGCGACCGCGCCATTGATCCCGAGGCCGGCGGCCATGGCGATCGGGGTGTTGGCCACGAGGCCCATGGCGATGGTCAGGATCCCGGCGATGAGCGCCGTCGCGGCAGCGGCCGCGGGAACCGGGATCCCGGCTGCGGCCAGGATGCTCGGGTTGACGACGATGATGTACGCCATCACGAGGAACGTGGTCAGGCCGGCCTTGGCCTCCCGACCCATCGTCGTGCCCCGCTCGGCGAATTTGAAGTAACTGGCGATTCCCTCCACCGTGTCCCTGACCCTCCTTACCCTACGAACGGGCGCGCCGAGCCACATGGGCGGGCTCGGACCGCGCCATCACATCTCGCTGCCGGCAGGTCTCTCCACCCGACAGTGCATCGGATCGGCCGCCCGGCGGCGAGCTGGCCTCCGGATCGCCGCTACTCGTCCTCGTGGACGTCGAGGCCGAGCAGCTCCATCTGGACGAAGTCAGCCGTGTCGAACTCGAGCTGTCGCGGTGCGAACGGGGAAGCGTCCTCGCCGCCCGGACCGATCGGCGCGAATTCGACAACGACACGCTCATCTCCCTGGACGAGCGTGTACACGAGCAGCTGGTCGGGACGAGTCTCGAACTCCAGGTGCTCGAAGGAATCGATGTTGAGCGTGATCGCCAGGGGCGTGAAGTAGGTCGAGATGTCCGGCGCGTCGGTGACGATGCGCTCCACCCATCCGGTGCCGTGCGAGATGACGTCGCGACCGCGGACGTAGCGGTACGTCACGGCCTGCTTCAGGAGCGGTCGCAGCAGGTGCAGCATGTCGGTCCGGCTGGAGACGACGCCCTGGTTCACGAAGAACTTGGCGGCCGGTGGCATCGACACGGACGGAATCTCCTGGGCACGGGGGGCCGTGGCGCTGGCGACGATGGGCGCGATGGTACCGCACCGCGTCGGCTGCGCGACCCCTGAAATCGTCGGTCAGTCCGGTCGCGCCGCGTATCATCGCCGCCATGCTGCTTGCGATCGACATCGGCAACACGAACGTGACCATCGGACGGATGCGCGGTGGCACGGTCCTCGCCACGCGCCGCGCGGTGACGGCCGCGCGATCCACGACGGACGAGGTGGAACTCCTCCTGGACGGCCTCCTCCGGCTCGACGACGCAAGCTGGGCCGACATCGATGCCGTCGCCTGCGCGTCGGTCGTCCCGGCGATGACCGCCATCGTGGAGGCGATCGCGGCCCGCCACGACCGTCCGCTCATCCTGGCCACGGCGGGCACGGTGCCGATCCCGATCCGCGTGGACCGACCCGGCGAGGTCGGTGCGGATCGCCTGGTCAACGCCCTCGCGGCGGCGCGTCTGTACGGCGCTCCTGCGGTCGTCGTGGACTTCGGCACGGCCACGACGTTCGACTGCGTGGCCCCCGACGGTGCGTACGTCGGCGGCGCCATCGCCCCCGGCCTGGAGCTCGGCCTGGAGGCGCTCGCGGCACGGACCGCCAAACTGCCGCGGATCGAGCTGCGCGCGCCGGACCGCGCGATCGGCCGCGACACCATCAGTGCGATGCAGTCGGGGGCGGTCATCGGCTATCAGGCACTGACTGCGGGCCTGCTGGACCGCGTGCGCCGTGAGCTGGGGGATGCGGCCGGCGTCCCCGCCAGCGACGTCCGGGCCATCCTCACCGGTGGCCTCTCCGCCGCATCGTGGGTCCGGGCGCTCGATGGCATCGACGTCATCGATCCCGACCTGACGCTGAAGGGCCTGGCCATCCTCCACGCCGAGGTCACCGGCGGGGACCGGCTGGAGCTCGGCCTGCCATGACCGATGCCGTCGCGGGTGGCGGGCGCCTGGCCGGTCGCCTGATCGGACTCGGCGTCACCGGCTCGATCGCGGCCTACAAAGCCGTCGAGCTGCTGCGGCTCCTGCGCGCCGAGGGTGCCGATGTCGTGGCCATGCTGACGCCGTCCGCCACGCGGTTCGTGGGTCCGCTGTCGTTCGCGGCGCTGTCGCGCCATGCCGTCGAGACCGATGTGCTGGCGCTCCTGCCCGACGGCCGGATCGGCCACATCGTCGTGGCCGACAGCGTTGATGCCATCGTGGTCGCGCCGGCGACCGCGCACTGGATGGCGTCCATGGCCGGCGGGCTGTCGGGCGATGTCGTGACGGCGACGGTCCTCGCCTCGAGCGCCCCCGTGGTCGTGGCACCGGCGATGGACGGCGACATGTGGTCGCACCCGGCGACGCAGACGAACGTCGCCCGCCTGCGCGACGACTTCGGCTACGCCATCGTCGAGCCCGGTGCCGGACCGCTCGCATCGGGCCAATCCGGCGTCGGACGGCTGGCAGAGCTGCCGGCCATCGTGGATGCCGTCGTGGTCGCCGTGGCCGATCGATCGATCCGTGCCGCCGACGCGGCCGCTCGTCCGCCGATCGCGGGACCCGCTCGCGAGCCCGATCTCGAGGGCCGCCACGTGGTCGTGTCAGCGGGAGGCACGCGTGAGGCGATCGACCCGGTCCGGTTCATCGGGAATCGCTCCACGGGCAGGATGGGTGTCGCCGTCGCCGCAGCCGCGCTGGACCGCGGCGCGCGGGTGACCCTTGTCGCCGCCAACCTGGAGGTCGAGCCGCCCGCCGGCGCGGCGCTCGTGCGGGTCGAGTCCACGGACGATCTGCGCACCGCCCTGCACCGGCTCACACACGCCGAGGATGGCTCGGCGGGCTTCGATGTGCTGGTGATGGCGGCGGCCGTCGCCGACTTCCGCCCGATCGCGACGGTGGATCGCAAGCTGGAGCGTGGCTCGGGGCTGCGCCTTGATCTGGAGCCGACGCCCGATGTCCTCGCCCAGATCGCCCGGATCGCCAGCGGCACGGAGACCGCGGGCGACGCCTCGTACGCACCGATGGACCCGCGGCCGGTGGTGGTCGGGTTTGCCGCCGAGACCGGCTCCCTGGATCGCGCCGCGGACAAGCTGCGCCGCAAGGGCGTGGACCTGCTCGTCGCCAACGATGTCGCCGAGCCCGGGTCCGGCTTCGGGACGGAGACGAACCGGGTCAGCATCCTGGCCGCAGATGGGTCGCGCGACGATCTGCCACTGCAATCCAAGCGGGCCGTCGCCGACGCCATCCTGGATCGGGTCGCGGCCAGGCTCGCGGCACGCCAGGGGGCCGAGACCGGACCCGTCACGCTGGACGACCGAGCGCCCGAGGGGCAGACTGGACGCTCGACATGAGCGCATCCACCGACGTCCCCCGCCGCCTGACCGTCACCGACATCGCGCGTCGATACGCCGACGGGGAGCGCCTCGCGACGGTCACCGCCTACGACTACCCGACCGCGCAGATCATCGACGCCGCCGGGATCCCGCTCATCCTCGTCGGCGATTCACTGGGCCAGGTCGCCCTCGGCTACGAGTCGACCGTTCGCGTGACGATGGCCGAGATGCTCCACCACACGAAGGCCGTCGTCCGCGGCAGTCAGCGCGCACTGATCGTGGGCGACATGCCGTTCCTGTCGTACGCGACGGTCGATGAGGCGCTGGAGAACGCCGGACGCTTCCTGCAGGAGGCGGGCTGCCAGGCGGTCAAGGTCGAAGGCGGCGTCCGAACGGCGCGGGTCATCGAGGCGATGGTCAAGGCCGGCATCCCGGTCATGGGCCACATCGGCTGGACGCCGCAGGCACAGCACGGCATGGGCGGCAAGGTCAAGGTGCAGGGCAAGGACCGGGGCGCCGCGCGGTCGCTGCTGGCGGATGCCCACGCGGTCCAGGAAGCCGGTGCCTTCTCCGTCGTGCTCGAGCTCGTCCCGGCCCAGCTGGCCGAGGCGATCACCGAGCGACTGCGCATCCCGACGATCGGCATCGGCGCTGGACCCGGTTGCAGTGGCCAGATCCAGGTCATCACCGACGTCCTTGGCCTCGGTGACTTCGTGCCGCGTCACGCGTCGCCCTATGCCGACCTTCGCGGCGTCATCGCCGACGCCACCGCGCGCTACATCGCCGATGTCCAGGCTGGGGTCTTCCCCGGTGCGGCCCAGACGGTGCGGATGGAGGACGAGGTCCTCGACGAGGTCCTTGGCCGCGGCCACGGCGATCAGCCGGCAGGCTCGATGCCGGTGGGCGGCATCCCGCTCGATCGCGACCTCTGACCGCCTCCCCGACCCCCTGCCCATGACCCGCGTCGTCCGGACCCGCGCCGACCTGCGTGCCGTGCTGGCCGATGCGCCACGACCGATCGGCCTCGTGCCGACGATGGGCTGGCTGCACGACGGGCATCGCTCGCTCATCGAACAGGCGCGCGTGACCAGCGCGACCGTCGTCGTCTCGATCTTCGTGAATCCCCGCCAGTTCGGGGAGGCCGCCGACTTCACCCAGTACCCGCGCAACGAGGCCCGCGACCTGGAGGTCTGCGAGGCAGAGGGCGTCGACCTCGTCTTCGCGCCGACCGTCGACGAGGTCTACCCATCGGGCTTCGACACGACCGTCACGGTCGGCGCGATCGCATGGCCGCTCGAGGGGGCCGCGCGGCCCGGCCACTTCGATGGCGTCGCCACGGTCGTGGCCATCCTGTTCGCGCTGGTCGGTGCCGAGCGCGCGTTCTTCGGCGTGAAGGACGCTCAGCAGGTTCGGGTCATCCGACGGATGGCGCTGGACCTCGCCCTGCCGACCGACGTCGTGGCCTGCGCCACCGTCCGCGACCCGGACGGTCTGGCGATGTCCTCACGCAACGCCCGCCTGTCGCCTGCGGCGCGTGCGGCGGCTCCGGTCGTTCGACGCGCCCTGCTCGTCGCTCGCGACCGTTACGAGGCGGGTGAGCGATCCGCAGACGCGCTACGCGGCGTCATGCGTGGCATCCTCGGCGAGGAACCACTTGCCGCGGTCGGCTACGTGTCCGTGGCGGACGATGCGACGCTCGCCGAGCTCGAGGTCGTCGATCGTCCGGCGCTGCTGTCGCTGGCCGTCGCCTTTGGCGATGTGCGACTGATCGACAACGAGCCGCTCCCCCTAGCGAACGGCAGGCGGCGTCGGGCAGCCCCGGTGGCCTCAGGCGGCTCCCGGTGGCGTCCAGGCGGCCTCGGTGGCCTCAGCGCCGGCGTCAAGCCGGGACGGTCGCCTCGCCGGCCACCTCCAGGACCCGGTCGATGAACAGGTGCTCCCAGACGAGCGCCTTGATCTCCTCGATCTTGCCGCGGTCCGAGGCATGCGTCTTGACCAGGAGGTCGTGGATGGCGGACGCGACGAGGTAGGTGTCCTCTGGCACGATCGTGGCGAACAGGTCCGCGTCGCGGATGGCCCGCAGGACGGCCGCCCTGGGCCGGTATCCCCCGGTCAGCACCAGGCCGACCGCATCGCCGCCGGCCGGAGCCCTGACGCGACGGGCATGGACGATCCCGGCGATGACGTCCTCGCGATCGCCCGGCACGATGACCAGGGCACTGGGCCCGATGCGCTGGAGCATGTGCTGTGGCTCCATCGCCCCGATGCTCACGCCGCCGATCACCTGGTCGAGGTCTGGCCCGGGGTGGACGAGCTCGCCGTGCACGCCCTCCAGCACCATCGACAGCGTCGGATTGGACAGGATCGGCCGGTACGGCAAGACGCCCAGGAGCGGGATCCCGTGGCGAGCCAGGCCGCGCTCCAGGGTGCGGGCTAGTTCCGGCTTGGCGGCGAGGTCCACCTTGTTGACGATGGCCCCGGCGACGTGGACACCTGCTCGCTCGAACAGGGCTTTATTGAGGACGATCTCATCGATCGGGCGGCCGACGCCGCCCTCGGACACGATGACCGCGGGTGCGCCCAGCATCGCCGCGACATCAGCGTTCGACAGGCTGATCACCGCGCCGACCCCGGCGTGGCCGGTGCCCTCGATCAGAAGGATGTCGCGGTCCGTGGCGAACGCAGCGTGGGCGTTTCGGATGCGCGCCGCCAGGTCGTCCACGACCTTGCCCTCGATGAACGACTGGGTGAAGCCGCGCGGGATGTGGACCGGGCTCATCCGTCCGATCGGGTCGGTCAGGCCGAACACGGCCTTCATGAGCACGGCGTCCTCGTCTGCCGGGACCCCGTCCTCGATCACGGTGCGCTGCCCGACGGGCTTGCAGAAGCCGGTCGACAGGCCGCGGCGCTGGAAGCCGTCGAGGACGCCGAGGCTGACCGTGGTCTTGCCGCGGTTCTGGCCGGTGGCGGCGAGGTAGAGGTGCCGCATCAGCCGGGTCGAGTCCGGCCGTCGGGCCCGCGGCGCCGCCAGGATGCGTTCAGCCGTGCGCGCCCGTCTTGCGCTCGACGAGCGAGATCGCGTCGCGCAGGCGAGCGACCGCCTCGGCATCGACGGCATCGGGCTCAAGGTACGGGCCCAGCCGTTCCAGGACGTCCGTGACGAGGCCCAGGAAGACGCTCGCATCGGCCATGAAGAACTGCGGCTCGTTGTTGTAGCGCACGAGGGTGAGCCGGCCCTGGAGCACGCGCCGCTCCTCGACATGGGCGATCTGCGTACCGAAGTTGTGGCCCTGGATGCCGTCCGGGTTGTTGAGGAAGTTGAGGGCGTTGTCGATGGCCAGGCCGAAGCGGGCACGCCACGCGACGAGTCGCTCGTGGACTTCGGACGGGATGCGCACCTCGGCGACCTCGTCGAATACCTCGGGGGCGACCGTCAGGAGGCCGACGAGCGTGGTGCCGGCTCGAGGGCCGATCATCACCTGCAGGCTGCGCTCGAGGGTGAAGACCTCCGAATCGAAGCGCGGGCTGGTGATGACGTCGGTCAGCAGGTCCTCGACGTTGTCGAGCGTGCCGGGCTCCGCCATCGCGTTCGACAGGTGGAGGATCTCCTCCTTGAACAGGAACTTCTCTTCGTGGTCGAGCATGGCCGGAATGCTAGCACCCGGGTACGTCGAAACCCCGGCCGTCAGACCAGGGTCTCGATGCGGTTCGTGGCGGGATCCGGCCTACGGGTAGAGGCCGCGGAGCTCCATCGCGTCGGCGACGCGCTTGACGGCCAGCAGATAGGCGGCGGTCCGCATGTTGCACTGCTCGCGGCGGGCCATGGCGAGAACCTCGCTGAAGGCCTTGACCATGATCTCGCGCAGCTTCTCGTTGACGACCAGCTCGCTCCAGTGATCGCGGTTGAGGTCCTGAACCCACTCGAAGTAGCTGACGGTCACGCCTCCCGCGTTGCACAGGATGTCCGGGATCATGAACTTGCCGGCCTTGAACAGGATCTCGTCAGCTTCCGGCGTGGTCGGGCCGTTGGCGGCCTCGGCGATGAGGCCGGCCTTGATGTTGCCGGCGTTCCGCGCCGTGATCTGGTTCTCCAGGGCAGCCGGGATCAGGATCTCGCAGTCGACCTCGAGGATCTCGGCGTTGGTGATGTCCGTGGCGCCAGGGAAGCCCTGGACCGTGCCGTGCTCCTGCTTCCACGCGACGACGCGGCCGATGTCCAGGCCAGCCGGCGCATGGATGCCGCCGGTCGAGTCGGACACGGCGACGACCGTTGCGCCCTCCAGGCCGATCAGTCGCGCGGCGATCGACCCGGCATTGCCAAAGCCCTGGATCGCGACGCGGGCCGTGTCGAGGACCAGACCACGGTGGCGGGCCGCCTCGACGATGCAGAAGACCGTGCCACGGGCCGTCGCCTCGGTGCGGCCTTCCGAGCCGCCCAGGCTGATCGGCTTGCCGGTCACGACTCCCGGGACCGTATAGCCGGCATGCATGGAGTAGGTGTCCATCATCCAGGCCATGATCTGCGAGTTCGTGTTGACGTCCGGTGCCGGGATGTCCTTCTCCGGTCCGACGAGGACCTCGATCTCGGTGAAGAAGCGGCGGGTCAGACCCTCCAGCTCCTTCTGGCTGAGCTTCTTGGGATCGACGATGACGCCGCCCTTGCC
>JBKJHI010000018.1:0-8253 GCA_046599085.1 Candidatus Limnocylindrales bacterium
GCAGCCCATGATCGCGCTGCTCGCCGCGGCCACGATGACCCTGGGCAATCTCGCCTGTCTGTGGCAGGACGATGTCCGGCGGCTGCTGGGCTGGTCGTCGGTCTCGCAGACCGGCTATGGCCTCATGGCCATCGTCGCGATCGGGTCCAGCGACCTCGCCCTGCCGGCCCTGTTGTACTTCCTGCTGGCCTATGTCCTGGGCAACCTCGCCGCATTCGGCGTGGTCGTGGAGCTTCGGGGACGGACCGCGCTCAGCTCGTATGCCGGCCTCGGTCGGGAGCGGCCAGCGCTGGCCGGTGCGCTGGCTATCAGCTTCATGTCGTTCATCGGCGTCCCGCCCTTTGCCGGGTTCTTCGCCAAGCTTCTCCTGTTCGCCGTGGCGATCGAGATCGGCTACGAGTGGCTGGCCATCGTCGCGGCGATCAATACCGTGATCTCCATCTTTTACTACGTTCGGGTCCTCGCCCCTGTGTATTTCGACGAGGCGGCGGCACAGGTTCCGGTGCTCGGGCGGTGGGCGGCGTGGGCAACCCTTGCATCTGCCGCCGCGGTCATCGTCACCGGCATCGTCGTGGAGCCGTTCGCCCGCGCCTTCTTCGATGCGAGTCTGCTCATCCGCTGACCGAGGGACGCGTGGCATCAGCGAGCACGGTGACGTCGCTGCCGGGACGCAACCGGCGGTGCGTCAGCTCATGACGGCGCGAATCGCGACGACGGCCCCAGCGCACACGCCGCAAGGAACAACAACCCCACGCTCGGTCGGCCCGACGGCGACACGTGTGTTGATACGGATGCCGAATGGGGGCGCGAGCGGATCGAGCCGCAACAGGGGCGTCACCCAGTCTGCAGCAACGACAGGGCGACCACCAAGACGGAGGTGACGGCCGCCGCGGCGGGCGGGGCCGGGGGGGTTCGGTACGACGCACGCTGCTCCACCCGGAGCCGGAGAAGGAACTGCCGGATCACCGCGTAGACCGCGAAGGCTGCCACAAAGACGGCCCCGGCAAGCGGCACGACGTCGGCCAGCACGACCGCCAGGCTCACGGCTCCGATGAGCAGGCCCGCGCCCGACTCGATCAGCTGGGTCGGGATGCGCCGGGTGCCGACACGGCGGTCCGACGACCAAATGCCCCAGCGGGAAGCGGTGCAGCGGCCGGAGCAGCAGCCTGTGAAGAAGCATCCAACGCGCCCCATCGCAACGGCGAAGAAGATCCCCGGGGCCGTCGCGTCGAGCACGGTGCCGATCGGTATGCTCCAGGCGAACATGGTGACAGCGGCCACGAGTGGCGCAACCATGAGCCACCCATCCACCGCCCATCCGCCCTTGATCACCGATTCGTCGGGGTGGAGGACGGCGTACCACACCTTCGCTCCGATCAGGCCGGCGATGCTTCCGATGACGGAAGCTGCGAGGGGCGGACCGATTTCGATGCCTCGCCCAGAGAGGATGGCGGCCTGCAGGGCGAGCGCGACGAAGAAGCCGACCACGGCCACCGCCGTGTAGACGCCGGGAATCACGGCCGGCTGCAAGGCGAGTGGAGCGAGGAGCGCCCAGCGTGTCTTCACCGGGCCGGCTTCACGAGTCGCGATCGCCCATCGACGCCAGGACCACGCTCCCGGAAGGACCGGCCGTCCCCCGAGGTGCCGTGAGCGAGCGGCCGGCCCGGTTCCGGTGGGGCTGTTCGTTGCGCCAACCAGTTCTGCCTTGACGTGCCAGTCGCCCGGCTGGAGCCCATAGACAAAGGTCGTGATCGATACGGGGCCGGTGCCCGGGACGATGTCGGCGATCGCCTCGTCCTTGACGAACGTGTCGCTCGCCCCGGGGTTGCCGCGGACACCGACCCGGCGGCCGGTGAAGCGGACTGTGGCCGAGTAGGGCTCACCAGTGTCTCCGGAGTCGAACCACCACGTGGAGACGAGCGCCTCCGGCTCGACCGCATCAGGGAGCTGCGCCGGCGCATGCCCGGTATCCAGGCTGCTGGTTGGGGCGACTGCCGTCGCCGACTGGCCCGAGCCGCCAAGCTGCCTGGTTCGGGGCCTGGTGCCCTTGGCGGCATTCCTGCGCTTTGACATCAGCGTCCGGCCCAGCGGCAACGCGAGGAGCAGGCTGAAAGCGAGTCGTCGGGCACTCAGAACCCTCATCAAGCGGGACCAGCAGGACTACTACATGGCCATAGTACACACACGAGCGGTCGGTCGCTCTCGCGCCTCCGTTCGATTCGCGGCGGTCGCCGGATAGCTTCTAAGGCGTCTCTCATACGCGCCTCACCGCCGGCTCAGTCGCCGATCGCACGCTCCTCGAATGAACCGGGATAACCGTCCTGCATCTGCACCCTGCCCGGACACGCGGCTACCGGGATGACGCGCGCCGCGTACGTGTCAACGTGAGCCGCGCGGGCACCACCGACCGGGCTGCGGCCTCAGACACGCCCAGCGTGCCAGCGGTCAGGTGGCCGCGTTGGCAGGGATGATGTCGGCCGAACGGCCGTTCGCCGAGATCGCCCAGCAGCTCCTGGCCGCGCGTGGCTCGCGCGATTCGCTCCTCGTGCGGCTCGTCGACATCGAGCTCGATGACTGCCTCCCGGCGGTCGATGCCCGACGCGACGTTGACGACCTGCTTCGATCGGCCCTTGGGCGCACGGCACCCAATCGCGCAACGCGGTGCCGAACGCGCGCGACGGGTACACCGCCCCGTACTCACATCGGAGAAACGACCCCGCCATGACCCGTCGATCTCGCACCGCCCGTTTCGTCACGTCGGAAGGACCCGCACGTCGAGAGGCCCCATCGTCCCTGACGGGACGGAGCGCCCCGCCGAAAGGGACCCGGCCCTTCCGGCTGGCCGTATTCGCCGGCCTCGCACTCATCGTCGGCGGGCTGGCGATCGCACTGGTCGTCGCGCGACTCCAGGGCCCGGGAGCCACCGATACGGCCGCGATCCAGCTCCACGCCAGCATGGGCGGCTTCGACCCGCCCGCACTCACCGTCAAGGCCGGTCAGCTCGTGAAGGTCGAGCTGAGCAGCATGGATACTTCGATGCACAGCGACGGCGGGGGATGGCACCAGTTCGCCGTCGACGATCTCGGCATCGACTGGAAGGTCGGTCCGCTGAGCAGCCAGGTCTTCGAGTTCACCGCGCCCGCCACGGCCGGTACCTACAGCTGGTACTGCGACATCTGTTGCGGCGGCAAGGAGAACCCGACGATGCAAGGCAAGCTCACGGTCACCGCCTGATGCGAGCGGCGACGAGACCGTCCATCGTCGGGCGGCCGCGTCTGGCCCTCCTGATCATCGGCATCGTGGTCGCCGCGTCCGCGGCCGCCATCGTGGCAGCCGGACCCGGCAGCATGACCGACCACCAGGGACTCGCGGAGCTGAGCGTTCTCGCGATCATCACAGCCGGCTTCCTCGACGGGTTCAACCCCTGTGCATTCGGAGTCCTGATCCTGTTCGCCACGTTCGCGCTGGGTTTGGCGGCGCAGCAATCACTTGCGGCGGCCGGCACCGGGGAGGTGCCGGACACTCGGGGAGCGAGCCGCACCGTGCTCGGTCTCGGCGCGTTCTTCGTCGTCGGCGTCCTCGTCACCTACTTCCTGCTGGGTCTCGGTCTCATGACGGCGCTGGCCTCGCTGACGAACTTCGGGGGCAACCATCTGCCGAGCCGGATCGCCGCGCTCGTTGCCATCGGCCTCGGACTGTGGATGGTCCGCGATGTGATCATCCCCGATGCCTCGTGGAAGCTCGAAGCGCCCCATGCGCTCCACGGTCGAATGCGCGCCTGGGCGCGGACGAGCTCGCCGATCGCCCTGTTCGGAGGTGGTGTGCTCATCGGGCTGTGCACCGTCCCGTGCAGCGGCGCGGTCTATCTGGGCGTCGTCGCGCTGCTGGGTGCGAGCGGCACGGTGGCGGCGGGACTCGGCGGGCTTGCGTTGTACAACCTCGCCTACATCACGCCGCTCGTCGCGTTGCTGGTCCTCGCGACCCGACCGGGGCTGATCCGCGTCGTGAATCGCTGGCATCTGGAGCACGCGAGCGGAACGAAGCTCGTTCTGGCGATCGTGGTCCTCGCGCTTGCGTTCGCGATCCTCCTGACCGTGTAGCGCGCCCGCCGTCCATGAGCGAAGGCCCCAGCGGCCGACTCGAGGGCGGCGCGGCCGCTGTGATGACCGGATCCTCCCGGGCGAGTCTCGCGTTGCTTCGCCGACGGCAAGACGGTGCGCAGTGTTCCGCGTCCCGTCAATGTCCGATGGACGAGTTCAGCGGAAGGCTCTCTGAGCCGCCGAGCTTCTCAGCCTGGCATTAGCCGGTCCTCATCGGAGGCTCAGGTCGGCCCGTTGAACTGAGAACATGCCGGACCAGCTCTTCATCCTGCTTCTGGTGGCCGCGATCCTGCTGGTCACCGACCTGCTGCTTGCCGGCGGGGCGATGACGATGGCGGGCATGTCGGCGATGGCAACGGCCGTCGCCCATCCGCTCGCGGCTGGTGCGCTCGTCGTCCTTGTCATCGTGCTGGTCCTCGTGCTCGGGGGACAGACGTAGCGATGTTGGAGCAGCCCGTCCGTGCGCGCCTCGATGCCTCGGGCCATCAGGTCGTGTATGTCATCGTCGACGGCGGCTACCACCCGAGCGTGATCGTCGCGCGGGCGGGCATCCCGCTTCGGCTGGTCTTCCGGCGTGACGATCACGACGTCTGCTCCGAACGGGTCGTCTTCTCCTCTCCCCGCATCGACCGCCGCCTCGCGCTGACCGGGGTGACGACCGTCGAGCTTCCGGCGCAGCCGCCCGGCGACGTCCGTTTCACCTGCGCCATGGGTCGCTATCGGGGCCGGATCGAACTCGTCTCCGAGCGCGGTCGGTCCACCCTGGACCGCATCCGTGACCGGGCACCCAGCCTTGAGACCCCGCTCGGCACAGCCCTCATCCTCTGGATCTGCTCGCTGCCCCTGATCGCCGTCCTGGGTGTCCTCGCCTTCGACGCCACGGCGGCATTGGCTGCCGCCGGCGCCGCGCTCATCGCCTTGGTGGCCGGATGCCTGTGGGCGTTCGGCCGTTCCGCCGAGCCAACCTAGGAGCATCCGTGCCGATCGTCATCGATCCAGGCATCGTGGGGGCGATCGCCGTCGGCCTCGGCGTGGCCGGCGTCGTCTCCTGTCGACCGTGCTCTACGTCGCATTCTTCGGCGGGATGATCCTCATGCACGTTGGCGGCCACGGCCACCGCGGTCACGGCGCCGGTGGCATCGATCACGGTGGTCGCGGCGACGCGACCCCTGCCGTCTGCACGGACGGCGCTGATGATCTCAGCGGCCGCTCATCTCGGTCTCAGCTGTCCGGGTCAGACTCCGCTGCAGAGTTCCATGAAGGGCTCCGAACGACTCGCGCCCAGCGACCCCGGCGAGCATGAGTTCGCGTAACAGATGGGCATGCTCCGGAGTCGGATCATCGTGGAGGCAGCATCATGAACAGCGCGACGCCGTTCGTCATTCATGACTCAACGCTTCAGCCTGCGGGCCAATGCGTGGTCTGTGGCAACGACATCCTGGCCAGTGAAGGTGTGACCGCCCGTTACGGCGAGCGGACGCTTCGGTTCAAGTGCCGGGGTTGCCTCAGCCGCTTCGAGGCCGATCCCGACCGGTACGTGACCGGCCCGGAGGCGGAGTGCTGCAACGGCGAGCACGACCACTCACCCCCGAGCGAGTGGCGGTGCGACTGACCGTCGCCACCAACGCCACCACTGCTACACCGGGGTAGGATCAGCGAACAGCGCTGCGTCTTGTGGGATGTTGCGCAGTCCCTTGTCCGAGCCTCCTAACCAACGTCCCACCGCATCCGAGGAGAACCATGCACCCGCGCCATCTCGCCCTTGCTCCCGCCTTCATCCTGATCGTCGCCGCCTGTTCGGGCACCGGCTCCACGGAGTCGCCGTCGGGCGCGGCCGAGTCGTCGCCGTCGGTGCCCTCTGCCAGCGCGGCAGTGCAGAGGATCGAGGTGAAGCTGACCGACACGCTCAAGATCGAGCCCGCCGACATGACCGTCAGGACCGGGCAGCCGGTGACCTTCGTCGTGACGAACACGGGGGCCATCGAGCACGAGTTCTACCTGGGCGACGAAGCGGCTCAGGGCGAGCAGGAACAGATGATGGCGTCAGGTCAGATGGCCCACGACACGGCCGAGAGCATCTCGCTGCAGCCGGGTGAGACGAAGGAATTGACCTACACCTTCGACATGGCCGGCGAGACCCTCGCGGGCTGCCATGTCGCGGGCCACTACGCAGGCGGCATGAAGGCCTCCATCACGGTTGCCGACTAGGGCCGTTCAGTGGATGAGCCAGCGCAGGCTCACGTGCGGTGGCTTGATCGCCCTACCGTGCTGAGCCTCGCTGTGGCCTCGGGGGCGTGCTCAGCATCGATCGAATGGTCCATTCCCACGCTGGCTACACGTGAGGCCTGCCCGATCACAGCGCAAGGAGCGATGCGGCCCGGCGCGCCGCGAGCTCGTGCGCGATGCACGGCCCGCCAACCGCGTTGAAGTAGATGCGTCCCCGCTGCGCCTCGGGCACCCTGCGGCCCAGCACCGATGTCATGGGCGTCGAGCGGCGCGACAGCGAGCGAGCCAGCCGTGCCCGCCTCTTCGCGCTGCTCGAGGCGCTCGATGGCCTGGCGCCGGTCGATCCGGCGTGCGGGCCCGTGGTCATCGCCACGACCAACCGCCAGCTCTACGAGCTCGACCGGGCGCTCATCCGTCCGGGACGCCTGGGCATCCATGTCCTGTTTGGCGAGCCCACTCGTGCCGAGCGGGTCGCCCTCTTCGCGCGCTTCGGCGCGCCGTGGGTCGGCGACGAGCCCCTGGACTGGGAGCGCGTCGCGGACCTCACCCAGGGCTGGACCCCGGCCGACGTACGCGGTGCGGTGGAGGATGCCGTGGGCCTTGCCCTCGCGCGCTCGGGTGGCGTCGAGCGCATCGGTGAGGCCGACCTCGTGGCTGCGGTCCAGCGGGCCGGTCGCATCGCGGCTGAATCCGAGGAGCCCTACGTGGACCCCAGGACGGTCGCCATCCACGAGGCGGGCCACGTGGCGGTCGCGCTGGCCCTCGGGGTAGCCGTCCGGTCCGTGTCTTTGGAGGCCGGCCATCGCAGCGGACGCACCAGAACGGGCGTCGAGGGTTCCGCCGCAACGGAGCTCGACCTCCGGCACGGCGCGGTCATCGCCATGGGCGGCTTCGTCGCCGAGGAGGTGCTCCTCGGCGTGGCCACGGTCGGCGCCGAGCAGGACGTCAAGTCCGCGACCGAACTGCTCATCGCGCGCATCGAGGCCGGGCTTGACCCAGGCTTCGCACCGATCTCCAGGCGCGCGTGGGGCGGGAACTGGACACCCCGCGCCATCGACGAGCCCATCGGCCGTCGGGTCATGGACCTGACGGCGTCAGCGCGTGACCAAGCGCGGGCCATCGTGTCCAGGATGGCCAGGCCCATCGCCGCGTTCGCCGACCTGCTGCTGGTCGAGCCGGTCCTGACGGGCGATCGCCTCGGCGAGGCTGTTCGGCGGGCCGGGTTGCTGCCGTAGGCACATCGCCAGCGACAGGTGCGAACGTCGAGATGCCTGAAGTGTCAAACGCGACTGTGGGATAGGGATCGACGCAAAAGGAGAAGGCAGGGCAAAGGATGGCCTGATCTCCAATATCTCGACTCCACGAATCCCGGGGCACCCCAGCCACTGCGCCGTGCCCCCGGTGCTCGTGCCCATCCGACTTCCCGAGGGCGTGGCGAGGTAGGTGGTGGTGCTGGCAGCGGCCTGGCGGACCACGATGTCGCTCGTGCCGGCATAGCCGTACGTGGTCGTGCCGGCGGTACCGACCGATGGTTTTGGTCGGGGGCGAGAGGGCTCGAACTTCTACGTCAGACCGTCCTCGAACCTACGTCTCCGCCTAGTCTCGCAGCGCATCGGCAGCGAACGCCCGGCACTCCTCATCTGGCAGGCCAGCGGCGGAGTCGGCGAGCGCCTCCAGCGCCGCCGGGGTTTGGATGATCGCGAGGGCCTGGGTCAACCAGGGCGTGTCGAAGTGTTCGTCGTGCCCGAGCAGTCGATCGCGAAGACCCTGGATATCGCCTCGAAGGCCCATGGCGCATACGCCCGCGATCCGGCCGCTTGCGTGGGGGTCGCGGGCAGCGATCTGATCGAGCAGCGGCAGGCTGTCGAGGTCGCCGATCGCGAGTGCGGTCTGCATGGCGAGCTGGCGCTCATAAAAGTCAAACGCG
>JBKJHI010000048.1:0-5970 GCA_046599085.1 Candidatus Limnocylindrales bacterium
ATAAGGACCGCTCCATCGTGCCGCTCCCCACCGCACCGCACCATCACCCCAACGACCCTGCCGGGCAGGACGATTGGGGTCCTGGGCCTCGTGCAGGGGACGTACGCCCGCCACGTGACCGCTCGGCGCCGATCCGGTCAGTGCCGATCCGGTCAGCCCATGGCGTGGTTGAACTGCCCCCACAGCATCGTCGGATCCCAGTCCAGGGCGTGTCCGCGGATCAGGCGCGGAGCCCGCCAGGCCTCGGTCCAGCCGCTGGCCTCGAGTGCTCGAGCGCCCGCGTCGTTCTCCAGCAGGATCCCGCAGCGCACCGTGCGCTGCGACCCGGCTGCGGCGAGGCGCGCGTCGAGGAGTGCGAGCGCGTCATCGACGGAGCCCGCGACGGTGGCCCCGCCACCCCACGGCGCGCGGACGACGAAGCCGCGAAGTGTGTCCTGGTCCACCAGCACGCGCGTCGTGGCCGGAGCGGCGAACGCCGCGAGGGCGGCACCCCGATCCTCCCCGGTCGCCAGCCGGTCGAGATCGACCATCGCCTGGAGGTCGTCGGCCTCGAACGGGCGGACGGTCCGCGGCGGCGACCCATCGACGCCCTGTCGCTCCATCGTCCTATACCAGGTATGGATGCGGAAGCCGAGGCGCTCGTACAGCGGCCGACCGACGTCTGTCGCGACGAGGAGCTGGGTCACGCAGCCGGCCGCTTCGGCGGCATCCATGGCGGCTTCCGTCAGCGCTGCACCCAGGCCGCGGCCTCGTGATGTGCTCCGGACCCAGATCGTGCCGATCCACGCGACCGGCCCGTGGAGCGCCGCGACTCCCGTGCCCACGATCTCGCCGTCAGCTTCGGCCACGAACCCGTGCACGGTCGGACTGGCGACGACGTACTCGAACCAGGCACGTCGGTCGCCCCACTCGTCGGCCAGGATGGCGGCACTGGCCGGCTCGATGTCCGCGGCGGCCATCGACCGAAGTCGGGCGCGGCGCTGGTCTTCTCCTGGCTCGGGTCGTGGCTGGGCGCGTCGGGTCGGCATGTCCCGCTATCATCGGGCGGATGGCCACCCTGTCGCGCGCCGATGTCGAACACGTCGCCAACCTTGCCCGTCTCGGCATGTCCGATGAGGAGTTGACGCTCCTGGAGGGGCAGCTCAACCACATCCTCGACCAATACGCGATCCTGTCGTCGGTCCCGACCGACCACATCGCGCCGACCGCCCAGACGATCGAGCTCGAGAACATCCTCCGTGAGGACGTCGCCGGCCCGTCCCTGCCCCGTGAGGCCGTGCTTGGCAACGCTGCGGAGCACGACGGCGCGCGGATCATCGTGCCGGCGATCCTCGGCGGGGAGTGACCATGGCCCACGGTTCGGTCACGTCGGAGCTGACGCGCCTCCATGCCCACGAGATGGCAGCCTCGCTGCGCGACGGCACGGCGTCGGCGCGGGAGCTGGTGACGGCGCACCTGGATCTGGCCGAGCGACAGGACCGCGGCCTCAACGCGTGGCTGACCATCGATCGCGAGCGAGCGCTCACGGAAGCGGACGCCGCCGATGCCCGGCTGACCGCCGCTCGGGCCGACGGGCACGCGGCCCTCGACGCGCTCCATCCACTCCTCGGCGTGCCGATCGCTCTGAAGGACCTGGTCAGTGTCAAGGGCGGCCAGTGCACGGCCGGCTCGCGCATCCTGGAGGGCTATCGGGCCCCGTACGACGCGCACATCACGGAGCGCCTGCGCGAAGTCGGGGCGGTCATCCTGGGCAAGACGAACATGGACGAGTTCGCCATGGGCTCTTCGACGGAACACAGCGCCTACGGCCCGACCGCGAACCCTTGGGACCTCGGTCGCGTGCCAGGCGGAAGCAGCGGCGGGTCGGCGGCGGCCGTCGCGGCCTACCACGCCCCATTGAGCATCGGCACGGACACGGGCGGCTCCATCCGCCAGCCGGCCGCGTTGACCGGCATCGTCGGACTCAAGCCGACGTACGGTCGGGTCAGCCGCTACGGGATCGTGGCGTTCGCCTCCTCGCTCGACCAGATCGGGCCGTTCGCCCGCGACGCCCGCGACGCCGCGGCGCTGCTCCACGCGATCGCCGGCCGCGACGACCGGGATTCGACCTCGTCGCCGACCCCCGTCCCCGATGCACTCCTGCAGCTGCCGGCCGGCGATGACGAGGCGGCGGCCACGCTGCGCGGCAAGCGGTTCGGCCTGCCGCGTGAGTACTTCGTGGCGGGCATGGAGCCTGGCGTCGAGGCGCGCGTCCGCGAGGCCGTCAGCGCGCTCGAGGCGGCCGGGGCCGCCGTCGAGGAGGTCAGCCTGCCGCACACCGACTACGGGCTTGCGACCTACTACATCGTGGCGCCGGCGGAGGCCTCGGCGAACCTGGCTCGCTACGACGGGATCCGCTACGGGCCACGCCTGGGTGAGGGTGGCGATGTCCTCGCCGGCTACCTCGCGACCCGTGGTGCTGGATTCGGACCGGAGGTCAAGCGCCGGATCATGCTCGGCACGTACGCCCTGTCGGCCGGGTACTACGACGCCTACTACCTGAAGGCGCAAAAGGTGCGGACGCTCATCAAGGGCGACTTCGACGTGCTCTGGGCGCAGGGGTTCGATGCACTGGTCGCCCCGACCTCGCCGACCGTGGCGTTTCCCTTCGGCGCGCGGATGGACGACCCAGTGGCGATGTACCTGTCCGATGCGTGCACGCTGCCCGTCAACATGGCCGGCCTGCCCGGCGTGTCGATCCCGGCGGGGCTGTCCGAGGGCCTGCCTGTCGGCCTCCAGTTCATCGGGGCACCCTGGTCGGAGCCAGCGCTATTGGGCGTTGCCCGCGGCTACGAAGCGATCACGGCGGACGCGGACTGGCGCACGATCGAGCCGCCCGGGTTGGCCGCCCTCGACGATCCGGCCACGCCGACGCTGCGGCGATGACGGCGGCCGCGACCGAACCCCGGCTGCCGCTGGCGGAGCGCGTCCTGTCCCAGCGGGTGCAGGCCGTGCCGCCGTCGGGGATCCGCCGCTTCTTCGACATCGCAGCGACGATGGACGACGTCATCAGCCTCGGGGTAGGTGAGCCTGACTTCGATACGCCGCGGGTCGTCGTGGAGGCCGGGGTCGAGGCGCTGCGCGAGGGACGCACGCACTACACGAGCAACCACGGGACGCTGGAGCTGCGGCGCGCCCTGGCGGAGCACCTCGAGCGGCGGTACGACGTCCACTACGACCCCGCCGATGAAGTGCTCATCACCGTCGGGGCCTCGGAGGCCCTGGATCTCGCGCTGCGCGCCACGTGCGACCCGGGTGACGAGGTCATCCTCCACGAGCCGTCCTACGTTGCGTACGTGCCGGCGATCGTCTTCGCGGGCGGGGTCGTCCGTCATGTCGCGACCCGCTTCGAGGACGACTTCGCACTCGATCCGGCGGCCGTCGAAGCTGCCATCACGCCGCGGACCAAGGCGCTCTTCCTGGGCTATCCGTCCAACCCGACCGGCGCCGTCCTGCCCGACGACGTGCAGGACGCACTCGCCGACATCGCCCGACGCCACGACCTGCTCGTCTACAGCGACGAGATCTACGATCGACTGGCCTACGGCGACTACCGCCACCGCGCGTTCAGCAGCCTGCCGGGGATGCGCGAGCGGACGATCCTCATGGGTGGCTTCTCGAAGGCCTACGCGATGACCGGCTGGCGCGTCGGGTGGGTCGCGGCGCCGGCCGGCATCCTGGCCGGTTTGGTCAAGATCCATCAATACGGGATCATGTCCGCCCCGACCGTCGCACAGGACGCGGCGCTGGCCGCGCTGGAGGGCGCCGAACCGGACGTCGATCGCATGGTGGCCGAGTACGACCGGCGTCGGCGCCTCCTGGTGGATGGACTGAACGCGATGGGCCTCGCGACGTTCGAGCCGCGCGGCGCGTTCTACGCCTTCCCGCGGATCAGTTCGACCGGCCTGACCGACGAGGCGTTCGCCGAGCGCCTGTTGACCGAGGAGCGCGTGGCAGTCGTGCCTGGCAGTGCGTTCGGACCGTCAGGCGCCGGGCACGTGCGCATGTGCTACGCGACGTCGTACGACCAGCTGGAGGAAGCTCTCCGCCGGATCAGTCGCTTCGTGACCAGGATCCGGCCCGGATGAGCCGTCCTGTGCCAGACTCTTCGACGATGTCCGCGACGACCACGAACAACACTTCCACCGCGGATCCGCTGACCCGCTACGAGGCGGTGATCGGCATCGAGGTCCACTGCCAGCTGCGCACGGCCTCCAAGATGTTCTGTGCCTGCTCCACGGCCCAGGACGACGACGCGCCCAACACCCACGTCTGTCCGGTCTGCCTGGGCCTGCCGGGTGCCCTGCCGGTCATCAACCGACGCGCCGTCGAGCACGTGCTGGTCACCGGCCTGGCGATCGAGGCGAGCGTGCCCGAGGCGACCCGCTGGGACCGCAAGAACTACTTCTACCCGGACCTGCCCAAGGGTTACCAGATCAGCCAGTACGACCTGCCCCTGGCGTCGATGGGCCGGCTCGTCGTCGACACGTCCGACGGCCCGTTCGAGGTGACCATCACACGGGCGCATCTGGAGGAGGACACGGCGCGGCTCATCCATTCGACGGCGGCGGACGGGCGGAAGATCAGCCTCATCGACTTCGATCGGTCCGGTATCCCGTTGATGGAGATCGTGACCGAGCCGGTCATCCGGACCGCCGAGCAGGCCCGCCGGTACGCCGAGGAGCTGCAACTGCTCCTGCGATCGATCGGTGCCTCCGACGCCGACATGGAGCGCGGCCAGTTGCGAGTGGAGGCCAATGTCTCGCTGCGGCCGCGCGGGACCGAGGCGTTCGGCACGCGGGTCGAGGTCAAGAACATGAACTCCTTTCGCTCGCTGGAGCGGGCGATCGAGCACGAGATCATGCGCCTGGCGGCTGCCATCGATGCGGGCGAGCCGCTGCGCCAGGAGACGCGTGGCTGGTCTGATGACCGGGGCGAGACCTACCACATGCGCTGGAAGGAATCGTCGGACGACTACCGCTACTTTCCGGAGCCGGATCTCCCGCCGCTCCACGTCGACCCGGCCTGGCTGGACGAGCTCCGTGCATCCATGCCGGAGCTGCCGGGCGCCCGTCGGGCCCGGTATGCCGCGTCGCTTGGGTTGACGCCATACGACGCGGCGGTGCTGACGGCCGACCCGGATGCGGCGGCACTGTTCGAGACGACGCTCGCCGCGGGCGACGGGCTCACCCCCAAATCCGTCGCGAACTGGGTCACCGGGGAGTACCTGCGCCTCCGGAACGGTGCGTCTGACGCTGGGCCGGTCACGGTCGATCCCGGCGAGCTCGCCGCTCTGATCGCGGCTGTCGACGGCGGCGACGTATCGCGCGCGAACGGCAAGGAGGTCCTCGAGGCGCATGCCGGTGGTGGTGGCCCCGTCGCCGCGATCATCGCCGCCCGCGGATTCCGTCAGATCACGGACGAGGGTGCGATCGGCGCGGCCGTGGACGCGGTCCTGGCCTCGAACGATGTCGCGGTCGCGGACTACCGCGCCGGCAAGGCCCAGGCCATCGGCTTTCTCGTCGGCCAGGTCATGAAGTCCACGCGCGGCCAGGCCAACGCGGCTGCGGTCCAGGCCGCCATCCGGTCGCGGCTCGGCAACCCGGAATAGGGGAGGCAGCCGTGGGTCCCATCAACATCGCTCTGTGGCTGGCCGGTGGGGCGCTGATCGTCTTCGGGTACACGAGGGCGCGCGGTCCGTGGACTCGCTATCAGGCCCTACGCGAGCAGGATGCCAACGTCGCGCGGTATGAGTCGTGGCGCGGCGGGCTCCGGCGCGACGACGGGCCATCTGGAGCGTCCGTGGCGATGCTCATGTTCCGTCGTCAGGCGCAACGAGCCGGTCTCATCGCGGTCGTCGGGTTCGTGCTCGTTTTCCTGGGCTTCCTGATCCGCTGACGGCGCGCCCGCGAGGCAACACCCGCGTCCTAG
>JBKJHI010000129.1:0-4425 GCA_046599085.1 Candidatus Limnocylindrales bacterium
CAGCCTACGAACGCATCACCGGCGCCAGCTTCGACCGGTACCTCAGCGAGGATGTCATCGCCCGATGAGCACGCACCGTTTCGCCGTCAACGTGACCCCCAAAGCCGGCATCCTGGATCCGCAGGGCCGGGCCGTGGAGGGCAGCCTGGGCCATCTGGGCATCAGCGGGGTCAGCGCTGTCCGGGTCGGACGCCGGGTGGAGCTGACAGTCGATGCGGCCGACGAAGCCGCGGCGCTTGTCATCGTCCAACGCCTGGCTGGCGAGCTGCTGGCCAACCCGCTGATCGAGGCGTTCTCCATCGAGTCGATCGGGGGCGCGTCGTCGATCATCGGCTCGTCGTCGACGGCCGGGGTAGGGGATCGCGCCTGATGCCCGTTCGCATCGGGGTCGTCGTGTTCCCGGGCAGCAATTGCGATCGAGACACGGTCCACGCGCTCGACCTGGCCGGTGCGGAGCCCGTGGTCCTGTGGCACGAGGGGGCGTCGCTTGATGGCGTGGCTGCCGTCGTGCTGCCCGGCGGCTTCGCCTACGGCGACTACCTGCGCGCCGGCGTCATCGCCCGGTTCTCGCCGGTGATGCGCGCGGTCGGCGCGTTCGCGAGGGAGGGCGGCCTCGTGCTGGGCATCTGCAACGGGTTCCAGGTCCTCGCGGAGGCGGGGCTCGTACCGGGTGCCCTGCTCCGCAACAAGGAGATCCGGTTCCTGGGTCGCGAGGTAGCCATCGCGGCGGAACGCCTGGACACGCCCTTCACCCACTCCCTGGCAGCCGCCGGCCAGCCGCTGCGCATGCCGATCGCGCACGGTGAGGGCTGCTACTTCGGCGAAGATGCCGCGCTCGACGCACTGGAACGCGATCGCCAGATCCTGTTCCGCTATACGAACGCCGGTGGCGAACGCGCCCAGGAAGACGACCGCGCAGCCAACCCGAACGGGAGCCTCCGGGCGATCGCCGGGGTCATCAATGCCGCCGGCAATGTGGCCGGCCTGATGCCCCACCCGGAACGGGCCGCGGAGGCCATCCTGGGCTCCGACGACGGGGCCGGCATCATCCGATCGCTCGTCGAGAGTGCGGCCCGGGCAGCGAACGCGGGCGCGTCACCGATGTCGGTCGGCGCCCGATGACCCTGGCCCAACGTCCCGTGGAACCACTGCATCGGCGCCTGGGCGTCACGGATGACGAGTTGGACGCCATCCGCGACCGGCTCGGTGGCCGCGACCCCAACGACCTGGAACTGGCCATGTTCAGTGTCATGTGGAGTGAGCACTGCTCGTACAAGAGCTCCCGGCCCCTCCTCAAGACCCTGCCGACCGCCGGTGCAGGCATGGTGGCCGGACCGGGCGAGAACGCCGGGGTCGTCTCCATCGGCGATGGGCTGGCGGTCGCCTTCAAGATCGAATCACACAACCACCCCTCTGCCGTGGAGCCGTACCAGGGCGCGGCGACCGGGGTTGGGGGGATCCTTCGTGACATCTTCACGATGGGCGCCCGGCCGATCGCGGTGCTGGATGCCCTGCGTTTCGGCGATCCGGCGGACGCGCGCACGCGTCACCTGGTGGACGGCGTCGTCAGAGGTGTCGGAGGGTACGGCAACTGCGTCGGCGTCCCGACGGTCGGCGGCGAACTCGTCTTCGACCCGAGTTACCAGGGCAACCCGTTGGTCAACGTCATGGCCATCGGCCTGATGGAGGAGCGACGCCTCACGCTGGCGGCCGCACCTGGTCCAGGGAACCTCGTCGTGCTCTTCGGTTCGACCACGGGCCGCGACGGCATCGGCGGCGCCTCCGTCCTGGCCAGTGCCACGTTCACCCACGACGACCCATCCAAGCGCCCGAGCGTGCAGGTCGGCGACCCGTTCGCCGAGAAGCTGCTCATCGAGGCGAGCCTGGAGCTCATCGAACGCGGCCTCGTGGAGGGTCTCCAGGATCTCGGCGCGGGCGGCATCACCTGCGCCACCTCGGAGACCGCGGACCGGGCGGGGACCGGCATCCTCGTGGACCTCGACGCGATCCCGCGCCGCGAACCCGACATGGAGCCGTTCGAAGTGATGATCTCGGAGAGCCAGGAGCGCATGTGCGCGGCGATTCGTCCGGATCGCTGGGACGTCGTCCGCGACGTGTGCGAGCGATGGGGCCTGCCCGTGGCGATCATCGGCACCGTGACTGACGATGGCGACATCGCGATCACCAGCAACGGCCAGGAGATCGCGCGCATGCCGGCGAGCGCCCTGACGAGTGACGCGATCGTCCACGAACGTCTGGCCACGCCACCGACGCATCGCCGGGCCGCGCCGGCGCCGGGCGCTGCCGACGAGCCCGTGGATCGGCTGCCGGAGCGACGCATGGATCCGGGCGCGGTCCTGCTGGCCCTTCTCGGATCGGCTGATCTCGCGTCGCGGCGTGCGGTCTTCGAGCAGTACGACTCGACGGTCGGCGCCGACACGGTGGTCGGGCCCGGTCACGGCGCCGCGGTGCTGCGCGTCAAGGGCACGACCAAGGCGCTCGTCGCCACGACGGACGGCAACCAGTCGGTCGGCACGCTGGATCCGTACCTGGGTGCCGCTCTGAGCGTGGCGGAGGCGACCCGCAACATCTCGATCACCGGGGCGCGGCCACTCGGCGTCACCAACTGCCTGAACTACGGCGACCCGACGCGGCCGGAGGCGTTCTGGCAGCTCCAGGAAGGTGTCCGCGGCCTTGGTGACGCGTGCCGGGCCCTGGGCCTGCCGGTCACCGGTGGCAACGTCTCGTTGTTCAACGAAGCGCCCGGTGGCTCCATCGCCCCGACGCCGGTGATCGGCGTGGTCGGCCTTCTCGACGACATCGACCGGCTCGTCGGCCCGGCATTCGTGGCCGAGGGCGACACGATCGTCCTGCTCGGGACCTCGACCCCGGGTCTCGCCGGTTCCGTGTATGCAGCCATGGCCGGCATCGCCGCGGAGGACGGGACGCCCGGCCTGGACCTCGGGCGCGAAGGCGCGGTCCAGGCGTGCATCCGCGAGGCCATCGATCGCGGACTCGTGGCCAGCGCCCAGGACGTGAGTGGCGGAGGCCTGGCCGTCGCCCTGGCGGAAGGGGCGATGTGGGGCGACCTCGGTGCCACGGTTCGCATCGGGGTCGTGGATTCGCCGGCGGTCGAACTGTTCGGCGAGAGTCCCTCGCGCATCGTGGTGACCGCCGCACCTCGCCACGTGCCGGCGCTCGAGCTGCTGGCGCGTCAGCACGGCCTGCCCGTCGAGGCGATCGGCGTCGTGGGCGGCGAGCGCCTCGTCATCGATCTGGCGGGCGCCGGAGCCACCGGCGCCGCGGAATCACGTGGCAGTCGCGTCGCGGATGCCCTCGACGTGGCCGTCGCCGACCTGCGCCATGCATGGGATCACGGGCTGCCACGGGCGCTCGGTTGGGAGGGGCTCGTCTGATGTGTGGCGTCTTCGGGGTCGTCCTGCCGGACGCGGAGCCGAGTGAAGCGGCGTCGATCGCCACGCTTGGCCTCTTCGCGCTCCAGCACCGCGGCCAGGAATCCGCCGGGGTCGCAGTCAGCGATGGCGAGCAGCTGATGCTCTACAAGGACCTCGGGATGATCTCGAGCGTCCTGGACGAGCGACGCCTGCCCAGCCTGCGCGGCAGCCTGGCCATCGCCCATTGCCGCTACTCCACGACCGGTTCGACCGTCTGGGAGAACGCCCAGCCCACGTACCGACAGGGCCCCCGACGGGCGATCGCCATCGGGCACAATGGCAACCTCGTGAACACGCGGGAGCTGCTGACCCAGCTCACCGGCGGGCGGGCGCGACTCCCGGCCTCCACCGACACGGAGCTGCTAACGGCGCTCCTCGCCGACGAGCCGGCCGCGGACACGGTCGACGCCCTCATGCGGGTCCTGCCCCGCGTCCGCGGCGCGTACAGCCTCGTCGTGCTCGATCAGCACAAGGTCATCGGCGTACGCGATCCGCACGGCTTCCGCCCGCTGGTGCTGGGCCGGATCCCGGCATCGTCACGCCACGGTGGGCCCAACGACGGCGGCCACGGCCTGTTCGACGAGGACGCCGGGACGGGCTGGTGCCTGTCCTCCGAGACCGCCAGTCTGGACATCGTCGGCGCCGAGTTCGTGCGCGATGTGGAGCCCGGCGAGATCGTCATCCTGGAACCCGGCGTGGCGCCTCGGAGCGTCCGCTTCGCCGAGGCGAACCCGGCGCTGTGCGTGTTCGAGCTCATCTACTTCGCCCGGCCCGACTCGTACATGGAGGGTCGCAACCTGTACGAGGTGCGCCGCCGGATGGGCGAGCAGCTCGCGCTGGAGCATCCGGTGGACGCGGACCTCGTCATGCCGGTGCCGGACACCGGGGCGCCCGCCGCGGCCGGCGCCCCGGTGTCGGGGACGGGCATGACCAGGTCAGCATCGACCGCGTGCTCGATGGCCAGCTGTTC
>JBKJHI010000277.1:0-8304 GCA_046599085.1 Candidatus Limnocylindrales bacterium
GGGGTCCGCTCCCCCAGGGAGCGAATGCAGCACAGACTCCTCGTGAAGGTGTCCCCACACTGCAGGCAGGTGCGATCTGGGCATGGGTTCACGAGGGTTCTGTCGCGATAGCGCTCCTGGTGGGAGCGACGGGCCGGACGGCCGGCCGGGCGGGAGCGGCTGGGCGGATGGCGCGAGGAGCGACGGGCCGGTGATGGGAGCGGCTGGCTGGCTGGCGGCCGGACGGCCCGACGGCACCGCGGGCGGGCCCGCTTTGGGGCCGCCGGCGACCGAACGTCAGAGTCGCCCGGCCTGGATGATCCGCTGCAGGAACTGGCGAGTCCGGGGTTCGCGCGGATCGCTGAACAGCTGATCTGGTGGGCCCTGCTCCAGGACGACGCCGCCGTCAAGAAAGCTGACACGCGACGCGATCTCCCGGGCGAACGTCATCTCGTGGGTCGCGATGACCATGGTCATGCCACCTGCGGCGAGCTCGCGGATCACGTCGAGCACCTCGGCCACCAGCTCCGGGTCCAGGGCGCTTGTGATCTCGTCGAGCAGGAGCAGGTCGGGCTGCATCGCCAGCGCCCGGACGATCGCCACCCGCTGCTGCTGCCCGCCGGACAGTCGATCCGGGAACTCGGTCACCTTATCGGCCAGGCCGAACCGTTCCAGGAGCGCCACCGCGTCCTGTTCCGCCTGCGCGCGCGGCGTGCCGAGGACCCGCCGCGGCCCCAGGGTCACGTTGTCGATGACGCGCATGTGCGGGAACAGGTTGAACGCCTGGAAGACGATGCCGATACGCCGCCGGACGCGATCGACCTTCACGCCGAGGGCCGTGATCTCGTCGCCGTCCAGGATGATCCGTCCGGCGTCGATCGGCTCGAGCAGGTTGATGCAGCGCAGCAACGTGGACTTGCCCGAGCCGGACGCCCCGATGAGGCAAACGACCTCGTGGCGATCGACCACGAGATCCACGCCACGCAGCACGGCGTTGTCTCCGAATGCCTTGTGGACGCCCTCGATCGTGACGAGCGGTTCGCTCATCGGGCGCCGCCGGCGGCCTGGCGGCGCCGATCTCGTGCGATCAGCCAGTCCGTCAGCCGCCCGAGCGGCAGGGTCAGGACGACGAACACCAGGGCGACCGCGAGGTACGGCGTGAAGTTGAAGGTGGACGCCTGCCGGATCTGTGCCGTCCTGAAGATCTCGACGACACCGATGAACGACACGAGGACGGTGTCCTTCTGGAGCCCGATGAAGTCGTTGAGCAGGGGCGGGATGACACGACGGACCGCCTGCGGCACGACGACGTGGCGGAGTGCCTGGGCCTGGCTCAGGCCGAGCGAACGGGCCGCCGCTTCCTGGCTTGGATGGATCGACTCGATGCCCGATCGGAACACCTCCGACACGTATGCCGAGTAGACCAGGGTCAACGTGACGATCGCCCAGAAGAACGGTTCGACCGGCAGTCCGACAACGCCCAATCCCGGGCCGCCGAAGCCGAGGGCGAAGATGATGACCAGGCCCGGGATCGCCCGGAAGACATCCACGTAGATGGTCGCCAGGGCTCGCAGCGGGAAGAGCGCTGGCCCAGGCAGGGAGCGCAGGACGGCGAGCAGCAGGCCGAACGCGAGGATGAAGACCTCAGCGATGAGGAAGAGCTGGACGTTGACGCGAAACGCCCCGATGACGTCGGGCAGGGCCTTCTCGAAGATCGGGCCGTCGAGGAAGGACCGCTGGACGCCGGGCCAGCCGGGTGAGTTGACGACGATCCAGGCCAGCCCGCCGAACACGGCAAGGGTGCTGACCAGCCCGATCGCAAGCGAGCGCGCAAGGTCGACGCGGTCGCGCCGGCGCCGACCGATCTGTCGAGGCCCGACAGGGTCCCCCCGGACGAGGTCGTCCGGGGGTGGACCGACGAGGCGTCCCACGCGGATCCCGCTCGAACGCGGGCGCTAGGGCTGGAAGACGGGGGCGTCCGCCTTGTCGGCCAGCCATTCCTGGGTGATGGCGGCGATGCGACCATCAGCGTCCATCGCTGCGATGGCGGCGTTCACGCAGGCTGTCAGAGCGCTGCCCTTGGTCAGCACGACGCTGAAGTGCTCGGCATCGGCGCCGACCTGGCTTGGGAACTGGCCGACGATCACACCATCGTCCATCTGGACGGCGGTGATGAAGAACGCGGTCGGCAGGTCCACCACGATGGCATCGATCTGGCCGACCTTGAGCGCCTCGATCGCGGCGTCATTCGTGTCGTAGACCATCGGCTCGGCCGTCGGCGCGATCGTCGAGACGATCGTGTCGTAGCTCGTCGTCCCGACCTGGGCGCCGAAGCGGTACCCCTTCAGGTCCGCGATGGACGTGGCCGACGCGACCGGCGTGCCGGCTCGGGCGACGACGGACTGGTTGACGAAATAATAGCCCTGCGAGAGGTCCACGTTCGGGGCACGCTCGGGCTTGTTGGAGACTTGGTTGATGTCGATGTCGAAGGCCTTGGTCCCCGGGGCGAACGAGTTGAGGAACGGCACGACCGTCCAGGTCACCTCGTCCTTCGTGAAGCCGAGCTCCTCCGCCAGGGCGTAGGCGAAGGCACCCTCGAAGCCGCCGCCGGTCGTCGGGTCGCCCAGCTCCCACGGGGCGGTCGGGGACTCAGAGAACTCGAAGTAGGGCGGGTACGCCGGGTTGTCGGTGCCGATCGTCAGCGTCCCGGCGGTCGTCAGCGCGAGGTTGTCCTTCGCGCAGGCACCCGGCGTCGGCTCGGGCGTGGCAGCGTCGCTCGGCGCGACGGTGGGCGCATCGGTCGGGGCCGTACTGGCGGACGGGGCGGTCGGGCCAGAAGAGCAGGCCGCAGCGAAGGCCGCGATCAAGGCGAGCGCTGCGATGGCGCGTGTCGTTCGCATCGGGTATCTCCTCGGTTGGCAGGACGCGCGAGAGTGTACCGAGGAAACGTCTACCTGTCAGGTGGGAGATGCGCGGCGTGGGCGCGACGGCAGTGGGCGCGCCGCGCCGGCAACGGCCCCCCGGACATGCCGAAGCGGTGCCGGGAGGAGGATCGGCACCGCTTCGACGGATGATCGTCCGGCGGGAGGAGGGATCTCACCGGCCGATCGGATGATTGGAACGTCGCGTTGGTCAATGGGAGCGGGGCGTCTCCCCGTCCCTGGGTCCGAACCGACCGCAGCGGTCGAGTTCGCGCAGGAAGAGCAGTCGATTCACCTGCTGGAGCGACCAGTGGACCTCCCCGACGGGGATGCCGCACATGAACGCCGTCAGGTCGGCGGCCTCAGCCGGAGCCAGGCCCCGCTGCAGCAACAGACGGAAGGTCGTGCGAGTGACCAGCAGGTCCCCCACCGTGGGTCGAGTGGACGGGTCCGCTCGCCGCCTGGAACGCTTCCGCGTCCTGGTGGCCACGTCGCCAGGTTCGGCCTCGACGGCCGCCTCGGGCATCCCCGACGAACCGCGACGAGGCGATCGCCCGGGTCCCCGTGAACCTCGCTCCGTGGGTCCGGCCATGGGTCACGTGTCCCTGTCGTCCTTTCCTCCGCCCCGATGGGTCCGGTGCGGTATGGGCATGTTCGAACGGGAACAGCGCGGTCGCGATGACCCGTCGGTCCCGGGCGCCCCGGTACTTCCGTCGGCCACCGTCGCCGGGGCGGCGGGTCGGACTCGGCCGGCGCCGGGCGGTCGCTAGACTCCGGGCGTGCGCACACGAAGGTTCGAACTCCGGCTCCTGGCCGTCGCGCTCGTCGCCGCCTGGGCCGCGGCCGCCGGCCTAGTCCTCGTCGCGTATCGCCCGGGCGGCCCGTACGACGTCGCGGTCGGCCTCCCGATGCTGGCGCCGATCGGCATCGCACTCAGCGCGGTCCGCTGGCCGCCCGTGGCACGCGGCCGCGGCGCCTTCCCCTTGATGGTGGCGCTCGGAACGGCGAGCCTGCTGCTCCTGCTGCCGTCGATCGGGGGCGTCCTCGATCAGATCCTGGCTCTTGGCTCACAGACCCTCATGCCGTCCGTCGAGGCGGCCTATCCGTGGGTCCTGGCGCTCGTGGGCACGTCCCTGTTCGCGGGTTTCGGTATCGCGCGCAACCGCTCCGGCGATGCGGCACTGCGCCGCCGCCGATTCGGGATCGGGGCGGTGCTCGGGGTGGTCATGACGCTGGCTGTCGGGGGCTCCTTTGCGGCTGCCGCGATCGCGAACGAGGTCGCCATCCGGGACGGCGGGGGGACCGCCCGTGCCTCGCGCTTCGGGCCTGTGGGCGGCGGCGACCTCGCGAGCTGCACGACGCCGGTCTCGATCGGCTCCACGGCGCGCATCTCGCTGAAGATCGAGGGCGAGGTGGATCGACGACGGCTCGGCTCGGTCGACGTGACCGGCCTGCGCGCCGGAGACGAGTTCCGCTGGCTGGCGTACGTCGCGAGCGGACGCGAGCTCGGCCTGCACGGCGAGGCATGGGCGGACGGTCGTGCATTCGTGCGCACTCCGGACGCGGACTGGCGACCGACGGGTCCGACCCTCGTGGCGGATGGCTCCCTCGACCGGTGGGCGGCCGCGACGGTCCTGAGCGACGCGTACCTGGCGACGGCGGAGGATCGCGGCGAGGAGGTCCTCGAGGGCGCGCGGGCGCGTCGCTGCCGGGTTTCCATCGATGGTGACGCCTTCGTCGCCGCGTTCCCGCAGGTCCGCCTCCTGGTCGGCGACGCCGATGTCTCCCGCTGGCGCGGCCAGCTCGATCACTGGGTCTTCCTCGATGGCCAGCTGGGCCAGCTTGTCGGCAGCATCAACGGCGAGGCGATCGACCTCGAGCCGGACGCGCTCCAGGGCACCATCACGATCCGCTTGACGGCCACCCAACGGGGTCAGAGCGTCGTCATCTATCCTCCGCTGCCATGACCGACGACAGCATCGACCTCGATCCGCTCGACGACCTCGAACCGGACGATGCCGGCGACGCGACGGATGACGACTGGTCGACGGACGAGGAGTCCAGTGATGGCGCCGATCCCGAGACGGGCGGACGCCGCTTCGAGAAGCGGGACCGACTGGCGCGGATGCTGCGCGTCGTGGCCGTCCTGCGCGGCCACCCCGACGGGATCCGGCCGGCCGATGTCGCGCGCCGGGTCGGCGTCGCAACGCGCACGATCTATCGGGACCTCCGTGCCCTCGAGGACGAGGTCGGCGTCGCCACGTGGTCGGAGGGCGGCCGGTGGGGCGTCGTCAGCGATGCATTCCTGCCCCCGCTGAAGCTGACCCTGGACGAGGCGATGGCCGTCGTCCTGTCGGCCCGCCTGATGGTCCGCTATGCGGACAAATACGACCCCGACCTGGCCGCGGCATTCGAGAAGCTGGAGGCGGTCCTGCCTCGTCCGCTGGCCGAGCATGTCGAGCGCACACTCGACATCCTGTCGCAGCATGCCCAGGACGAGGCGTTCAGCGAACGGGTCCACCGCCTGACCCGGGCCTGGGCGGAGCGGCGGGTCGTGACCCTCACCTACGACCCGGCCCGGTACACGAGCGAGGCTGCGGCGCGCGAGGCGGTCGTCCGGCCGTATCTGATCGAACCATCGCTGCAGACCCACGCCCTGTACCTGATCGGCTGGGACGAGACCCGTGGCGGGCTCCGCACCTTCAAGATCGAGCGCATCCGCTCGGTGAGCCTGACCCCGCGGACGTTCGATCCGCCGGAAGCGGGCGCCATCGAGCAGGCGCTCCGCAGCGCCTGGGACATCATCGCGGACCAGCCCCGGACGGAGATCGCGCTGCGCTTCGATCCGACGGTCGCCACCCGGGTCGCGGAGACGACCTGGCATCCCGACCAGCGGGTCACGCACGACCCCGACGGGGGCCTGACCTGGCGAGCGACCGTCAGCGGCACCATCGAGATCCGCCTGTGGATCCTGTCGTGGGGAGACACCGTGGCGGTGCTCGAGCCGGCAGCGCTGCGCGACGACGTGGCGGGCACACTCCGCCGGGCGGCAGACCAGTACGGGCCAGATTCCGGTGCGCCGGGGCACCGAACCGACCACCCCTGAACGACCCGCACCCCACCTATCCGCCCATCCTGGGGTAGGGTAGGAACGCCGACGTGGCCCCCCACACGCCGAGGTCCCCGATGCCCATGGCCCCCCAGCCGCTGGCTGCTTCACGCCGCCTGCCACTTCTCCTGATCGCCGTCATGCTGGCGACCCTGGCCGGGATGGCCAGCCCTGGACGCACTTTTGCGGTGACCCCCTCTTCGCTCGAGGTGACCCTCACCAGCATGATCAACGCGACGCGGGCGAACGCCGGCCTGAAGGCCCTGCGCACGGACAACGACCTGACCGCCATCGCGGGCCTCCGCGCGACCCGCATGCGCGACGCGAACACGATGAACCACACCATCGGCGGGAACCTGGCCGCGCAGCTCGCCTGGTACAAGGTCTCGTGGTATCGCTACGGCGAGAACGTCGCGACGACCACGTACCCGTGGGGATCGCAGGCGGCCCAGAACATCCAGTCGATGTGGATGGCCAGTCCATCGCACCGCGATCTGATCCTCAGCTCATCGTTCAACTACATCGGCGTGGGGCTCGCCTATCGATCGTCCAACGGCCGGACCTTTGCCTCGGTCGTGTTCAGCGAGTCACCCGACCACACCACGGCTCGCGCGAGCATCACCGGCGCCTCGCGCGACGGCGACGCCATCACGTGGACGTGGACGGGCTACGACCCGGTGCTCCAGACGCACACCGCCGGCCTGCGCGACTTCGATGTCCAGTACCGCATCGGGAGCGGCTCGTGGAGAACGCTGCGCAACGACACGACCTCCCGCTCGCTGACCCTCACGGACCGCGTCAGCCGCCGAACCTACGGGTTGCGCGTGCGAGCGACCGACCGTCGTGGCAATGTGGGGCCATGGACCGTCGAGAAGAGGATCTGGGTTCCCTGACCCGTCACCCGTTCGAGGCCGTCAACCTCATCAGCGACCCGATCCATGGGTACATCGAGCTCACCAAGCGGCTGACGCCGGCGGCGGCCGGTGCGATCGGCCTGCCGGACGAGGATCTCGCCGAGCAGGAGATCCTGGACACGGCCTGGCTCCAGCGACTCCGACGGATCAGCCAGCTCCAGAGCGCCCGCTGGGTCTTCCCGACCGCGGAACACTCGCGCTTCACCCATGGCCTGGGTGTCATGCACGAGGCGGGCATCTGGGCCCGGTCGCTGTACCCGAGCCTCCGCTCGGCGCTCAGCGCGACGGAGCCCACGGCCGCCGTGCCCTCGGAGGGCCTGGTCGTCGAGACGCTGCGCATGGCCGGGTTGCTCCACGACGTGGGCCATGGCCCGTTCGCGCACTTCTTCGACGACCACGTCCTGGCCGATTTCGAGGCGCCCCCGGATCCTCGCCGCGGCTCGGGCAAGCGGCTCAGCCACGAGGACATCAGTCAGCGGATCATCCAGGACGAACTTGGTCCGATGCTGCGCGGTCTGCGTCGAGCTCCGGGCGCGACGCCCGAGCGCGATGCGTTCGCCGACGGCGAATCGATCGATCCGCGCTGGGTCGCCTTCCTCATCGCCAAGCCGGCGCTGGCCGACGACACGATGCCGCGCTGGGTCCGCTGGCTCGCCCCGCTGCTGTCCGGTGTGTTCACCGTCGACAACCTCGACTACGTCCGGCGTGACGCGTACCTCACCGGCGTGGCCGCGGGGCCCGTGGACGTCGAGCGGTTGCGCCGCTACGTGTACGTCTCGGAGCGTGGCCTGACTCTGTACGAACCCGGGCTCGGGGCGCTGGAGATGTTCCTGACCGCACGCCGGTTCATGTACCAGCAGGTCTACTTCCACCGCACGGTGCGAGCCATCGACCTGGACCTGGCAGAGGTCTTCGGGCCGTCCGTGCGGGCCATCTTCGGAGCGGGATCGCCGATCGACCGTCTCGCCGACTACGCCGACCTCGACGAGTACGCGCTGCTGCACCAGGCCGCTCGCTGGGCGCGCGGCGAGGATGTCGCCCAGGTGGGGCCGGCCATCGCCGATGCATGGCGGGCCATCCTGCTGCGTCAACCGACGTGGCGCTCCGAGGCAGAAGTCCGCGCCGAGTACGGCGCCGAGGGACCTCCGGCGGAGCTGGTCGGATCGCTCGGTGCCGCTGAGCCCGGTCGCGTGAGCATCGATGCCGCCATCGTCGACGCCAGGCCCGCGGATGCCGCGAAGGCCGACGCACTGCTCGCGCTGGAAGGTCGCGATGGATCGTGGCCGTCGCTGTCGGCTGCCCTCGGTTCGATTGCGCCGTACTGGCTCATCGCGAGGCGCTATCGGCGCCGTTGAGGCCGACCGGCGCCTGGTCACGGCCA
>JBKJHI010000043.1:0-8042 GCA_046599085.1 Candidatus Limnocylindrales bacterium
GGGGTCCGCGACGGCAAGCCCGAACTCGCCGATGGCCAGGTCCTCGACGTCGCGAACATCGTGTGGTCGACCGGGTACCGGCCGGACTTCGGGTGGCTCACGGTCCCGGGCATCGCCGGCGACGACGGCTGGCCCAACGAGCGTCGCGGCATCACGCCGGCACCCGGCCTGTCCATCCTGGGCCTGCCGTTCACCTACTCGTTCTCATCGATGCTCATCGTCGGCGCGGGGCGTGACGCGGCCTACGTCGTCGACCACATCGCCGCGCGGGCGCGGGCCGGTGGGGGCGAGGCGACCGCGATGCGCGGGGCTGCGCCGGCATCACCTCGCTGATGGGCGCTGGGCCCTCGGCGCGGCGACAGCGCGCCGCAGCCCCGCCACGTGGTTCCGCGCCGCCCGACACATGGGGCATCAGACGCACGCAACAGCAAACCCAGGCGCCCACGCTGCCGCGACGATGTCGTTCATGCGGCATCGAGTGCCGCATCTCGACCCGCCATGCCTCGGTCCAGATGCACGCGTGCAGGATCTGCGCCATCTGACGCACGCGAAGGCCCGGATCTGGGTGCCGATCGTCCGTTGCGTGCGTCTGGCGCACGCCGATGCCCCGAATGTGCGTCCTATGCCGCAATTCTGGCGTGACGGGGCCGTAACAGGGCCGTAACAGGGCCGAGACGGGGCCGAGACGGGGCCGAGACGGTTAGGCCGAGCCGGGAAGGCCGGGAAGGCCGCGCCCCGGATGCCGGCGAGAGCGCGCCCGACCCGCGCGGCCCGGACCTACGACGGGAGATCGCGCTCCGCGGGGCCGACGTAGTTGACGTCGGGGCGGATGAGTCGGTTGTTGGCGCCCTGCTCCAGCGCGTGCGCGGTCCAGCCTGCATGACGCGCCAGCGAGAACGTGGCCGGGAAGAGGTCCGGCGACAGGCCGACACCCATCAGCACCGGGGCCGCGTAGAACTCGACGTTCGTCTTGAGCGGACGGTCCGGGTGCTTCTCGGCCAGGACGCGCAGGGCCACGTCCTCGACCTCGATGGCGAGCTGCAGCCAGGACGGCTTGTGCTCCATGCCCTCGGCGACGGTGCGCAGGGCGGCCGCACGCGGGTCGTAGGCCCGGTAGACGCGGTGACCGAAGCCCATCAGCCGTTCACCACGATCGAGCGTCTCGCGCAGCCACGTTTCGGCGTGATCGGGCGAGCCGACCTGTGACAGCTGGTCGACGACCTCCGAGGGCGCGCCACCGTGGAGCGGCCCCTTCATCGTCCCGATGGCCCCGACCACGGCCGACGCGATGTCGGAGCGCGTGGACGTGATGACCCGCGCCGTGAACGTCGAGGCATTGAACCCGTGCTCGGCCCCGACGATGAAGTAGGCGTCGAGCGCACGAGCTGTCCCTGGATCGGGTCGCTCCCCGGTGAGCTGGTACAGGAACCCTTCGACGAGGTCGAGTGCAGGATCCGGATCGACCGGCTCCTCGCCGGCACGGAGTCGGACGAAGGCCGCCAGAGCCGATGGCGAGAAGGCGGTCAGCGCCTGCGCCTGCTCGGCCGTCGGCGGCCAGGGCAGGTCCTGCGTCGCGCCCCACGCGCTGACGGCGGTGCGCAGTGCGTCCATCGGCTTCGTCTCAGCAGGTAGCGCACGCAGGATCGTCATCACGGCCGTTGGGACAGGTCCGGTCGCGAGCCGCGCCTTGGGATTCCACTCGCCGGTCCACAGCAGGTTGGTGATCGCCGGATACGTGCCGCGCGCGACGAGGTCGCCGATGCGGTATCCCCGGTAGAGCAGACGGCCCTCCGCTCCATCGATGTACGAGAGGCTGGTCTCGCCGGCGATGACGCCTTCGAGGCCGGGGGAGTAGGGCCGCGACGCCTGGTCGGTGGCGGGCGACGGGGCGTCGGGCGACGGGGCGGTATCAGTCGTCTTTGTCATGGCAACGCCTAGGGTAGCCCCGTCGGTGCCCCCTCGCAGCGTGGGTCACCCCGGTCAGCGGGCGGTCAGCGCTCCATCGCGTTGAGCACGAGCCGCACGACCAGGGATCCAAGGACCGCCACCACGAGCGCGGCGATGAAGCCGTTGATCTCCGTGAAGCCCATCTGGGCGGCGAGGAAGCCGCCGAGGATTCCGCCCAGGATGCCGACGAGGATGTTCGGGAGGCAACCGCGCGCCGTCCGTCCGCCGAGCATCGCGCCCGAGACGGCGCCGGCGATCAGGCCGACGACGATCCAGCCGATGATTCCCATATCCAACATGCGGCGAGTATCACACGTCGTGGTGCAGGAATGCCTGGAGCGCGGCGACGACCGCATCGGGATGCGTGTGATGGGCGGCGTGCCGGGCACCGTCGATCACAACGATGCGACCATCGACCAGCCGCTTTTCGAGGGCCTGCGTCGCGCTGGCGAAGGCGGGCAGGCTGTCGGACCCGAGGAGCTGGAGGACAGGCTGCCGGACGGCGCCGAGGCGTTCCAGCCCAGCCTCGTCGCCGGATTCCACACGCAGCTCCCGGGCGATCGTCGGTGCGGCGGCGACCCGGCGCGGCCAGACCGGATCGGCGCGGTAGAGGTCAAGGTCGCCCGCCGACATGCCCACGACCTCGGCCATGAAGCGCTCCAGCAGCCGCTCATTCGCGCCCGCCTCGGCGAGCGCAGCGAGCTCATCGGCCAGGGCGGCGTCGCCGTAGCGCTCGCCGGGCGGTGTCGGGGCGCCCTCATACGAGATGACCCGCCGGATGGTCGTCGTCAACAGGGCGGCGCCCAGCGCACACCGCCCGCCGTACGAGTGCCCGAACACGTCGACCGTCGGGCGGGCCGTACTGATGGCCACGGCCTCGGCGACGGCCGCGATGTCCTCGAACTCGCGATCGATGGCGTAGGGGAGGGTGTCGCCGGACGCACCGCGGCCGCGACGATCGACCGCGAACAGCTCGTGGTGAGGGGCGAGCAGCGGGCCGAGGACCCGGAACGTGGTGTGGTCTGCGGCCGCGCCGTGGACCAGCACGAGCGGCTGCGCCCCTGCTTGCCCCGAGCGCATGACGGCGATGGCGGTGCCGTCGGGCGCTACGACGGCCAGGGCCGGGTCGGCGGCGGAGCTCATGACTGCGGCTCGGGCCGCCAGGCGTAGCGAACGTCGGGCTGGTGCCCTTCGGCCGCCGCTGCGGCCACGCCGGACACGTCCGTCATCGCGGCAGCTGGGCCGCCGCAGCGTCGTCCAGGATCCATGTGCAGCGCTCGTGCAGGGTGAGCTGAGCGGGCAGACGGCGCGGGTCACGGTCCGGCCCGAAGACCCTGGCGAGGACCTCCGCCTTTCCCGCCCCCGTGGCGACCACGAGCACACCCCGGGCCGCGGCGATGACTCCCGGGTGCAACGACACTCGCTCGACGTGGGGCTCGATATGGCTGGGCGCCGGGATGGCCAGACCCCAGCGATCGACCGGCGCGTCGAACGCGGCCGAACCCGGGAAGATCGACAGCACGTGCCCATCGCCACCGACACCGAGCACGACGAGGTCGAGCACGGGCAAGTCGTCGGCGGCCTCGAGGCCCGCCTCATGCAGATCCTGGGTGAAGGCGTCGGCCGCCCACGCTGGGTCGCGATCAGCCGCGATCGCCTCCGTCATCCGGATGGGATGGATGTTCGCGCCGGCGATCGCCACGTCGCTGCGCAACAGGTCGTCGAACGGCTTGACGTTGGACAGCGGGTGGTCGCGCGGCACGAACCGGTCGTCGCCCCACCAGACGTGCACGTCCGGCCACGGCACGAGATCGCGGTACGGGTCGGCGGCGAGTGCGCGATAGATGTCCGGCGCCGCGGAGCCGCCGGTCGTCGCCCAGTGCGCGACGCCCCGTTCGGCGACTGCCGCCGCGAGGGCCGCGGCGATGTGCGCAGCGCCACGTTCGGCGGCGCGGGCCGGGTCGGCCACGATCTCGACACGTGGGGAGCCCAGTGGCCGCTGGGGCGTCACGAGGCGCTCTCTGGGTCGCCAGGCCCGACGAGCGCCGCCGCGGCGACGAGTGTCCCGGTCGTGACCCGATCGCGGTAACCCGTCTCGATCGCCTCGGCCAGCAGGTCGACGTCGGTGCGGCGTGCGGCATGGAAGCGTCGATCGAGGGCCTCCACGCCGTCCCACCAGACATGGACGTGGACGGACTCGGCCTCGGCCGTCACGTCGGCTCGAAGTTCGGACCCACGTCGCTCGGCGAGGAGTTCCACGCGCAGGGTCGTGCCGGCGGGCAGCGACGAGACGACCGGGCGGACGACGACCGCCACCTCGCTTCGCCCGTCGGACAGGGTCGCCGTCGCACCGCGTCCGATCACCGGTCGCGCGCCCTGGGCCAGCCGTCCGCGCGAGGGCGCCGCGGATGCCGATGCCGGCCCCGACATCGCGGCCAGTGGCTTGACCACGTGCAACCCCAGGCGCGATGCCAGCCACGCGACGTGGTAGACCGGCTTCACGATGTTGGTGGACCCGGGTGCCCCGTCCTCATCGTGCGTGGCGTACGTGACCGCGATGCGCCGGATCGAGCGCAGGAACGGGGTGAAATCCGGGTCGTCGAAGATCGAGGCGATGGCCTCTCGCCAGCGCGATTGGCGGACGAGCGCGAAGTCGCTGACCGCCAGCCTGGACGTGCCGAGCATGGACGCCATCTCGCGCAATCGAGCGAGGCCGTCCCCGCTCCAGGAGGACCCATCGACCAGGAGTCGGTCCGCCGCGGCGAGCAGGTCCTTCGCCGTGCCGGAGGCAAACGGCGGCTCGCCCGGCCACCAGATCGTCGTCGGCAGGTCGTGGACGATGAGCGGCGTGACGATCGCGGACAGGTGGCGACCCGCTTCGCCACCGGCCGTCAGCTGGATCGTCTCGGCGCAGATCTCGGGAGCGTCGGAGCGGGGGAGGACGCAGTGAGCCTCGACCTGCGCCTCGACCCAGGACGGCCCGTCCGGGTCGGCCGATTGGACCACGATCGTCCTCGACGGGTGCCGGCCGGTCAGGGCCTGGATGGTGGCTGCGGCACGCTCGGCGATCTCGGGCCGGCGAGCGATGACCACCAGGTTCATCACGCTGGTCCGGGCCGGGATGTGGCGCCCCGGCTCGCCGTCGCCCCGGACATCTTCCACGGTCAGATCCTGGTTGGCCCAGATCCGGGCCAGCTCGGTCTCGATCTGGGCGATGCTGTGCGCTCGGGCCGACCAGCGCAGGACCGGCTCGTTGAGCGCGATGGCTGGGGCGGTGGAGATCGTCATCGCACGCGGCCGTGGCCGCTCAGATCCGACGCCAGCGGCGACCCTCGCGGGCCAGCAGCGCGTCGGCTTCCGGTGGCCCCCACGTCCCTGCGTCATAGTTCGGGAGGTCGGGCGCCGGGGCGGCTGCCCACCCGTCGATGATCGGGTCGACGATGCTCCACGCCTCCTCGACCTCGTCGGCGCGCGTGAACAGCGAGGCATCGCCCTGCAGGGCGTCGAGGATGAGGGTCTCGTAGGCGTCCGGCGAGTCCACGTTGAACGACGAGCCGTACGTGAAGTCCATCGTCACCTGTCGAACGTTCAGCCCGAGTCCGGGGACTTTGGCGCCGAAGCGCAGCATGATCCCCTCGTCGGGTTGGATGCGGATCGCCAGCAGGTTCGCCTCCGGATCCGTGGCGACATCCTGGAACAAGCGGTGCGGCACGGCCCGGAACTGGATGGCGATCTCGGTGGCGCGCTTGGGCAGGCGCTTCCCGGTACGGACGTAGAACGGGACGCCGGACCAGCGCCAGTCATCGATCGACAGCTTCGCCGCAACGAACGTCTCCGTCTCCGAGGCAGGGTCGACTTCGGGCTCCTCCCGGTAGCCCGCGACTTGTTCCGCGGCGACCCAACCGGGCCCGTACTGGCCGCGCACGACGTCCGTTGCCGGATCCGGCGGATTCGTGCCGATGGCGCGCAGGACCTTGACCTTCTCGTCGCGCAGCGCATCCGCCTCGAACGTTGCCGGCGGCTCCATCGCGACGAGGCTGACCAGTTGGAGCAGATGATTCTGCAGGAAGTCGCGCGATGCGCCGGTCTCCTCGTAGAACGCGCCGCGGCTCTCGATCCCGATCGATTCGGCGACCGTGATCTGCACGTGGTCGACGTAGCGCCGGTTCCAGAGCGGCTCGAAGATGCCGTTGCCGAAGCGGAAGACCAGCAGGTTGCGGACGGTCTCCTTGCCCAGGTAGTGGTCGATGCGATAGACCTGCGACTCGCGGAAGACCTTGCTGACCTCGCGATTGAGGCGCTTCGCGGAATCGAGATCCCGCCCGAACGGCTTCTCGATGACGACTCGTCGCCAGCCACCGTCATGGCGCTCGTGATCGAGCCCGACGCGCCCGAGCTGGCCGACGATCTCGGCGAACTGGGACGGCTGTGTGGCGAGGTAGAAGAGCCGATTGCCGCGCGTGCCCTCCGACTCGTCGAGCTCGTCGAGACGGGTCGCCAGGGCGTCGAACCCGGACGCGTCGGCGAAGTCCAGGCGGTGATAACGGACCCGCTCGCTGAACGACGTCCACGCCTCCGCATCGAGCGGCAGGATGCGGCTGAATTGCTCGAGCGAGGCGAGGATCTCCGCCCGGAAACCCGCGTCGTCGTATTCACGACGACCGATCGCGAGGAGCACGAATTCGTGCGGCAGCAGGTTCGTCCGCCACAGGTGGTAGAGCGCTGGGATCACCTTGCGATGGGCCAGGTCGCCGGTCGCCCCGAACAGCACCAGCACCGACGGGTCGGGCACCTTCTCCAGGCGGAGGCCTTCGCGCAGGACGTTCTCGACGGCCTTGGCCCGTGAGGCGCGCTTGGAGACCCGGGCCTCGCGCGCTTCCTTCATCGTCCGTGGCGCATCCTTCGGACGCGCCACGGGAGCCGCCGGCATCGGGCGCCTAGTCCGTCTTCACGGCGTGACCGCCGAATTCGTTGCGCAGGGCCGCGAGGACCTTGCCGCCGTAGGTGTCGTCCTGGCGGGAGCGGAACCGGGTCAGCAGTGAGAGTGTGATGATCGGGGCGGGCACGTCCTTGTCGATCGCTTCCTGGACCGTCCAGCGGCCCTCACCTGAGTCGGACACGTAGCCCTTCAGATTGTCGAGATCCTGGCCGTTGGCCCGGAACGCGCGACCGGCGAGCTCCAGCAGCCACGAGCGGACGACGGAGCCCTGCATCCACAGCTCGGAGATCCCGGCGAGGTCCAGCGGGTAGTCGCTGGCATGCAGGATCTCAAAGCCCTCGGCGTAGGCCTGCATCAGGCCGTACTCGATGCCGTTGTGGACCATCTTCACGTAGTGGCCGGCACCCGGCCCGCCGACGTGGAGGTAGCCGCCCTTGGGGGCGAGGGTCGTGAACACCGGCTCGAGCGGCGTGACCGCCTCTGGATCGCCACCGACCATCAGGCAGTAGCCGACCTGCAGACCCCAGACCCCGCCGGACGTGCCCGCGTCGACGTACTGGATGCCGTGCTCCTTGAGCTCGCCATGACGGCGCACATCGTCGTGGAAGTTGGTGTTGCCGCCATCGATGATGGTGTCACCCGGCTGGAGGTGCTCGCGCAGTTCGACGATCTGCGCTTCGGTGGCGTCACCGGCGGGGACCATGATCCAGACGGCGCGCGGGGCCTCGAGCTGCTCGACGAGATCGGCGATGGAGAGGGCGGCCTTCGCTCCCTCGAGCTCGGCGGCGAGCTCCGTCGTCTTCTCCGGAGTGCGGTTGTAGATGACGACTTCGTGGCCGTCCTGCACGAGCCGGCGGACCATGTTGGCCCCCATCCGCCCGAGTCCGATGAAGCCGATGCGCATCTCCGTCAACCCTCCGAGGTCGCTGTGCTGTTGGTAGTGGCGTCGCCAGCGGATGGCTTCACGGCGAGCGCGGCGCGGATGGCCCGCTCCAGTGCGACAAGGCCGGCATCCACGTCGGCGCCGAGATGGACCCGCAGGATCGGCAGGTCGTGCGATTCGATCGCGGCAAAGTCGCCGGCTGCCTGGGCATCGACCCGTTCGACCAGCCGAACGTCGAGGAGGCCAAGCAACTGACCCGGGACGTCCTCGCCC
>JBKJHI010000103.1:0-13932 GCA_046599085.1 Candidatus Limnocylindrales bacterium
CTACATGATCGACGGCACCTTCGAGCACCAGGATTCGAATGGTGGTGGCGGGCTCATCACGAACGGCGACACCCAGTGGATGACGGCGGGCGCCGGCATCCTCCACATCGAGAAGCCGCCGGAAGCCCTGGTGCAGAGCGGTGGTCTGTTCCACGGGTTCCAGCTGTGGGTGAACCTGCCGGCCGCCCAGAAGTGGTCGCCGCCGCGCTATCAGGACATCAGGGCCAGCGAGGTCGCCCTGGCTTCGACGCCGGACGGGGGCGCGCTGATCCGCGTCATCGCGGGCGATGTCGCCGGTCATGCGGGCCCGGGGTCAACGTACAGCCCGATGACCCTGGTGCACGCGACGCTCAGCCCCGGCGCCCGGGTGGTCCTGCCGTGGCGGTCCGACTACAACGCCCTGGCCTACGTCATGGCGGGTCGGGCCACGGTCGGCGCCGAGGCGCGGCCCGTCGGCACGGGGCAGTTGACGGTCTTCGGGCCCGGTGACGCGATCACGATCGGCGCGGACCTCGCCCAGGAGAGCCGCAGCCCGAACATCGACGTGCTCATCCTCGGTGGCCGGCCGATCCGGGAGACGGTCGCCTGGATGGGACCGTTCGTCATGAACACCCGCGAAGAGGTGCTGCAGGCCGTGGCCGATTACCAGGCCGGGCGCCTCGGGGTGATCCCTGCCGTCCATGGCGCGCCATCGACCCTGCTGGAGACCGCACCTCGACGACCGCCGGCCTGATCGACCTGATCGGCTGGTGCTCCCGACGGGCCTTCCCGCCGGGCTCCTGATGCAGTACCGTCGCGCCACCGCTTGGGGAAGCAGGAGTCGTCGATGGTCCTGTCCGCGCAACTCGAGGTGGCGGCCCACAGCCTGACGGCCGTCCTCGGCCTGTGGCTCGGGCTCACCGTCGCGACGCGCTCAGCTGGGTCCCCGTCGAATCGCGTCTTCGCCCTGCTCGCCCTGGCGCTCGCCGCGTGGAGTACGAGCGTCATCGTGCAGCGGCTACCGACGGAGGACGAGGCTCGCCGGATCGCACACGCGATCGAGGAGCTGATGGCCGCCCTGGCCATCGCCGGCACGGCCCACTTCTCGCTGTCGATCGCGACCGAGGGCCTGCCATCGCGCCGCCAGGCCGCAGTCATCGGCGCCGTGTACGCCGCGAACCTCGCGTTCGCCCTGCCCGGCGTCATCGATCCGGGCGCGCCGATCGGCCTGGCGCCGCCTCAACTCGCACTAGGGCCGATCCCAGGCGCCGTGTTCGGCCTCTCCTGGGTGGCCGTCCGCCTGGTCTCGCTCATCCTTGGCGCCGCGTGGCTACTGCGCGCCTCGCGGAGAGCCGAGCCCGGTAGCTTCGCGCCGACGGCAGGTGCGGGCGAGCTTGATCACGATCGTGGCCGGAGGGTTCGGGGCCAGCCTGCGCTTCCTGCCGGGCATCGGCGACGCTGACGCGTGGATCGGGGTGTCATTCGTGACCCTGGCCATCGTGCTGGCCACGTACGCCGTCTTCTCGGCTGGGATCTTCTTCGGGCCTGCGGTCGCCGGCCGTGCCTTCGCGACGTCGATCCTTGGTGGCCTGGTGCTGTTCGCTGTCATCGTCGGGCTGTTCGCTGTCGAGACCGCGTCGCAGGCGGCGACCGGGGTCGACCTGCCCCTGTTCACGGCACTGGCCCTCGTCGTCGCCGCCGCCGTGTACGAACCCGTCGCAGGGTTCATCCGCGACCGCCTGCGGGGAGGCGGCGCGACGAGTGCCGCCCGGGATCGCGTGCTCCGCGCGATCGGCGCACCCGGCCAACTCGTTCGGCCGGCCGAGGCGGGCGTCGGCCCGGCCCTGGCTCGCCTGGCCGAAGCCATCGAGGTCGACGGGCTGGCCGTCGTCCGCCCGGATGGTACGACCATCGCCACACACGGCGCCGGCGCAGCACGGACGGCCATGCTGCCCGTCCCACTCGTCGCCGATGGGGCCGTCCTCGGCGAGCTGCGCGTCGGCCAGCGAACCGGCGGGACCCCGCTCCGGCCGCACGACGAGGAGCTGGTGCGCCTGTCGGCCGCCTACGTGGCCGCGGCGCTGCGGACCGGCCAGGCAGAGGCCGCCCAGGCCGACTCGCTCGTGGAACTCGCCCAGGAGCGCGCCGCGGTCGAGCAGCAGGCCACGGCTCTCCACGCGGCGCTGGTCGCCCATGACGACGCGCCGATCGGCCTCGTCGTCCACGCCCTGGGGCCGATGCGCGTCGAGCGCGACGGACAGCCCATCACGCGCTGGGGCGGCGACAAGGCGGGGTCACGCCAGGCCCAGGCGCTGTTCGCGTTCCTGTTCGATCGTGGTGAACGGGGCGTGGCCAAGGATGAGGTGTTGGAGCTGGTCTGGCCTGACACGGACCTCGAGCGCGCAGATCTCGCCTTTCACCGCACGATGGTCGGCCTGCGACGGACCGTGGATCCACGGGGTGGGGGACGGACAAGTACGGCGATCCGCTTCGCCAACGACCGCTATCGGCTCGATCTGGCGTTCATCGCGTGGTCCGATATGGCCGCCTTCGGTGAGTGCCTGGCCGCCGCCCGGGCGGCCGGAATCGAGCCCGCGACGCGGGTGCAGCTGCTGGAGGAGGCACGCGCCCTTGTCCGCGGTGCGTACCTGGACGACTGTCCCTTCTACGGCGACTCGGCCGAGGTCGAGGAACGCCGTGATGCACTCCGACTGGCCCACGCCGACCTGCTCGTGACCCTCGGCGAGGCGTATGAGGCAGGTGGCGATCGGATGGCCGCCATTGAAGCCTATCGCGAGGCGTTGCGGGTGGCGCCGGACGGCGCCGGTCCGGGCAGTGCCGGCCTCGCTCGCCTTGGCGCGACCGGATGAGCGAGGACCGCAGTCGGACCGCAGGGGCGGACGCGCATTGTGGTCGGTATCAAGCGCAACGCCGCAGGGAGTGAGCCCGAGATGTCGACCATGGACCACACGAGCACACCGTTCCGCCTTGGTTTTCACGGCATCATCGCCATCGCGATGGCCCTGGTCGCGCCAGTGACCGGTTTGGCGTGGGCATTCGCCATCCTCACCGGTCTGGTCATCGCCGCCGATGACGCCGACCGCCGGGCTGGGACCCATGTCCCGGCTGTGCAGCGCACCGCCCGCATCCTGGCAGTCACCGGCGGCGTCCTCGGCATGCTCGTCGCAGGGGCGCTCCTCGGCGGCCTCGTGGCGATCATCTGCGTGGCTCTGACACTCACTTCTGAGCGCGCGAGCGCGACCGCCACGCCAACGGAGCGGTCGATCGCACGTATCCTGCTCCTTGTCGGCGGACTCGTCGGCTTCAATGGCGCGATCCGCCTGGACATGGATTTCGGGGCGGCGCTGTGATGGCGCGCTGGGGCCGGTGGCTCGTCCTGGGCCTCGTTGTTGGGGCCGGCGCGGTCGCCGGAGCCGTCTGGGACTGGTACAACTGGCACCCGATGAGCGCGATCATGGCGACGCTCGTCGCGATCCCGCTGGTGGTCATCGGCGCGCTGATGCTCATCGTCCGGGCCCGCCGCTCGCGCCAGGTTGGCCAGGTCGTGCTGGCCCTCGGTCTGGGGATCGTGCTCGGACAGATTCTGGGGCCGTCCCGGCCAGATCTGAATTACGCCGAGGGCACGATCACCGTGACGACCGACAGCCCGACCGTCGGGACGGCGACGGCCAGCGCCTCCTGCTCGTTCGATGCCGATGGTCAGTTCCAGGTCAGTGGCGACCCGAACCTGCGCCTCCAGCTCGCAGCGGATGACCCCTCGATGCCGGCAAACGTCGACGGCCGCGAATTCGTCGGCATCAGCGTCCGCGTCGGCGACCGTTGGCGGGAGACGCGGACACCCCGGAGCGACGGTATCAAACTGCTCGTCTGGGTCTCGTACGTCGTCGACGGGCGGGCTGAAGCACACATGGCCGCAACCGAGACTTCCACCGTCAGTCTTCAGGGGACCGCACGTGATGGCACGCTGACCTTTAGCGGGCTGGAGCCCAGCCAGCGCGAGGGCGAACTCGGCGATCTCGGCGACCCGATCGACATCGCCGGGACCATCACGTGGGCGTGCTGACCATCATCGTGGCTCCCGTCGCCGAGGTGGCCTGACGACGTCAAGGGCGGTCCTGCTACGGTGGCGGGGATGTCGCGCCCTGCCGCTCCTGCGACGCCGCCATTGCCGCTGATGGTCGTCGCGGGCCTGTGCCTTGCCTCACTGGCGTTGCGTCCGCAGCTGCTCGCGATCGGCCCGCTGTTGCCCCTGATCCGGGACGATCTCGGGCTATCCGCGACCGTCGGCGGGCTGCTGACCAGCATCCCCGTCCTGTGCATGGGCCTTGGCGCGCCCGTCGGCCCGTTGCTGGCGGCTCGCCTTGGCCCGCGCACGGCGTTCGCGCTGTGCATGGCGCTCATCATCGGGTCGAGGGCGGCTCGCTCATTTGCGCCCGATCCGTTGCTGGTTCTCTTTGCCACCTTCGGCATCGGCATCGGGACCGGCTTCGCCGGCGCTGTTCCCTCGATGATCGTGTCCGCTCGGCTGCCAGGACGACCCGCTGTCGGGACGGGGGCTCCGTTCGCGCTGGGCGTCGCCCGGGACATGACCGGAGACTTCACCGCCAGCCTGTGGCTGTTGGTCGGTGTCGCGGCGTCGCTCCTCGTCTGCGTAGGGTTCCTGCCATCGGCAAGGCTGCGGCCCGGGATCGGGCGCTCAGCCGTCGCGGCCTGAACTCCGCCGAACGTCTTCGCCGGGGATACCGCGCGCCGACATGTCCGCGGCCAGTCCCTCCACGTCCTCGACGGTCACGTACAGCGCGGGCGCTCGCATCGGCCCCACAGCGACCGGTGTGCGTAGATCGAGCCGCACGCCGCCGCGATGCGATCCGCCGAACGTCAGGTCGCCATGCCGGATGCTCCGTCGGATCCCGATGGCGGTGATCCAGCGCCACGGCCCTTCGATCCGCCACCCGGTGATGTCCGCCAGCGGGATCGTGGCGTGGGCCCACCCGAAGTGGGCCTCGACGTGATCGTCGCCCACGTCGACCCACGCATCATCGTCCCCGGCAACGCCGAACAGCCGGAGCACGGGCCACGAGCGGGCCCCCAGGCGGTACGCGTAACGTCGAGTCGGCATGCGGTCAGCGTACCTCGTCGAGCGCGGAGCACCTCGCACCCGCCGCGCCGAGACCTTCCGCGGATCCGTCGAGTGGCGTACCGTGCGCACTCGGAGGGTGACCATGGCGACGACCACCATCGATGTGCGGGACCTGCGACGACGAATCGCGGCCGGGGACACGGTCATCGTCGATGCGCGGCCGATGCGCTGCTTCAACGGGTGGCGCGAGCCCGGCCAGGCGCGTGGCGGCCACATCCCAGGGGCCGTCGCGTTCCCGGTGGAGTGGCTCGATCGGGTGGAACCCCCCGAGGTCGAACGCCAGCTGATCGAGAAGGGCATCCCCGACGCCCACCGGGTGGTCGTCTACGCGACAGAACAGGGTGCGGCTGGCCGGTTGGCGTCCCATCTTCGAACCACCACCGACGCGGAAATCACGGTCCTGGAGCCCGGGTTCGGTGCCTGGGCGGCCGATTCGAGCCTCCCGATCGCCCGCCTCGCTCGGTACGAGGAGCTCGTCCACGTCGATTGGCTGCGCCGCGTGATCGCGGGTGAGTCGCCCGAGGCGGCTCCGCGCAGCCCGATCCGGCTCTGCCACGTCAATTTCGGTGGACCGGAGGAGTACGAGGCCGGCCACATCCCTGGCGCGATCCATCTGGATACGGACCTCCTGGAGGACCCGGCGGACTGGGATCGACGGTCTCCTTCGGAACTGGACGAGGCGCTTCGGTCGCTGGGCATCACCGTCGCGACCCCGGTGGTCCTGTACGGCCGCGACACGGAGGGCGAGGCGAACGAGCTCTGGCCCGGTCGACGTGCGGGTCAGATCGCCGCCGCTCGAGCGCTGGCGATCCTGCGCTACGCGGGTGTCGAGGATGTCCGGCTGCTCGATGGCGGCTACGACGCGTGGGTCCGAGGCGGCGGCACGATCGAGACGGTGAGCCACCATCCGATCCCCGTACCCACCTTCGGCGCGCCGATCCCACGGCGTCCGGAGGTCATGATCGATCGCGACGAGGTCAAGCGCATCCTTGCGGACCCGGATGGCGCGGTGCTCGTGAGCGTGCGGTCGTGGCGCGAGCACACCGGCGCCACCAGTGGCTACGGCTTCTTCGAACCAGCCGGCCGCATCCGGGGCGACGTGTGGGGCAACTGCGGGAGCGACGCCTCGCACATGCAGCACTACCGCACGATCGACAACACGATGCGCGCCTTCACGGAGATCGAGCGCGCCTGGGGGGCCGCTGGGATCACCCCCGACAAGCAGGTCGCGTTCTATTGCGGAACAGGTTGGCGTGCCAGCGAGGCGTGGCTATACGCGCGTCTGCTCGGCTGGGAGCGCATCGGCGTCTACGACGGGGGCTGGTATGAGTGGAGCCGGAACCCCGACGAGAACCCTATCGATACCGGCGAGCCGGGAGCCAGCGCGACCGGGTAGAGTCCCCGGATGATCGACATCAGGACCATCCGGGACGATGAGCTCGAGAGCTTCATCCGGACCAGCGCCAATGGATTCCTGGAACGACCTGACGTCGCGAAGATCGCGGAGGCAGCACGGCCGATCTGGGACCTCACGCGCCACCACGCCGCCTTCGATGCTGATCGGATGTGCGGGACCCTGCGATCCTGGGCCTCCGAACTGACCGTTCCTGGTGGTGCGCAGCTCCCCGCGACCTGCATTTCCGGGGTATCCGTCCTGCCGACCCATCGGCGCCGCGGCATCCTGCGTCGCTTCGTCGCCGCGGAACACGAGGCCGCACGCGATCGTGGCGAGGCGATCAGCACGCTGTATGCGTCGGAGTATCCGATCTACGGCCGCTTCGGGTATGGACTGGCAACCCGTCAGGCGACCCTCACGCTGTCCACGCGGCAGACCGGATTCCACGGCGATCCGCTGGCGGACGACGCCATCGAGTTCGGGGTGCCCACGGAGGCCGACCGTGATGCTGTGCGCTCCGTCTTCGACGCATGGCGACTGACACAGCCAGGCGAGCTCCAGCGGCGCGACCACACGTGGGACTTCGACCTCGGACTGCGCCCGAGCGGATGGGGCGACGAGTGGAAGGGCTTCATCGCCATCCACCGCGATGGGGATGGCATGCCGGATGGCTATGCCCGCTATTCGGTGGATGGTCGCTGGTCGGACGACCAGCCGTCGAACATCATCAAACTCGATGAGCTCCACGCCGTGTCCGAGCCGGTGACTCGCGGCTTGTGGCGCTTCCTCGCAACCACGGATTGGGTCACGAGCATCGTGGCCGAACGACGCTCGCCGACAGATGGACTGCCCTGGGCGCTCACGAATGCCCGGGCACTGACGTACTCAGGCCTCCATGACGCGCTGTGGGTGCGCCTGCTCGATATCCCACGAGCCCTCGCCGCGCGCTCCTACGACGGTGCGGGGCGGATGGTCATCGAGGTGCTCGACGGCGAGGATCGCGCCAGGGTCGCCCTGGAGGTCGGGCCCGACGGCGCGGCATGTACGACGACGGACGACCGACCCGATCTGACCATCGGGGTCGCTGCCCTGGGCGCCGCGTATCTTGGCGGCAGCCGATTGCGCGACGCGGCAATCGCACTCGGTCCCGAAGGCGCCATCGAGCATCGGGACGGTGCCCTCGCAGAACTCGAGCGTTGGCTGCGCACGCCGAGCGAACCGTGGTGCTCGACATTCTTCTAGGGTCGGACACCCAGGCCGACAGCGACGCCCGACTGTGACGACCCCGCCCACGCTCGATCAACGCCGCCTGAATCGGGCCTTGCTCGCGCGACAACTCCTGTTGGAGCGATCCGACCGCTCGATGGTCGATGCCGTCGAGCAGATCGGTGGCCTGCAGACGCAGTACGCGCCGTCGGGGTACGTCGGCCTGTGGACGCGCCTCGCACGATTCCAGCGGGACGACCTGACCAGCGCGCTCGAGGACCGTTCGATCGTCCAGGGGACGCTGCTGCGCACGACGATCCACATGGTCTCGCCAGGCGAGTTCTGGCCGTACGCGATGGGCATCCGTGGCGCTCGACGACGCTGGGCGTTGCGGACGACGCAAGGCGTGGGTGGCCTGACGGACGAGGCTGCGCAGGTCGCGGCGGCTGGCGCGATGCGAGCTGGCTTGGCGGACGGTCCCCGAACGGTCAAGGAACTTGGTGACCTCGGCAGGGGCTTCGTTGGCAACCTCGGCCTGTGGGTGGATCTCGTGCGCGTGCCGCCGAGCGGGACATGGGATCATCGCCGAGCGGATCGGATCGCCCTGGCAGACTCGTGGATCGGCCCGCCGGACGCGACCGAGACGGACGGTCTCACGCACGTCGTGCGGGCGTACCTGCGAGCGTTCGGCCCCGCGCCCTGGAAGGACATCGCCGGGTGGGCGGGGATCTCCGTGACGGAGGCCAGGCGGGGAGGGGAGCACCTCACGCTCACCTCGTTCCGTGACCAGGATGGTCGTCCGCTGGTGGATCTCCCGGGCGAACCCCTTCCGGACGGCGACACGCCCGTGCCCGTCCGATTCCTGCCCCACTGGGACGCCAGCCTGCTCGTTCACGCGCGCCGCACCGGGATCCTTCCTGAACAGCATCGACCCACGATCTTCACCTCGAAGAACCCCTTCTCGGTCGGGACGGTGCTCGTGGACGGCCGCGTGGCGCTCACGTGGTCGCTGCGCGACGGCCGCATCGAGGTCACGCCGCTGGGGTCGATCGGGCGTCGCGAGCGGGACGCGGTCGAGGATGAGCGTGCGGCGCTGGAGCGCTTCCACGCCTGACGAACCGCCCGACGACGTGCCGCTGACCGCAGGGGTCCTCGCCGTTGGCGTGGCATCATCCGACGATGGGATTCCTGCGACGACTCTTCGGCGGCAACGACGGCGCACCTTCGCCCGAATGCGCCGACCCGCCCGCGTCCGCCGACGCGCCATCTGCTGACGCCGCCGAACGCGCATACGAACTCGACGTGTTGCGTGGCGAACAGGATCGACTCGATGACCTCATCCAGCGCCAGCTCCGCTACGCCGACTATGCCTGGCAGCCGCCGGACCAGGGCGGGGACCGTCGCTCCGACGACACGGGCGCGGACAGGGGATGACGCGACCAGCGGCTGACGGCCCGGCCCGCGGCACGACCCGGATCCGTGTCCTTGACAGCACTGAACTACGTGCCGATGAGGTCGCAAGCCTCCGTGCGCTGCTGGACGTGGCCTTCGGCGACGACCCCGAGGAGCGGTTCCTGGATACCGACTGGGCACATGCCGTGGGCGGTCGCCACGTCGTGCTCGACGCTGAAGGCGTGATCATCGGCCACGCCTCGGTCGTCGAACGCGAGCTGCACATCGCCGGCGTTCCGCTCCGCACTGGCTACGTCGAAGCGGTCGCCATCGAGCCGTCGCTCCACGGTCGCAGGTTCGGCAGCCAGATCATGACCGTCGCCGATGACGAGATCCGCGCCCGATACGAACTCGGGGCTCTGGGCACGGGGCGGCACGCGTTCTACGAGCGTCTGGGATGGCGGACCTGGCGTGGACCATCGTCCGTGCGGCTGGCATCCGGCGAGCGCCGGACGACCGATGAGGATGGCAATATCCTGGTGCTGGCGACGCCGGCGACCCCGATCGGGCCGCTCGATCTGTGGGCCTCGATCAGCTGCGACTGGCGTGAGGGCGCCGTCTGGTGAGCGGCCCTCGGTAGGGCGCGCGGCCGACCCGTCAGGAAGCCGGAGAGGGCGATGCCTTGTCGACCTGGCCGGGCGCGGACTCGCGACCGTGGCCTCGAACCTTGCCGGTGTCGTCGGCCTTCCACGTCTTCCAGGCCTTCCAGCCCGGATGCTTCTCGCCCTGCACCTTGGGGCCGCCCGCCCATGGCGGCCGACCAGCTTCACGGATGACCGTGCCGTCGATCGTCTCGACGTCGAGATCGTTGTCGCCTTCGTGATGCGTCCCGACGACGGTGATCCGCTTGCCGACGTGGGCCTGCAGCGGGTTGGCATCGCCCCAGTACCACTTCGGCCCTGCGGAGAGCTCCCACGTGGTCGTACCCTCGGTGATCGAGAACGTCGGGCGACCCTTCTCATCTTTGGCGGTCGTCACCGTTCCCGTGACGGTGACGCTCAGCTCCGGCCCCTTCGCGGCCTTGCCTGGCTTATCGGGCTTCGCGCGCTTGTCCGGCGTCTCGCCCTGCTCGTCGGTCTCGGCGGGCTGGGCCTTCGGCGGCTTTGATGCCGCTGGGTCAGCGGAGGACGAAGGCCTCGGCGATGCTGCCAGCACGGTCCCCGACAGCACGAGGGCGATGACGGCACCGGCGGCGAGCAGGCCATGGCGGCGGGCGAGGGATGTCATGCCGGCACGATACCGCGGCGACCTTGCGGCGAACCTATCGAATCCGACGGGCTTTCGTGGATCCGGTGCATGCGTGCACCTCATCCCGGCGTGATCGGATCAGGCGCCCGGCACGTCGAGGGTCACCGTGTCACCAGGGCGCAGTACCCGCACATCGACATCGGGTGCGACCCGCGCCGCGTGCGTCGCGAATCGATCGCCTGGTTCGTGCAGGGGAGCACGCCAGACCCGATGCAGCTGCGTGGGGTAGAGCGTGCCCCAATGGATCGGCAACGCGACCCGTGGCTGGATGTCGAGCAGGGCCTCGGCGGCGGATCTCGGACCCAGGTGGCCCGGGCCAAGGTGCGGTCCCCAGGTCCACACGGGAAGGAGGGCGATGTCGACCGATCCCGCGAGGTCGCGCATCCCGGCAAACCTCCCGGTGTCGCCGGCGAAGTAGACCGAGGAACCGATGTCCAGGAGGTAGCCCAGCGGTTTCACGGGCGGACCTCCGGGTGTGGCCCAATGCCGAGCGGGGACCGCCGTGATCGCATGAGCATCCACACGGATCTGTTCACCTTCCACCATCTCGACGACCTCACCCCTCACCGCGCGACGCGCGCGCGTCCCCAGCCCGCGCGGGACGACGACCAGCGGCCGCCCCGGGATGGCCCCGAGCGAGGCCAGATCGAAGTGGTCGGGATGTGCGTGCGAGATCACGACGACGTCCAGGTCTCGGAGGCTATCGAGGTCGGGGAGGGGACCGTGCCTGGACAGCGGTCCGAGTCGGCCGCGCAGGAACGGGTCGGTGAGGACGCTGAAACCTGCGGTCTCCAGCAGGGTCGTGGCGTGTCCGACGAAGCGGATCCGCAACGACGGCCGGTCCGCCCGCCCTGGATCAGCGTCCAGTGGCGGCAGCATCGTCCGCATCGCCCGCGTGGTGGCGGTCGACCACCGGATCGCCCGCTCGACCGGGGACACGGCGCAGGCGCGTGGGATGGCGCAACAGCGTCACGACGCCTCCCAGCACGGCACCTGCCGATGTCTCCAGCAGGTCGGTCATCGTGTCTTCGTAGGTCAGGTTCATGCCCCGCGCCCCGAGCTTGAGGCCGATCCACTCGGCGACCTCCCAGAGGCCTGCGGCCGCGATCCCGATCGTCGTCGCGGCGCCGGCCGCCTCCCACGATGTCCGGACGCGCGGGGTCGCGAGAGCACCGGCCACGGATGCGACGAGTGCGCCGTCCACGAAATGGATGACATCGTCGACATGTGCTCGCTGATAGATCCCCATCGCGTTGCCACCGGCGTCCACGAGCAACGGGAGGGTCACCGCCAGATCCAGCTCCTTTGGGTACGGCGCACGGCGTCCGCGGACGCGCCACGCCAGTGGGACCACGAGCATCGCACCCGCGTAGCCGATGGCTCGGACCCGCATGCCCTTGCCGTGATACCGGGGAGACTCCGAATGCAGGAAGGCGTCGATCGCCAGGGCGATGACGGTCGCCTTGACGACGCTGATCGCGGCGACCCAGGCGACATCGCCGGGGCTGGGCGCGTCAGCGCCATCTGGGCCTGGGTCTGAGGCGCTGGCGGTCGGTCGGTCGTTAGCGTGCGTCGCGTCAGGCAGCATGCCCCCATGGTGAGGCATCCCGACGGGATCGCGGTCGGCGACGACGTGACCGATGCATCACGGATGCGTGGCAGTCATGGCGCACGCCCCGAAGGACGGCGCCGACAGACAGGCGCAACCTGCGTCGGGTGGCTGCGATGCCACCGCAACCACACGCATGGCACACTTAGCTCGCCCATAACTCACTACGGAGCACGATGTGCCCGACACCACCAGTGCTCCCGAAGCACAGAGCGGCGCTCACGAGTTGACGCTCGAACAGGAACTCCGCGTGGCGTCGGACAACCTCCTGACCAGGGTGGAGCGCTTGCACGCCCTCGAAGAGCGCAAGCGGGCGCTGCCGAGCGACGACATCGCGGACATCGCGGCAGAGGTCGAGGCGCTCGCGACCGAAGTGCTGGAATGGGCCGGCCGGCAGCGCGAACTGGCGACGGCAGCGGCTGCCGATGACGCCCAGGATGCCCTGCCGATCGCGATCATCCCGCCGCGCCGGCTCGACCTCGTGCTCGATGATTGGCGCGCTGCGGAGCGCCGCCTCGACACGATGTCGCCCAACACGGCCGACTGGGAGTCCGCCCGGGCGGATGTCGAGCGGTTGCGTGAGGAGTACGCCCGGGCCTACTACGAGCACACGCGGTCCGATCGCACCGACTGAGGGCGGAGCGCGACGCTCGCCGGCGGTCTGGCCCTATGTGCCGACTGCCACGAGCATGCTGCTGACCAGCATCCCGGCCGCGACAGGCACCCACAGGCGGCGTTGCCTGGCGCTCCGGCTGATCGCGTTCATGACCAGCGCGAGGGCCGAGACGACGACGGCCAACCATCCGACCCAAGGTGCGGAGGCCGCCATCTCTGGCAACGCGATGCCCGCCACCGATTGGACGCCGAGGGCGAGGACGGCCATCAGGACCGCCTGGACAAGCGCTGCGACTCGCATCGCGGGAGGGAATCGTCCGGGCATCGCTCCGCCCATCGCGTACGCGCCCCACGGCGACCCGATCGCAAGCGCGATCTGGAAGGCGACGACCCCAGCGGCGAGCAGCGCGACACGAGGCCACCGATGATCGGGAGATCCATCGCGCAACTTTGCACGCCGCGGCGAGTCGGCTGTGCGCGCACAGCGCTAGCGACGGGAGCGACTCCGCAACGCCACGACGCCGATGGCCGCGAGCCAGGCATCCGTCGCCGTGATCCCGGCCCGCTGCCAGAATCCGGACTCCGGGCGAACGAGCGACAGGCCGAGGCACGCCAGCGATGTCGCCCCGACGGCGATCGATGCTGCCGCCAGCGATCGATGCTCCGGCAGGAGCGCGGGCACGGCGGATGGGCCCGTGGCAGCGAGCGCGAGGTAGCCCAGGCCGGCCACGACTGCGTGCGCTCGATCGCCCCCCTGCGACCGACCGAGTGGCGCGAGCATGATCCCGACCGACAGAGCGGCATTCGCGCCGAGCAGCGCCGCCCCAGGCCGGCCGATCAGGCTTCGCAGCGGCGACGCCGCGAGACCCACGGCGACGGCGAACGTCGTAAATCCGAGGTTCATGAGTGGCCGAGTCGGGGAACCGATCGCCGCGAGATCGCTGATATGGTCGCGAGCCGGGGAGTAGCCCTTCTTCAGCGCGCCGGAGATCGCCCACGATGCGATGAACGTGGCGGGCCCGACGATCACGCCGGCGCTGCGGATCCGTTCGGCTGCCGTGATATCGCGAGGGCTCGAGTCGTGCGCCACGTGGGCGGCCTCCAGACATGGATGGTGCGGGCGTCAGATCTCGCCGACGGCGTGTTCACGCGGCGGGCCGCGTCGACATAGGTTCGCGCGCCACTTGGGTTCGGATGGATAGCGACGGCGAGGCCCAGCCCGAGGACCAGCCCGAGCCCCGGCCGAGCGCAGTGGCGTGCCGCGGC
>JBKJHI010000161.1:0-4326 GCA_046599085.1 Candidatus Limnocylindrales bacterium
GCCGAGGATCAGCCCCACGGACGAGTTCCCGTCGCCGCGCGGGCGCGGGCGCGGCCAAACGGCAGGGCCCGGAGGGGTGGTCCAGCCGCTCCCCTTGATGCCGGGCGCCCCGTCCACACTGGCGCCAGCTGTTCCACCTGGGTCCCCCGCCGGCGGCCACGGCTCGAGATCGCCCTCCGGCACGACGATGGCCATGATGATGTACACGACGAACGCGAGGCCGCCGGTGAAGATGACGAGCAGGGCCCAGAGGATCCGGATGAGTGCCGGGTCCGCGCCCCACATCTCGGCCAGGCCGCCGGCCACGCCGGCAAGGCGACGATCCGTACGGGATCGATAGAGTCGGTCGCCCATGTCAGCAGCCTCCTTCAGGGTCCAGGGACAGGTTCGCGGCGTTGCCCTCGATGTCCAGGGCGATGATGACGTCAGACGAGCCGGGCAGCGTCCAGCTGTCGCCGTCACGCGATAGCCCCCGGTCTTCGAGATTCTGGCCGAACGTGAACTGGTCTTCGAGGCGCAGCCGCAGGGTCGCATCGGTTGGCACGCACAACTCGATCGAGCCGGCATTGGCGGACAGCGAACCATCGACGGAGCCGCCGAGCGTGATCCGCGCTCGACCCGCATTGATCGACACGTCGAGGCGATCGATGGTCGCCTGGCCGGCAGCGATGCGCAGGTCGCCAGCGTTGATGTCGGCATCGAGACGGTCGAGGTCGGCGCCCGTCAGATCGAGCGTGGCGGCGCCGGCGTTTGCCGTCAGGCCCACCGTTCGGAGCGTGGCTGGCGGCACGGTCATGATCCACTCCTGGCGCTGGGAGGCGCCATCGGGAGCGCGCACGTCCAGGCTGCTGCCAGTGGCCAAGACGACCGGCGGGTCGTTGCGATAGCGGGCATCCAGCGTCCATGCGCCTGTCGTGCCGGCCACCATCGACAGATCGACGGTGCCACAGTCGAGATCGATGGTGATCGACGACGCGTCTCCGTCGAATGCGCCCTCGTCGCTCAGGTCGGACAGCTGGCCCGGACTGGCCGAGCAATCGGTGATGCCGCCGAAGGCCGTGGTGCCCGTGGCCAGGGCGGCGCCGCCCAATGTCCCAAGGGTCAGGGCGATGATGGCGGTCCCGATGACGCCCGCCCGGCCACGACCGAGGATCGTGGCGATCCCGATCCCGATCAGGATCAGCGGCCAGAACCGGCCGACGTCCGCGAACTGCGCCGCGTCCAGGACACCAGCCCGGACCAGCAGCGGGATCGCCCCGAGGGGGATCAGGATCAGGCCCCAGAACAACGGGCCACGACGGATGCGCATCACGTTCCTCACCACTCGTGTGTGTCCTGTCCATCATGACGACCCCGGGTCCACTCGCGCCCGTGCTGGTCGGCCAGGGCGCCCGGGCCAGACGTCACACGCGAGCGCCGGCCGGTGCGACTGCTTGGTCGGGACCTCAGTCGTGGTCGGGATGCGACCAGCGGGTCCGGCCAGGACGTACGCGATCATGCCGAGGATGCCCAGATTGAAGATGCCGAGCACCAGGAGCGCGAAGGCCACGTGCTCGACGGCATCGTCGACCTGGCAGGCGCCTGCGCTCCCGAACCGGTCCCGTCGGGCTTCGTTTTTCCAACGCACGGGATGACCAATGGTGGTCCGAGCATGGGCCTTGAAGGAGTCCTGGTGGAGGAGTCCGGCTGCCTGCTCGTCCAGGGTGACAGCGGTAGGAAGTACGTCATCGTTTGGCCCGACTCGATGCGGCTCAGCGTCGATGGCGGCGAGCCAGTCGTGGTTCACGGTGATGCGCACGTGGCCACAGTTGGTGACCGGGTCGTCGTCGGAGGCGCCCGGAGCGAGGATCAGGTGGATGGCTGCGTTGGGGAGGCGTTCCTCGCGGTCGATGTAACGGTTCAGTGAGCACCTGGTGGAGGACTGGGACCAAGCGGCCGAACCGATAGCCGACCTACGGCGCACTCCCGTTCGCGAAGCGCCGCCACGGCCTGATGGTCGATCGCCGTCTCGAGGACTCGTGCAGCCCGTCAGGGTCACTGATCACGGTTCGGGGGCCGGACATCGTCCGACACTGATTTGTCCGACCTCCTTCTCAAACAGGGACTCATTTTGTCCGGTTCGTCGGACAAGGGGATCGTCTCGACTTTCCGGCGGAGAGCGCGCCCATGAGCCTGTCGGTGTCGCCTCTACGTACCGCCTTCTGCAGGCTCGATACGACCTCGTCGAGCCGGTAGGCGTGCGCCGTCAGCGCCTGCCATGGAGGCGCAGCGTTCGCCCGTCGCTCGGTCGTCATCGGGGCTTCTCCTCGCAGCCGCTCTCGGGACACGCGCGGAAGGCTTCGTACGGCCGGCCCGTCCGCTTGGAGACGCCCGCGGGCACGACCCGCCAGGCCAACCCGTGCACGGGACACGCGCCGGTGGCGCCGTCGAGCGATGGGGGCGATTCAAGTTCAGAAGCGAAGCGAGCCGGGTGGGATTCGAACCCACGACCAAAGGATTAAAAGTCCCGTGCTCTACCGCTGAGCTACCGGCCCGCCCCCACGATAGCGGAACGGCGCTCGGCTGGCCCTTGGAGCCAGCCGAGCGAACAACGAGGAGTCCCATGCGGCTGGATCGACCGTCACACCGTCTGGCTCGAGCGTCACGTCGGCGATCAGTGTCTCCAGATCGTTGCCGGCTCGCGCGTTGGCTCGCGCGTTGTACTGCTCAAGGAGGAGCCCGAGTGACGAGGCCATCCAAGGCGGTCACGCTTGGATCGCCGTGAGTCATCGAACGCCTCCCCGTGTCGTGCTCGATCAGTAGCGACTGGCGTACGCCGCCAGCGTCTCGGCGTCGATGCTCGGATCAAGGAAGACTGTGTAGTCACAGCCTTCCTGGACCCAGGTGAGGATCGGCTGGACATGGTCCTCGAACGCCAATCGGTAGACGACACCCGGATTGCCGCGCACCTTGACCTCATGAAGGACTGGATCTTGCGGGGCGCGGTAGGAAAGCGAGAGGCGCAGATCGACGAGATCCTTTCCTTCGCCCCACACGAACTGCTTCGTTCCCCCAGCCACCCCCTCCGTGGGCGAACCCGGCTCCGCGCCCGATGGCAACTCCCTCGGCGCGATCACAGGACAGTCTGATGGACCGCCGCCGATCGGCAGGCAACCGCTCAGGGTCACAGCGACCACGGTCGCAGCCACCAGGATCGCTCGTCCGTATCGAGCCACGGGACGCGCCAGAGGCAGGAGCCTACGCACGCTGGTCCGAAACCTCGGCCCGAAGTCGAGCGACACTGCCGAATAGGACCCCCGTCACGGTCGGTACGAAGGTATAGGCGTAGGTGAGGGAGGCGTAGTCAGGCCGGAAGGCGCCAGGCCCGGATGAGCTGACCGTAGCGGCCTGCACGGCAACGATGCTGACGTACGCGATCACACCCGAGACGAGCACAGCGATGCTCCGCGTCCGTCGCCGACCTCCGACCTCCGACCTGCGGCAGCCTGGTCACTGCGGCGCTGGTGAGAAACGCGCCCGGCAGCGCCTGAGCGATCGCGAGCCCGAATGATCCGATCAACGCCGGCGCCCCGGAGGCACCCGATGCCAGGCCGACGGCAGCCAGCGTTCCATGGAGGCCGACGAGCAGCACGCCGTAGGTCGCGAGATTCCTCGCAGTGCGGCGCCCGTGCGAGTCGCGTACGGACGTGCGGTCAACAACCACCTTGAACGTAGCTCCCGGTGCGCCGGATCACGACGAAGGTGACCTCTTGGCTGCTGGTGTACGTCGCCAGATTACTCGCGGCCTGTCCGCCCGATACGCCTCACGTGCAGATCGACGTTCGCTTTCGCCGCATGTCAGGCGGGCGGCGGGACCTCCGTCGGGAGCGCCTCGCCGCGGAGGCCGGCGATGAGGTTGGCCGCCGCCATCTGCGCCATCTTGCCGCGGGTCGCCCGTGACGCCGACGCGATGTGCGGCACGATCAGGCAATCGTCCCGGCCGACCAGGCGGTCGTCCATCGGGATCGGCTCCGGGTCCGTGACGTCCAGGGCCGCAGCAAAGATCACGTCCGCCTCGAGGGCGTCCGCGAGGGCCGCCTGGTCCACGACGGGACCGCGGGACGTGTTGACCAGCACGGCCGTCGGCCGCATCAGCCCGAGCGTCCGGGCATTGATGAGGTGCCGCGTCTCCGGCGTGAGGTTGACGTGCAGGGACACGAAGTCGCTCTGCGCGAGCAGGTCGTCGAGCGGCGTGTAGACGGCACCCAGCGGTTCCGTGACGGATGCCGGCAGCTCATTGACGTCGTGATACAGGATGCGCATCCCGAAGCCGACAGCCCGTCGCGC
>JBKJHI010000225.1:0-6848 GCA_046599085.1 Candidatus Limnocylindrales bacterium
GGCGGGTCGATGTAGATACAGTCGACCTTGCCGGCGTGGGTGAAGCGGAGCGCCTCCAGGGCGTGGTGGTTCTCGCCGTTGATGACCAGGTGATGGGGCTTGTCGCCACCACGCTCCACCGACCCGAGACGGCGGAGGCCGGGCAGCACCGGCTCGCCGAAGTCGGAGATGACGACGATCGATGCGAGGGCGGCGTCGCGCATCTCGGGTTCCGCGTCGCGGGGCAGGAACGACCCGTCCGGGGCGCGGACCTGGACCATGGTCGCAACACCATCCTCGATCCCGATGACTTCCAAGGTGGGGCCGTCATCGTCGTCCCGGTCGACGACCTGCGAACCGATGCGGATCTCGTGCTGCGGCAGGCGCACCCGCTCCGGGATGTGCCGCTCGAAGACAAGGCCGAAGCTGCGCCGCTGCTTGAGCCGATCGATCTGGGTGCTGAGGTCGGCGCGCAGGGCCTCGTCCTGGACTTTCTCCAACAGGACGTCGAGCTCGCTCCGGATCATGGCGTCAGGGTAGCGGCCCGGCCGGCATTCGAACTCGCACGGATCACGAGGCGAGCGCACCGATCGGGATCCGCAGCACGCCGTCAGGCCTTGGGAAGCCGAAACCAGTACCCGTGATGACAGCGAGCGCCCGCGGCGGTTTACCCGCGACGCGGTCCCGAAGTCTGATGAGTGCGGCGGCGGCGGCATCGACCACGGCCGGGGCCGAGCCAAGTTTGATCTCGAAGGCGGCCCATTCTCCGTCTGGCAATTCGATGATCGCGTCGGCCTCCAACCCTGTGTTGTCGTGGTAGTGGAACAGGGTCCCACCGAGCCTCGCCGATAGGACACGCAGGTCGCGAATGACCATCGACTCGAAGAGGAATCCCATCCATCGGAGATCTCCAAGGAGGCGCTTGGGCTCGGCGTTCAACGCCGCCGTCGCCAGGGCCGGGTCAGCGAGGTGGCGGATCGCGGTGCCGCGCAGCCTGGTCTTGCTTCGGAGGTCCGGCTTCCAGGCTGGGACGTCGTCCGTGATCATCAGGCGACCGAGGGCCTCGAGATACCCGCGCGTCGTCTCCACCTTCATGGCCCGGTCAGGACCACTGGCGTCGGCGGTGAGCGATGCCAGTGTGGCTGGCGTTGCCACATTGCGGGCCAGCGACGTGATGAGCGCCCGCACACCGTCGGGATCTCGCCGGATCCCGTCGAGCCGCGGCACGTCTACTCGACATACGTCATCGATGTAGCCACGCATGGCACGAAGGGCCTGCGTATGGGTGAGGCCAAGGTGCCCAGGCCATCCGCCAACGACGATGCGTTCTGCGAGATCCGGGACCGTTAGCCCGGGTTCCGGCGCCGTGACTGGCTCCCCGGCAAGGATGTCCGCGAGCGACGCCCGCTTCGAGGAGAAACCCGCCTCAGCGAGCGTCATCGGCCGCATGCGGAGGTGGATGAACCGGCCCGGCCCCGGATGCCGCCCGGGATCGTCGCGAGGAACTGCCGAGCCCGTGAGGATGAACTGGCCCTTGGCCTGTCGGTCGTCGACCGCGTGACGGACCTCGTTCCACAGATCTGCCTCGACCTGCCACTCGTCCAGAAGCCGTGGGGTCTCTCCCTCAAGGAGTAGGGCTGGGCTGACCGCAAAGGCCTGCCGCGCAGCGGTCGTGTCGACTCGGACCTCACTCTTTGCCGCTTGACGTCCAGTTTCAGTCTTGCCGCACGCCTTTGGCCCCTCGATCACAACGGCGCCAGCCGCTTGGAGCGAGGCATCAAGCTCTTCGTCGATGACGCGGGGTCTGTACTCCATGGGATGCCTCGTATGGCGCACCAGCTAGCGCACAGGGTAGTCGCTGTGGGGTGATGATGCAATGGCTCCAGGGGGTCATCCTGCAATACCCTCAGGGGGCTAGTCTGCAATCCCAGCCACAACGCCCTGGCCGATACGCGGTCGCGCTCTGGCTCCGAGAAGCAGAGCTCGAGGTGGAAGGCATCGAATTGCCCACCTTCGACCCGGTTCGCTTGCGCGGCCTTGTACCGCAGATCAGGTCACTCACGACGGCCGTTGTCCTGGCGATGGCTGTGGAAGAGGCCCGCGACCTTCTTGCGTCCGCTGGAGTCGGGCTCTTGCTCGCAAGAAGCATCCGTGGTGCTCCGGCGAGTGGCGCGGTGCGCTGGATCCGGAGCAATCCGTGGATCTTCCTCACCCTTCGGCATCGGACCGAGGACCATCTCTGGTTCAGCCTCTTTGCCGAGGTCGGGCACCTGCTCGAGGGTGGGCGCCGGAGGGACGTCGTCGAGGAACTCAGCGACGGTGGGGCGTCTCGCACTGAAGAAGACGCAGCGAATGCGTTCGCGCGCGACGCGCTCCTTCCCGACTTTGCGTCGAGCGACCTGTTGCGCACGGGTCGACTCGATCAGCATTCCATTCGCGAATCAGCAGCGGAGTATGGGGTTGCCCCGGGCATCATCGTCGGTCGCCTGGAGCGAGATCGAAACGTCCAACCTGGTCGCTTCGTGCGCTTGAAGCGAAAGGTCGATACCCCTCCCTGATGGCGCGCGTACGCCCCGACCCGCCTGACGCTCGCCACTCGACACTCCCGGGCACGAAACCGACGGACGAACCGCCGGGCCTGAGCCCCGATGCTGCCGCCGAGAACACACTTCGTAGCGTCGCCCTGCCGCACGGTCGACCAACTTTCGATCACTCACTTGATCTCGCTGGACCGATCCTCGCGGGCTGCCCGATCCAGACATGGCCATCAGCGAATCGCTCGGCCTTCCAGATCGGGGCACGAGCCTTCGTCTCGTCGATCGCGTAGCGCGCGGCGTCGAAGGCGTCGCCGCGGTGCGCCGCCACGGCCACGACGGCGATCGATACCTCGCCAAGCGGGACCTCGCCCGTGCGGTGGACGATGGCCGAACCGGTCACACCGAAGCGCTCCTCGATCTCGTCGGCGATGGCGGCCAGGACGCGCAGCGCCATGGTCTCGTGGGCCTCGTACTCGAGCGACTCGACATCGCGACCGGCGTGGCGCGCCGCCTCGTCCTCCTGGCCCGGAGCCGGCGTGCCCGGGGTGGAGCGGGTCCGGCCGAGGAACCCGACCGCCGCACCGTCAGCGTCCGTGGCCACGGCGTCGATCAGCTCGCCGAGGACGCTCGCGTCCATCGGCTCGGTACGGATCTCGAGGATGCGCCGCGCTTCATCGGAGCCACCGGAGACCGGCGGGATCATCGCGACCTCGTCGCCATCGCGGAGCGCCGTCGTCTCGTCGGCGTAGTCGCCATTCCGAGCGAAGCGCACGCTGGCGCGACCCGGGGCGAGCGCCGGGTGCACGGCCACGAGGGCATCCCAGGCTGCGGCGACCGTCGCGACGTCCGGGAGCTCGAGGGCCACCTCGCGGGTGCCTGCCAGCTCGCGCTGGACGGCGAACAGGCGGACCCGGACATGGATGCGCGCCGCCATCAGACCAGCAGCCCGGCGCCGAAGTACAGCCCCGCCGCGAGGATCGTCCCGGCAGCGATCGTGCCGACGTTGATGTACAGGAGGCCCGTCGCCGACTCCATCGACCGGGTCCTGGCCGTCTGGATCGCCGCCCACGACACGATGAGCGGGAAGATCAGGCCGACGATGAGGCGCAGCCACACGAACAGTGCCCAGTCGCCGGTGAGGGCCGTCAACGGCGCGCCCCCGGCAGGCCCCGCACCCGTGGCGATGAACGCCACGAAGAGCACGACCTGTGCCGCCACGACCATGGTCAGGATCCTGGCGAGCAGCACGAGCGGCGCCTCCGGCAGTTTCGGCGTGACGAGGTACCAGTGCCCCAGGATCATGGCGGCGAAGACGCCCCCGGTCGCCGCGGTGAGCACCGCGAGCTGCACGAGCAGCACCACGATGCCGAGCCCGTCCCCGCCCCAGGTCAGGCTCCCGAACACCAGGACGAGGACGGCGGCCACCACGGCCGCGGCCTCCAGGACCGGACCGAACCTGGGCACGACGCGACGCCCGACGGCGGCCACGACGACGAGCGCGAGAAAGGCACCGAGCGCCGCGCGCCGCGGGGCGTCCCATGACGCATCCGCGAGGACCGGGGAGTCACCCAGGGACGACGGAAGTGCACCGTCGCTCAGGAACGCCAGGACGCCGAACCCGAGGGCACACAGCGACGTGAAGGCGAGGAAGCCGCGCGTAACGCCTGACCGCCGGCGGAGCAGGGCGACGACCCCGAACGAGCCGAGTGCGAGACCGGTCAGCACGGTCCAGTTGATGAACGCGAGGTTCTGGGCGATCTGTACGGCGGACACGGCACGAGTGTAGCCGCGCCGTTAGCATCGGACGGACGATTGGAGGTGCACCCATGGGGCTCCCGAACGGGACGACGATCACCTGGTACGGCCACGCGTGCGTGGAGATCCGAACGGCCGGCGGACGGACCGTCCTCATCGATCCGTGGTTCGGCAACCCGCTGAGCCCGCGCTCAGCCGATAGCGTCGAGGTATGCGACCTCCTGCTCGTGACACATGGACACAGCGACCATCTGGGGGACGCGGTCGCCATCGCGTCGCGCCTGCGTCCCGCCTGGCCATGTATCCATGAGCTGTCACTGTGGCTTGGCCGCCGGCTTCCCGGCGGTGCGGACCAGGTCATGGGCATGAACAAGGGCGGGACGGTGACGGCCGCCGGCCTGCGGGTGACCATGACCGGGGCCGATCACTCCGCGGGCGACTGGAACGCGGCGGCGGAGACGACCCTGTACCTGGGCGAGCCCGCCGGCTTCGTCATCGAGCTGGAGGATGGCTACCGGGTCTATCACGCAGGCGACACGCAGGCGTTCGGCGACATGGCCCTGATCCGCGAACTCCATCGACCGGACCTGGCCATCCTGCCCATCGGCGGGCACTACACGATGGACCCGGCTGGGGCGGCGCTCGCCGTCGAGCTCCTGGGCGTCGCGGACGTGATGCCGATCCACTACGGCACGTTTCCGGCCCTTGCCGGTACTCCGGCCGAGCTGCGCCGGGCCCTGGCGACGCGTGGCCTCGAGGCGGTCAGCGTCCACGCCCCGGAGCCGGGTGGGTCGCTGGGCGCCTGAACGCAAAGGACCGGCGACCGGCGACTGACCGGTCATCCCCAGCGTGCCGTACGATGCCGGCTGTCGTCCGTCGCGACCACGAAGCGGACTGGCGCCCTCGTCGCGCCGTACAGGAGGGATCATGGGACAGGGGGCTCCAGATCAGGACGGCGGCGGCGCGTCGCGGGCGTGTCGCGGCTGCGGAGCACCGCTCGATCGCCTCTTCGTCGACCTTGGGATGTCGCCGCCGTGCGAGACGTTCCCGACCGCCGAACAGCTCAACGATCCTGAAGTGTTCTACCCGCTCGACGTGCGGATCTGCGATCGCTGCCTGCTCGTGCAGCTGCCGGCCTATATCGCACCCGAGGACACCTTCCGCGAGTACGCCTACTTCTCCTCGTTCAGCACCAGCTGGGTGGACCACGCCTCACGATTCGTCGACGACGCCGTCGCCCGTCAGGGCCTCGATGCCGGTTCACGGGTCGTCGAGGTGGCGAGCAATGACGGCTACCTGCTCCAGCATGTGATCGCACGCGGGATCCCAGCGCTTGGCGTCGAGCCCGCCAGGAACGTCGCGGCCGCTGCGCGGGAGAAGGGCGTGCCGACGATCGACGAGTTCTTCGGGCGCCGGCTGGCCGCCACGATCGCCGCGGATGGTGGTCGCGCCGACCTCCTCGTGGCCAACAACGTGTGGGCCCATATCCCCGATCTCGAGGACTTCACGGCAGGACTCGCCGACCTCCTCGCCCCGCGCGGTCTGGCCTCGATCGAGGTGGCCTATCTCGCCCGCCTCATCGACCACAACGAGTTCGACACCATCTATCACGAACACTTCATGTATTACACGCTGACCAGCGCGATCACGGTGCTGGCGCGCCACGGACTGCGGGTCCTGGACGTCGAGGAGCTGGCGACGCACGGCGGGTCGCTCCGCCTGTGGATCGTCCACGAGGACGATCCCCGTTCGACGACCGACAACGTCCAGGCGCTGCTCGAGGCCGAGCGGTCGGCCGGCTACGACCGGGCGGACGGCTACGAGGGTTTCGCGCCCAAGGTCGAGACCGTCAAACGCGACCTGCTCGATTTCCTCATCGCAGAGCGACGCGCCGGCCGGAGGATCGCCGGCTACGGGGCCCCCGGCAAGGCCAACACGCTCCTCAACTACTGCGGGATCCGCACCGATCTCATCGACTTCGTGGTGGATCGCAACCCATACAAGCACGGTCGGTTCACCCCGGGGACCCACATCCCGATCTTCGCGCCGGAGGCGCTGGACGAGCACCGGCCGGACGTCATCGTGGTGATGCCCTGGAACCTCCGCGACGAGATCGTCCCGTTCCTGGCCGAGCGCTGTCGCTGGGGTGCACGGGCGGCCATCGCCATCCCGCGGCTCGAGATCATCGACCTTGACGGGATCGCCGACACCAGCCGATCTCCGACACATGCCGTACCCTCCTGACCGTCACCTGACCGACCACCCGGACTGATCCGGGGCACCACGGAGAGCCGCCATCGATCCGCGCATCCTCCTCGCGCTCGGCGTCTGGGCCGTCGCCTTCGGCGCGGTCGCGGCCATCCTTGCGCGGCGTCGCCATCGATCCGTGACCACGTGGGCCGTGCTCGGCGCGATCAGCGGCCCGATCGCGGCGCTGCTCTTGCTGGCCGCGCCATTGGGCCAGTGCCCGATGTGCTGGGCCCCGGTCAAAGGATGGGGGCCGACATGTGTATGGTGCGGGACCGATGTGCGCGACCTGGGAACGGCCGCACCGGGACGGCGCAGCGTGGCGCAAGC
>JBKJHI010000232.1:0-18563 GCA_046599085.1 Candidatus Limnocylindrales bacterium
ATCGAGTTCAACCCGTACCAGGCCCAGCGGTTCCGCGACTGGGTGATCATCTCGGTCGAGAAGAACCGCGGCGGCCAGGACAACGTGGACCTCGAATTCGAGAAGCATTTCGAGTTCTCCTGTTTCGACCCGAACGGCCGGACCGTGCAGGAAAAGCTCATCGAGGAACGCCTCTACAACGACTAGGTCGGTGGCGGCTGGAGTCGCCGCTCTGTGGAGTTCGATGGTCGTCGGGACCGGCGCACGGCGATCGTTGATGCTCGGCGTCGCCTTCGTCGTCGCCGCGTGCGCATCCGCATCGAGCGGAGCAGCGACCGATCCGTCGGCGCCGTCGCGCGTGACGCCAGCGCCCATCCCGTTCGAGGAACTGTCGCCGGCGTCGCTCACGATCCTGGGTGATCCCGACGTCCTGGTCGTGGGATTCGGCTCGATCTGGGTCATGAATGACTCGGGCGCCGTCAACCGCATCGATCCTGCGACCGCGACCGTGACGGCCCCGATCCGGGTGCACGGACTGGACCCGGAAGGGTGCGCCAGCCTGGGTCTCGGGGCCACCAGCATCTGGTCGTGCAAGGAGGGGGACCTCGTGCGCATCGACCCGGCCACGAACACCGGGGAGGCACCGATCCCGGCCGACAAGGTCTGGTCCCAGATCCGCCTCGTGTACGCAGGTGGCCGCGCGTGGGTCCTGACCGGGGACGGCACCAGCCTACGCGGCCTTGAGGAGTCCAGCGGCACCATGTCGGAGCCGATCGCGCTGCCCGCTCCGTGCACGGACCTCGGTGCCGCGGCGGATCGGCTGTACGTCGTGTGCGAGTCAGCTGGTCGAGTGCTCCATGTCGATCTCGCCAGCGGGAGCGTCATCGCCGACCTCGCGGTCGACAAGCCGCACCATGTCAGCGCCACGGCGACCGATGTCTGGGTCGAGTCCTCGAACGGCCTGCTCCAGCTGGATCCGACGACGCTGGCGATACGGCGAACCTTCGCTGACATCAGGGTCGGCCTGTTCGGGGCGCTCCGCGCCGACGACGCCGGTGTCTGGATCCGCCGGATCGACCCCTACCTGACCAGGGTCGATGCCTCGAGTGGCGACATCACCGCGGTCATCTCCGCCCCATTCGCGAGCGGCGGCGACGTGGTGGTCGATGGCGATCGCCTGTGGGCCACGACGCTCAGCGACGCCAGGGTCGTGCGTCTGGAGGCCCCGGCCGGGCCCTAGCGACCAGCGGCTCGTACAATGCCGCTGTGCACAGCCCAGGGAAGTTCCCGGACGTCGTCGAGATCGTGGTCGAGATCCCGCGCGGGTCGCGCAACAAGTACGAGTACGACGAGGAAGTCGGCGTCTATCGACTCGATCGCGTACTCAGCAGCGCCGTCTTCTACAACTTCGACTACGGCTTCATCGAGGGCACGCGTGCGGGCGACGGCGACCACACCGACGCATTGCTGATCATCGACGAGCCCACATTCACCGGATGTCACGTGTGGGCGCGACCGATCGGTGGCCTGGAGATGCGTGACGAGATGGGCGTGGACTTCAAGACGCTGTGCGTGGCGATCGGCGACCCCCACCAGCAGCACATCGAGCGGCTGGACCAGATGCGACCACACCGCCTGGTGGAGATCGACCACTTCTTCCAGACGTACAAGACGCTCGAGGACAAGACGGTCGATGTCGTCGGCTGGCGTGACCGCGATGACGCGCTCCAGATCCTGCGTGAGGATCGCGCGCTGTGGTTGAGCGAGGTCGACCGGACGGAGCACTCCGGTGCGTCGACCCCCGCGCCACGCGCCGACCGGCGGTGACCGACCCGGCCGACCCTCGGTGACCGAACGACGGCGCTCGGGTGACCCGTATGCCGGGATCCCGGGCCGCCGGCTCTTCGTCGCCGTGCCGCTCCCCGAGGACGCGGCCGCGGCCATCGTGTCGATCGTCGACGCCGTTCGCGGTCAGGCCCTGCCGGCGGGGATGCGCGACGTCCGATGGGTCCGCCTCGATGGACTGCATCTCACCCTGCGCTTCCTTGGCCCGACCCCCGACGATCGGATCGAGCCGACCGCCGACGCCGTGCGCGCGGCCGCCGCTGGGTCGCCACCGTTGCGCCTGGCCATCGCCGGATCCGGCACCTTCCCGCCCGGGCCTCGTCCGAGGACGCTGTGGCTCGGTATCGCCGACGGTACCGACGCCATGTCTCGACTGTCCGATCGCGCCTCGGCCGCCCTCGCCGGCGCCGGATGGCCCCTGGACGGCCGGCCGTTCCGTGCCCATCTGACCCTGGCGCGCTCCGACGGGATGGCCGCCGGGCCGCTGGTCGCGGCTCGATTGGCGGCGGCCATCGCAGACCGATCCATCGTCGCGCAGATCGACCGGATCGGCCTGTTCGAGAGCGTCACGGGGGGCGGCCCAGCGCGATATGTCCCGGTGGCCGAGGCCCGACTCTCGGCCGACCCGGAAGGGGCCCATGACGTGTACCATCCGACCTGACCGAACCCCCCGGAAGCCACCATCAGGAGACGCCGCGACGTCGTGACGGCCACTCAGCGTATCCGCCTCGTCCTCGCCCTCGGCGTCGTGAATCTGGTCCTCGCGACGGTGGCCCTCAGCATCGGGGGCATCGGTCTGCAGCAGCGGCAGGCCGTGAAGCCGACGCCGTCCGGCCCGATCGCGGTCATCCCGACTCCCGTGGCGGCCGCCTCGCCGTCACCCGTCGCGTCCGCGCCCCGTTCCGCCGACCCTGGCGCCAGCGCATCGCCCACGGCAACGCCGAGCGCGGGGCCGTCCACATCGCCGAGTGCCGGGCCGTCAACGACCGCCTCGCCGTCATCGAGCGCGAGTCCGATCGCCGTAGCCTCCGGGGGTCCCGGTCGGTCCGGCCAGCCCACCTCGGGTGCGACCAGCGAGCCCGTCGCGACCGGGAGTTCCTCACCGACGGCGGCGGCGACCTCGACACCGGCGGCGACGCCCGTGCGAACCGCGGCCCCGACCCCGAAGCCGACGCCGAAGCCCACAGCGCTGGCTACCCTGAAGCCGACGCCCAAGCCGACTGCCGTGACCACGCCACGGCCCACGCCCAGGCCGACCGCGGTCACGACCCCCAAGCCGACCCCGAAGCCGACTGCGGTCGCGACGCCGCGACCGACACCCAAGCCGACCGCCACGCCGACGCCGACCGCGGTGGCGACACCCAAGCCGACCGCCACGCCGACGCCGACCGCCACCGTGACGCCGACCGCCACCCCGACACCCAAGCCGACCCCGACCCCCAAGCCGAGCGGGACGAAGGGCCACCCGCCCTGCCCGAGTGACACGGATCTGCCGCCTGGCCACGACAAGCGCGATGGCGACAAGGATCGACCGTGCGGCAAGGGACACAAGGGCGACGACACCGGCTCAGGCGGCGGGTTCGTCCTGTTCGCGCCCGTGCTGGGTCGTTCTGCCTGGTCCGTTCGCCCGGAACGGTTGCGCCGCCGCACACGCTCGCGGTAGGCTCCCATCCCGGTCCATGACGGACCGGCCAGGCACGGTACGACACGTCCCGTCACCCCCAGAGTCGGAGGCTCCCATGGCGCCCACGGATCCACGCCAGACGAAGTTCGTCCTCGACGAGTCGCGGATCCCGAGGTCCTGGTACAACATCGCCGCCGATCTCCCGGTCGCCCCATCGCCGCCGCTGCACCCGGGGACCCGGCAGCCGATCGGACCGGCCGATCTCGCGCCGCTCTTCCCGATGGCGCTCATCGGCCAGGAGGTCTCGACCGAGCGCGAGATCGAGATCCCGGAGCCGGTCCGCGACGCGTACCGCCTGTATCGGCCGAGCCCGCTGTACCGTGCCCATCGCCTGGAGCGCGCGCTCGATACGCCAGCCCACATCTACTACAAGTACGAGGGCGTCAGCCCGGCCGGAAGCCACAAGCCGAATACCGCCATCCCGCAGGCGTTCTACAACGCCCAGGAAGGTACGAAGCGGCTCGCGACGGAGACCGGCGCTGGCCAGTGGGGGAGTGCCCTGTCCTTCGCGGGGGCCCTGTTCGGCCTCGACGTCAAGGTCTACATGGTCAAGGCGAGCTACGACCAGAAGCCATATCGCCGGATCCTCATGGAGACCTACGGGGCGGAGGTCGTGGCGAGTCCGTCACTGACCACGAACTACGGCCGCCAGGTCCTCTCGTCCACGCCGGATAGCCCGGGTTCGCTGGGCATGGCCATCAGCGAGGCGGTCGAGGACGCGGCGACCCGCGACGACACGAAGTACGCGCTGGGCTCCGTGCTGAATCACGTCCTTCTCCACCAGACCGTCATCGGCCAGGAGGCGATCGAGCAGATGACGATGGCCGGTGAGTCGCCGGACGTCATCATCGCCTGCGCTGGCGGCGGATCGAACTTCGCCGGACTCGCGTTCCCGTTCCTCGGCCGGAACTTCCGCGAGGGCGCCAGCCATCGGATCATCGCCGTGGAGCCGGAAGCTGCGCCCAGCCTGACCCGCGGCGTGTACGCCTATGACTTCGGGGACACCGGCAAGATGACGCCGCTCGTGAAGATGCACACCCTCGGCGCCGACTTCATCCCGGAGCCCATCCACGCCGGCGGGCTTCGCTACCACGGCATGGCCCCGCTGGTCAGCCTGCTCAAGGAGCACGACTTCATCGAGGCACGCAGCGTCCACCAGCGCTCCAGCTTCGAGGCCGGCGTGCAGTTCGCTCGCGCGGAGGGCATCCTGCCGGCGCCGGAGCCGACGCACGCCATCCGCGTCGCGATCGACGAAGCGATCTCCGCGCGCGAGTCCGGAGAGGCCAGGGTGATCCTGTTCAACCTGTGCGGCCACGGGCACTTCGACCTGGCGTCGTACGAGCGATATCTCTCGGGCGACCTCGAGGACTACGAGTACCCAAAGGAAAAGGTCGAGGCGGCCCTCGCCGCATTGCCGGCGGTCTAGGCAGCCGATCTCCGGCACCGACCGCCGACGGGAGGCCGCGCCGGGCGCACGCCGTGCCTCGGAGGCCGAGCGGCCCAGGCGGGCCCGTCGGCCTGAGACCGGGGGCACCGTCCGGCGGTGCAAGGCTCGGTCGGCGCGCATCATGCAAGATGCAGTCGACACGACGACCGACCCATGCACGTGCGGGGGAATATGCCGCGATTGGCCTGCTTGTCCTGCGGGCGCCAGATCTACACCGTATCGCCGCTCGAATCGCTGTTCAGCGAGGAGCGGCGATGTCCGCGCTGCGGTGCTTCCCTGGACAAGGAGCGGCGTGAGATCGATCGGCGCGAACGCGCTCGACGACAGAATCCACCAGCGGACCCTGGGCCTCCAGTGGACGATGGTGAGCGCCGCCTCGCCGAACGACGAGCGAAGCGACGCCGCGCCGGCTCCTGACCCGAGACTGCACCGCTCAGAAGAGGCGGTCGTCGCTCCGTGGCGGTTCGATGACCCGGTAGCGCAGGCCGACGGTCACGGCCTCCAGCTTCGAATGCACGTGCAGTTTCATCATCAGGTTCTGAACGTGCGTCCTGAGCGTGTTGCGTGAGATGAACAGCCGTTCGCAGATGTCCGGCGTGGCAAGGCCCTCGGCAAGGGCCCGCAGGACATCGAGCTCCCGCGGTGTGAGCGGTTCGATCATCGCTCGCTCCGGAGGCCGCTCCTGAGCTGTCGCCACGCGCTGGGCGATCCCGATGATCACCGACCGCGGCAGCAGCGTCTCGCCAGCTCTGGCCGCACGGACGGTGGCGACCACGTCCTCGACTGCCCGGTCCTTGGTCAGGTAGCCGTCGGCGCCGGCCTGAATGGACTCCAGCACGGTCTCGTCATCCTGGACGGCGGTGAGCATGATGACCCGAGCGCTCGGCCAGCGGGCCTTGATCGCGCGCGTCGCCTCGGCCCCTGTCCCGTCGGGGAGCCGGTAGTCCATGAGGACGACGTCCATGCGCTCGCGGGCCAGCTGCTTGGCCTCGGCCACGGATGCGGCGACTCCAACGACCTCGAGGTCCGGCTCACTGGCGAGCAGCCGTGCCAGCGAATCCGTGAGGAGCTGGTGGTCGTCGACGAGGAGAACACGGGTCCGTCGCGGGTCGGTGGCCATCCAGTTCGGTTCCTCCGATATCGGCCGGCGGGGCGTCCGTGTCGCCCCGCTGCCGGGTTCGCCGCCCGGTCGTTCGATGGTAGCACTGGGCTCGCTGCGGGGCGGGTACGTGCCTGCGATACTCGGCAGCATGCACGTCGCGATGCTCGGGTTCGGCTTGATCGGAGGGTCGATCGCGCGAGCGCTTGCGCTGTCGGACGAGGCGACGGCCTGGCGCGTGACGGCCTGGACGCCGTCCGGGGATGGTCCGCGATCCGCTGCGCGCGAGGGCACGATCGCGGTCGCCCCCGCCACGGCCCGGGCGGCGATCCGCGGTGCCGACTTGATCGTCCTGGCGGCACCGCCGACGGCCTGCATCGCCATGCTGGACGACCTTGCCGGCGGCTGGAGGGCGGACATCGCTCCCGATGCGGTCCTGACCGATGTCGCCAGCACGAAGTCCGCGATCACATTGCGCGCCGCCGCGCTCGGACTGCCGTTCGTCGGCGGCCACCCGATGGCGGGCCGGGAACGCAGCGGCTACCAGGCCTCCACCGCGGACCTGTTCGTCGATCGTCCGTGGGTCATCGTGCCGTCCGCCGCGCCGGATCGGGACGATCGGGTCCGTCGCCTCGCTCTGGCCTGCCGTGCTGTCCCGGTGTCCATGGGCGCGACGGCGCACGATCAGGCGGTGGCGGCCGTCAGCCATCTCCCGCTGGTTGCGGCCGCGGCGCTGGTGACATCCGTCGCGGAGGGACCGGAGGGGCCGCGCGACGACTGGGCGGAAGCCGTCTCGCTGGCCTCGTCGGGGTGGCGCGACATGACGCGGCTCGCACGCGGCGATGTGGCGATGGGCACGGGCATCGCGGGCACCAACGCCGCGGCGCTGGCCGCGCGGATCCGCTCGTACATCGCCGTCCTCGAGGCATGGGCTGCCGACCTTGAGGCGAGCGGAGGCCCGGACCAGGACGCCATCGAGGCTCGCCTGCGGGCGGCTCGCGATCGTCTCGAGGCCACGCCGTGAGCAGCGAACGGCCGATCGTCGAGGAGCAGGTCCTCGTCGTGCCGCGCTCGTCGCTGCCGGAGCTCGACGGCTGGCACGGGATCCGGGCGATGGGACTCGAGCGGATCGTGGCCGTGGTCGGCGCCGAGGCGCGGCCCCACCCGCGGTCCCAGGCGGAGCTCGATCCGACGCTCAAACAGATCATCCCGTACCTCGTCCTGCGCGATGGACCCCGCTACTTCCTGATGGAGCGGACGCGAGCGGGCGGCGATCCGCGGCTGCACGACCGCTGGTCGATCGGGATCGGCGGCCATCTGGAGGCGAGCGACGGCGACATCGATGGGGGCCTGCGGCGGGAATGGGGTGAGGAGCTCGACGCCGACGTCATCCCGCCCTGGCGGGCGATCGGCGTGCTGAACGACGACACGACGGACGTCGGCGCGGTCCACCTGGGGATCGTCTATGTCGCGGACATCGGTGGCGGCACGGTCCGGGTGCGGGAGACGGACAAGCTCATCGGCCGGTTCGCAGACGCGAGCACCGTGCGCGCGGGGTACGACCGACTCGAGAGCTGGAGTGCGCTCGTGTTCGATCACCTCGAGCCGGTCGCCGAGGTCACGGCGTGATCCGGCGCACCGCCGCAGCCGTGGGAGCCGCGGCCGTCGGCGCCATCACGTTGCGCGCAGTTTCCCGGCGCGGGGCGGATCGGCTGCTCCACGGGATCCGTCGTGGGGCCGGGGAATCGGGGCTGGCGGCAGACCTCGATGCCCTGGGCGGCGAGGTCATCCGGTTCCGATCGCGCGACGGCGTGCGCCTGGCGGGCCGCTGGCTCCCGGCGACCCGCGACGGCGCCGGCACCGACTGGACGCCGGACCCACACGAGGCCGTGCTGCTGCTCCACGGCTACTCGGGCTCGATCGCGCCAGATCTGGTCGAGTACGCGCCGTTCCTGCGGCGGACCGCCGGTGTCCTCGGGATCGACTTCCGCGGCCATGGCGACTCCGATGACGGGCCGACGACATTCGGGATGCTCGAGGTCGAGGACGTGGCCGGCGCGCTCGAATGGCTCGGGGAACGGGGGATCACGCGTGTCGCACTGGTCGGCACGTCGATGGGCGGCATGACCGCGTTGGCTGCCGTGGCCGTCCTGGGCGACGGCTCGCTGTCGAGTGCGGATGCCGACCCGGCGAAGCCACGCGCCACGATCGGGGTACGAGGCCCGCGGATCGTGGCCGTCGTCGCCGACTCGGTGGCCTCAGATCCGGTCGTCCCGGTGGCCAGTCGCCTTCCGGTGCCGCAGATCCTCCGGCGCTTCGTGGCTGCCCGTCTCTTCGACGCGGCCACGGAGCGTCTCGGCGGCGATCCGCGGGCGACCGGCCCGGCGCGCGTCATCGGCCTGGTCGAGCCGGTCCCGCTGCTGCTCATCCATGGGTCCGCCGATGCCACCGTCCCGATCGCCGACGGTCGGGGACTGGCGATCCTGGCTGGCCCGTCGGCCGAACACTGGGTGGTCGACGGCGCCGATCACAGCGGTGGTCACGCGGTCGCGCAACAGGACTATGAGCGTCGGGTGGAGGACTTCCTTCGGGTGGCAGTGGCGCGTGCACGCACCGAGGATGGGTCATCGGGGGATGCCTATGATACGGGTCACGAACCCCGGGGCACTTGATGGTGCACCCCTGACCGAGACAATGCCCGCGGAGGACTGATGGCGGCCAAGATCCTCGTCGTCGACGACGACCCGAACGTCCAGCGACTCCTGCAGTACACGCTCAAGCAGGAGGGCTACGACGTCGTCATCGCCGGCGACGGCGCCGAGGGATTCCGTCTGTGGGGCGCGGAAGCGCCGGACATGATCCTGCTCGACGTCATGCTGCCCAAGCTCGACGGCTACCAGGTCGCGGCCAAGATCCGCAGCGAAGAAGGCTCCTCCGGCCACGTGCCGATCATCATGCTCACGGCCGAGCGTGAAGTGGAGCAGAAGGTCCGTGGTCTGCGGGCCGGTGCCGATGACTACCTGATCAAGCCATTCCACCCGGCTGAGCTGCTGGCCCGGATCAAGAGCCTCCTGGCCCGCTTCGCGCCGCAGGACGCCCTGCTGGCCCGACCGCCCATGGGCCGCGTCCTGGCTTTCTATGGCGCCAAGGGCGGTGTGGGAACCACGACCATCGCCATCAACGCCGCGATCGCATTGCACCGCGAACTCGGTCGCAAGGTCTGCCTGGTCGATGCCAACCTGCAGTTCGGCGATCACCGCGTCTTCCTTGACCTCGGGCTCGATCGCAAGAGCATCGTCGACGTCGTGACCGCCCCGAATATCGATGCCGATCTGGTCCGGAACGTCATCGTCAAGCACGATTCCGGGATCGATCTGTTGCTGGCGCCGCCGTCGCCCGAGACTGCCGAACTGGTCCGGCCGGAGCACCTGCCGATCATCACCGAGCACCTGGCGACGATGTACGACTACATCCTGGTCGACGTCGACAAGCGCCTGGACGACATCAACCTCGGCGTGTTCGAGGTCGCCGAGAGCGTCTTCGTGGTCATGACCGCCGACCTCTCGTGCCTCAAGAACGTCCGCCTGATCCTCGAGACGATGAGCCACCTCGGATACCCGTCGGGGAAGGTCCAGCTCGTTCTCAATCGGTCCAACGCGTTCACCGGCATCAACGTCAAGAACGCTGAGGGCGCCCTGAAGCGGACGATCGACCACCAGGTCGTCAATGAGTATCGAGGCGCGATCAGCGCCCTGAACTCGGGTGCTCCGTTCATGTTCACCAAGGCCGATTCCGCGCTCGGCAGCTCGCTGCTGCAGTTCGCCCGGACCGTGGACAAGCCAGTCGCCGCCGCGGTCCCTGTCGCGGCCCGCTGAATTCGGTCCCGCGCCGCGGCGACCTCCCCTGGCGGGTCGATGACTCGCAGGTGACACGCGCGTGAGTCGCAGGTGACTCGCGCGTGAGTCGCAGCTAAGCGCCTCTCGGTAGGGTCACGGCATGTTGGCCGTCGTCCCTTCCGCCACGCTCATCGGCCTCGAGGGCCGCCTCATCCGGGTCGAGGTGGACGTCGCCCCCGGCTTGCCCGGTTCGACGATCGTCGGTCTCGCCGATACCGCGTTGCAGGAGGCTCGCGAGCGGGTACGCGGTGCCATCCGCAATGCCGGCTACACCTACCCGCCCCGCCGGATCACGATCAATCTCGCGCCTGCTGACCTGCGCAAGGGCGGCGCCTCGCTGGACCTGGCGATGGCGATGGGCGTCCTCCTCGGATCCGAACAGGTACGACCACGGGCCGGTGTCACGGCGCTGATCGGTGAGCTCTCGCTGACCGGCGAGGTTCGCGGTGTGCCCGGGATCCTGCCGATGGTGGCCGCCCTCGTTCGGCGCGGGATCGTGCGGGTCATCGTGGCCGAGGACGCCGTCGATGAGGCTCGCCTCGCCGGTGCGGCCGACATCGCCGGGATCCGGACGCTGACGGAAGCCGCGAGTGCCCTCGCGGCCAGGCGCGTCCGGCGTCCGCGGGTGGATCTGCCGCGGATCACCATCGGTCGCGGCGACACGCCGGACCTCGGATCGGCGGGTGTCGGGCGGCTGGATCGCTCGGACGTCCCGGATCTCGCGGAGGTCCGCGGGCAACAGGAGGCCCGCCGTGCCGTTGAGATCGCCCTCGCCGGAGGCCACGGGCTCCTCCTCGTCGGGCCACCCGGGGTGGGCAAGACGCTCCTGGCGCGGACCATCCCGGGCCTCCTGCCGCCACTCGACGATGATGCCGCGCTGGCCGCGACCATCGTGGCATCAGCTGCCGGTGAGGGACCGCTCCACGCGCTGCGCCGCGCCGCGCCGTTTCGCGCCCCGCATCACACGAGTTCGTACGCGGCGATGGTCGGCGGCGGACCCGATCTCAGGCCCGGCGAGATCACGCGCGCCGACAACGGGGTGTTGTTCCTCGACGAACTCGCCGAGTTCGGTCGGGATGTCCTGGAGTCGCTGCGCCAGCCTCTGGAGGAAGGCCGGGTCACGATCGCTCGAGCCCGTCGGGTGACGACGTTCCCGGCGCGATTCCAGTTGATCGCGGCGATGAACCCCTGCCCGTGCGGATTCGCGGGAACGCGACCCGAGGGCCGCTGCCGCTGCACGCGATCCATCGTGGAACGGTACGAGCGACGCGTCTCCGGACCGCTGCGCGATCGCCTCGACCTGTGGGTCCACATGCCGCGGGGCAGCGCGGCGCACCTGGTCACGGGCGCCGAACCGGAGGGGTCGATGGCTGTCGGCCAGCGGATCGCGGCCGCTCGAGCGCTCGCCATCGCGGAGCGCGGCGTCCTCAACGCCCGACTCCACGGTCGCGCCCTGCGGGCTGCGTGCGGGCTGTCGTCGGCTGCACGACGCCGCATGATCGACCTCGCCGACGCGGAGTCGTCGAGCGGACGCGGCACCGAGCGGCTGTTGCGGGTGGCGAGGACCATCGCGGATCTTGCCGGGCGTCCCGTGGTTGACGACACGCATCTTGAGGAAGCCGCGTGGTATCGGTCACAGGGCGAGCGCGCGGCAGGCGCGCTGGCGTCCTGATGCTCGGCGTCGGGGCGGACGGACCATTGAGCACCGGGTCCGTGGACGGGTCGGCCTGGACGTCGCCGCCGCTCCCGACGCTCGCGCCAGTCCGGACAAGGCCATCGGGTGCCCCGATGGATCAGTCGGAGCGCGATGCGTGGGCGGTCCTGGCCACAGTCGACGGCATGGGACCGTCGTCCTTTGCCACCTTGCTCGCTCGATATGGGACCGCGCGGGCGATCCTCGACGACGCGACGTCCGCCGGGGGCCAACGCCGCCTCGCCGACACCCCACCCATCGACGCGATCCGGGCCCGTGGCCGGCCCTACCTTCCGATCAGCGACTCGGTCGCGGAGGAGATCGTGACGGCCGCGGAATCCGCCCCGACGATCGTCCAGCGGATCGCGGAGCTGGCGATCCAGGTCGTGACCATGGACGACGCGGTCTATCCGCGGCGCCTGCGCGGGATCGAACTGCCACCGGCCGTGCTGTTCGTGCACGGTCCGATCGGCAGCCTCGAGCGGCCCCGAGCCTGCGCCGTCGTTGGGACGCGTCACCCATCGAGTCTGGGGCGGTCGACGGCGGCCAGGATCAGCGGCGCGCTGGTCAATGCCGGGGCGACCGTCGTGTCGGGTCTGGCCCTCGGGATCGACGGCGCCGCGCACGAGGCCGCCGTGCGCGCGCGGGGCATCACGGTCGCGGTGCTCGGCAGCGGCCTGGGCGCTGTGTCGCCAGCGTCGCACCGCCGTCTTGCCGAGGCGATCATCGCGTCCGGCGGATCGGTCATCTCGGAGCTCGGGCCGGATGTCCAGCCTGGCCCCGGCACTTTCCCGCGTCGCAACCGGCTGATCAGCGGCCTGTCCGATGCCACGATCGTGGTCGAAGCTCCGGCGAGCAGCGGGGCATTGCTCACGGCCGGCTGGGCGCTCGATCAGGGCCGGTCGTGCTTCGTCGTCCCTGGCGCCATCGATCAACCGACGGCCGCGGGATGCCTGTCGTTCCTGCGGGAGTTCCATGGCGCCGCCCGGATCGTGACGGGTGTGCCCCAGCTCATCGCCGATCTCGGCTACGTGGGCGAACCAACCCAACCGAGGACGCTTCCCGTGCTGGCCACCGTCCAGTCCCTCGGCCTGACGCAGCAACGGATCGCCGATGCCATCCTCGTCGGCCACGCGACCGTCGACGAGCTGGTCGCCGTCACCGACCTGCCCGTTGCCAGCGTCCTTGCCGCGCTGACCCTGTTGGAGCGACAGGGCCTGATCGTCGGAGCCTACGGGCGCTACCGGCCGGCCGGGACCTTGCTGGAGTCGGCAGGTGTGCCCGGTCGCCGATGAGCGTCGCCGATGAGCGTCGCCGATGAGCGCTGCGCCGAGAGCCACGGCTGAGCGCCACCGCCGAGCGCCGCGGGACGACGGTTGCCGCTTCGGTGCGACCTGCGCTACCCTCACCCACGGTCGCGTCCCAGCGCGACGCGGACGCCGGGCCCCAACCGAGCGCCGCCAGACCCCGTGCCCGAGGTCCGCATTGCCGAAGTCCATCATCGCGTTGCTCGCCGCGCCTGTCCTGCTGTGGGTCATGGTCGTCGGTCTGCTGCGACGTTCGCCCGTGGTGCGCAATGGGGTCGGCGTCGCCCTCGGCGCGATCATCGCCATCACGGCCATCGCGGTCGTCCGCCCTGCGCCGACCGCGGCGACCCTGCCGACGCCCATCGTGCCCGTTCCGCAGGCAGCGTTCCAGACGGTCGTCGAGACGGGCGTCGAGGTCGACGATCCGGCCGTGATCCGGTTCAGCACACCGATGGACGCCGCATCGGTCGAGGCGGCCGTCGAGATCGATCCGCCGACGGCCGTCACCTTCGCCTGGGATGCCGGCCATCGTGAGCTCTCGGTCCAGCCGGTCGGGCGCTGGCGAACCGCGACCTATCACACCGTGACCGTGCCACCCGGCGTCCTGGCGGCCAGTGGTCGCCCGATGACGGACCCGGCACGAGCGGCGTTCGTCACTCGCTGGCCGGCCGGAGCCAGCGTCGAACCGACGGCAGCGATCGACAAGCGCATCGCGGTCGATACCGCATTCACCGTCCGGTTCGATCGAGCCATCGACCCGGCGACTCTGGACGGCAGCGTCACGCTGGAGCCGGCCGTCGAGGGGTCGCTCGCGATGGATGCCAGCGAAGACGGCGACGCGACGTACCGATTCACGCCGACGACAGCGCTCAAGCCGGGTACCTGGTACCGCATCACGGTCGTTGGCGTCCGCGACGACGCGGGGATCCCGATCGAGCTCGCCACGCGGGCATTCCGGACCATCGAGGCGCCGTCGATCGTGCGCTTCCGACCCGGCGACCTGAGCCAGGATGTCGACCGCGCCACTGCCATCTCCGTCCGCTTCACCGTCCCGATGGACCGGGCATCCACGACGAAGGCGTTCCGCGCCACGATCGACGGCAAGGCCGTCAAGGGCGCGATCAGCTACGCCGAGAACGACACCGTGCTCGTGTTCCGTCCGGCCTCGGTGCTGCCGTGGGACGCGCGCATCGACATCGCCATCGCCACGACAGCCTCGAGCGTCGAAGGGGTCGGGCTGCCCCGGGCCGCGGCGGCCGCGTTCCGGACGGAGGCGAAGCCCGCCCCGCCGGCGCCTCGCGTGACGACGCCATCGAGCAGTTCGTCCGGCGGCAGCTCCGGCAGCTCAGGTGGTACCTCGGGCGGGTCCGTCGGGTCCGGCAGCTGGTCGGCCGTCGAGCGCTATTACCTGGGTCTCATGAACTGCACGCGCCAGGGCGGCATCGTCACGTCGAGCGGCTCGTGCAGCAGCCCCGGCGGTCGGAGCGTCGCCGCCCTGAAGCTGGACAGCGGCATCAGCAGCAAGGTCTCGCGGCCGTACGCCAAGCTGCTGGCGACCGGGAACGACTGCAGCCACTTCATCGGCGGGAACCCCGGCGACCGTCTGGCCAGAGCCGGCTATTCGAGTTACCGCTGGGCGGAAAACCTTGGCTGTCGATCGGGCGATGCGTACGCCGCGGTCCTCGGCAGCCACCTCTTCTTCCAGAGCGAGCGCTCGTGGAGTCCGCAGGGCGGGCACTACGTCAACCTCATGAACACGGCCTACGACCGCGTGGGTATCGGTGTCTGGGTGAGCAGTGGGCGGGTCCGGCTCGTCATCGATTTCTACCACCCATAGACCGGGACCTTCAGGTCCCTTCCTCGGGATCCATCGTTGGGCCAGCATGGTCCAGTGATCAGAAACGCCGTCCTGCACCTCAACAACGAACAGCCGATGGTCGCGGACCTGTACGGCCTGCCGGACGGCGGTGACGTCGGCCTGCGCTGCACGAACCTGCGCACCCTCGACGGCAAGCGACCCGTTTTCGTCGACGACATCGGTTCCGTCTTCTTCTTCCCGTACCTCCACATCCGGTTCGTCGAGATCCCGCCGGGAGCGCTGCGCAAGGCCGGTCTTCCGCCCGCCGGGATGCCCGGCGATGAGTCCGAGCCGGACGCTCCGACCTCCGCCCTGGAAGTCCTCGTGCCGGCCGGTGCTGCGGCGTCCGCTGCGGACGACGAGGCCGACCTCGAGATCGACGAGGACTTCCTCCGCCGCATCCGCGAGGCCTGACCGACCGGCGGTCCGCCCCGATGGTTCCCGACGGGCAGGTACGGGTCCGTGCAGGACCCGGTGCTACACTCCCGGCCGTGTCAAAGAACCTCGTCATCGTCGAATCACCGGCCAAGGCGCGCACGATCGAGCGGTACCTCGGGCCGGACTATCGCGTGCTCGCCTCGTACGGCCACGTCCGCGACCTGCCGGAGAACCCCGGCAAGGGCAAGTTCGGCGTGGATGTCGATCACGACTTCGCCCCCGAGTACGTCATCAGCGAGGACCGGCGCAAGCAGGTCAGTGACATCGAGAAGGCCGCTCGTGCGTCGGACATGGTCTATCTCGCCACCGACCTCGATCGCGAGGGCGAGGCGATCGCCTGGCACGTCGCAGAAGCTGCCCACGTCCCCCTGGAGAAGACCCGCCGGGTGACCTTCAGCGAGATCACCGAGGTCGCGATCCGCGAGGCCTTCGCGCATCCACGCGATATCGACCAGAACCTGGTCGATGCCCAGCAGACGCGTCGAATCGTCGACCGGCTCGTCGGCTACACGCTGAGCCCGCTCCTGTCGCGCAAGGTCCGCGGTGGCCTGTCGGCCGGACGGGTCCAGTCGGTGGCCGTGCGCCTGGTCGTCGAGCGCCATCGGGCGATCAGCGCCTTCACCGCGCGCGAGTACTGGACCATCCAGGCGATCCTTGCGACCTCCGCCGGCGAGACCTTTGCCGCTGAACTCGTGCGCATCGACGGCGAGGCCATCGCGGTCCCCGACGAGGCGACGGCCGAACGGCACGCTACTGCGCTCCGTGAGGCCAGCCCGGTCGTCACGAAGGTCGGGGTCCGAGCACAGAAGCGCTCGCCGGCACCGCCGTTCACGACCTCCACCCTCCAGCAGGAGGCGAGCCGGAAGCTGTCGTTCAGCCCGAAGCGCACGATGTCCGTGGCCCAGAAGCTGTACGAGGGCATGGAGACGGCCGATGGCCATGTCGGCCTGATCACCTACATGCGGACAGATTCCACGGCCATCGCCGGCGTCGCGATGGGTGAGGCCCGCGAGGTCATCGGCGAGCGCTATGGCGAGCCGTTCACGATGCCCAAGGGGCGGGTCTTCAAGACGAAGGCCAAGGGCGCCCAGGAAGCCCACGAATCGATCCGGCCGACCTCATTCCGTCGCGATCCCGATTCATTGGCGTCCGTCCTGAAGCCGGAGGAGCTGCGGCTCTACCGGCTGATCTGGCAGCGCGCGCTGGCCTCGCAGATGGCGCCCAAAGAGCTCGAGACCACGACGGTGGACCTCGCCGACGGTGTGTACGAGCTCCGGGCGAGTGCCACGCGAACCCTGTTCGAAGGCTTCGCACGGGTCTACACGGAGGGCCGCGACGACGAGGCTGCGGACGACGCCGACGACGCGACCGGGAGCCTTCCGCGCCTTGGCGAGGGCGATCCCACGACGGTCGGCGAGGTCAACCCGACCCAGCACTTCACCGAGCCGCCGCCGCGCTTCACCGAGGCCACCCTGATCAAGGCACTCGAGGAGCACGGCATCGGTCGCCCATCGACCTATGCGGCGACCATCTCGACGATCGTCGATCGCGGGTATGTCCGCGTCGACGAGCGACGCCTGTGGCCGGAGCCCGTCGCGGAGATCGTGACCGACCTGCTGGTCGAGCATTTCGGCGACTACGTGGACCTCGCGTTCACCGCCCGGATGGAGGAGGAACTCGACGAGATCGCCCGCGGCGAGCGCGCCTGGGTGCCGCTCCTGCAGGCGTTCTACGCACCGCTGCGCGACCGCGTTGCCGAGAAGCGCAAGGAGCTCAAGCGCAGCGACTTCACGACCGAAGCGACCGACGAGGTGTGCTCGGAAGGGCACCCGATGGTCATCCGCCTCGGGCGGAACGGCCGGTTCCTCGCCTGCTCGATGTATCCGGAGCACAAGGAATCCCGACCGCTCCCAGGGGAGGAGCAGCCGCCCCAGGAGGGCGAGGGCGAGGTCTGCCCGGAGTGCAAGGAAGGGGAGCTCGTCGGTAAGCGCGGCAAATTCGGGCCGTTCGTCGGCTGCTCGCGCTACCCGGACTGCAAGTACATCAAGAAGGACGGTCCGCCGCCACCCGACCCGCTCCCGTTCGAGGTCATCTGCCCCAAGAACAAGGACGGCCTGCTCGTGCCGCGTCGCGCGCGCCGCACCGGAAACGTCTTCTGGGGATGCGCCACGTACCCGAAGTGCGACTTCACCACGAACTTCGAGCCCCTCGGCGGACTCCACGACACCGACGACGGACCGTTGGCGCGCAAGGGCGAGCTCGCGATCTGCCTGATCTGCGGTTCGGCCAGCCAGACCGGCCCCGACGACATCGTGCCCGGCGAACGGTACGCGGGCGGCCCGGCCGATGCGGAGGCACTGGCGCGTCCGGTCCGAGGTCGCGGCGGCCCGCCGCGTGCCGCAGCGGGACGAGGCCGGACCGGTGCTCGCACGACACGGACCATCACCCGGCGCGGCCCGCGATCCGCCGGAACGGCCTCCGGGGCGTGAACCCGGTCGCGGGAGACGGCGCGACCGTCGCCCTCGATCGCTTCCTCCGATCGCTCGCCGCGCGCGACGCGTCGCTCGACACGGTGCGGGCCTACCGCACCGCTGTCGGTGCCTATCTCGCGTGGCTCACCGAGCACGGCACTGCCTGGCAGCGCCCACCGCGTGCCGATCTGCGCGCCTACCTCGCGGTCGTCGGCCGCGGTGCCGCCCGGACGACGGTCGCGCAGCGCCTGGCCGCCATCCGATCGTTCCACCGCTGGGCCGCGCGAGAGGGCCTGGCGCCCGGCGATCCGTGGGGTGCGATCGCCACGCCGCGCCTGCCGCGCCGTCTGCCCCGAGTCCTCGAGGCCGAACAGATGACCCGGCTGCTCGATGTCGTGGAGGCGGAGCTGGATGCGGCCGCCACCCGTCGGCCGGAACGGGCTGCCATGGCCACCGCGCTCGCCCTGCGCGACCGTGCGCTGGTCGAGACCGCCTATGCGGCCGGCCTGCGGATCAGCGAGCTTGCGGCGGCGGACCTGGGTTCGCTCGACCTCGGGCGACGTGAGATCCGTGTGGTGGGCAAGGGCCGCAAGGAGCGTATCGGTCTGCTGGGGAGTCCGGCCGCGGCGGCGATGGAGGCGTACCTCGTCGATGGCCGGCCGGAACTGCTGGTTCGCCGCGCGGATCCGGGCGTGTCGCCGTCCGCCATCTTCCTCAACCACCTCGGGGCGCCGATCGGCGTTCGGGGACTCCGGTTCCGCCTCGATCGTCTGTTCCGAGCTGCCGGCCTGCCAGCCGGTGTGTCGCCGCACACCCTCCGCCACTCGTTCGCCACGCACCTGCTCG
>JBKJHI010000078.1:0-4203 GCA_046599085.1 Candidatus Limnocylindrales bacterium
GCTCGTGGGAGCCGGCCAGCTCGATCCCGCTGCCTCCGTCGGCCAGTACGTGCCCGAACTGGCGGGCGGCAGCTTTGCCGGCGCGACCGTCCAGCACCTGCTGGACATGCGGTCGGGCACGCGGTTCTCCGAGGCGTACGAAGACCCCGACGCCGACATCCGCATCAGTGAACAGGTCACCGGCTGGCGCCCGCGGACGAAGCCCGGCCTCCCGGCCGACCTGTACGCGTACATGGCCGGGCTGGACAACGCCCGGCCGCACGGTGGGCCGTTCGACTACCGCTCGATCCTGAGCGATGTTCTGGGCTGGGTGGTCGAGCGAGCGGGCGGCGCGAGCGTGGCCGAGCAGTTCTCGCGGGCGATCTGGGCGCCGATGGGCGCTGAGTACGATGCCAGCCTGAGCGTGGACGCGGCCGGCTGCGCCGTGACGGACGGCGGCTTCTCGGTCACGCTACGGGACCTCGGCAGGTTCGGCTGGATGCACCTCGCCGGCGGCGCCATCGGCGGTGTTCAGGTCGTGCCGGCGGCGTGGATCGACCGCCTGCGGCGACCTGATGCGGAGCTTGCCGCCGCCTTCGGGGGTGCGCTCCAACTCGACGGGGTCACCGGCCCGGACACGATGTACCACGACAAGTGGTGGGTGCTCGGCCCGGCCCGTGGCATCCGCGTCGCCATCGGGATCCATGGCCAGATCCTGCTCGTCCACGAACCGTCGCGGACGGTCGTCGCCAAGCTCTCCAGCCAGCCCCTGCCGGTGGATCGGGCGGTGTTTCGGTACCAGATGGCGGGCTCGCTCCGGATCTGCGAGGCCTTGGCGAACGGCTCGCTGCCCGGCCGCTGAGGACCCCCGGCCTACGGGAGCCCGATGGCGATCATCCCGGCCAGGATGCCGGCCAGGCCGATCCACTGGATGCGCTCGAGGCGCTCCCCGAGGAAGAGCACCGCCACGACGATCGTGACCGCCGGCCCGAACGACGAGGCGAGGCCCACGAGCCACGTCTCGGCCTGCTCCAGACCATAGATGAAGACGGTCAAACCAAGCACATCGAGCGTGCCAGCGAGGGCCACGTAGGCGACGATCCGCCGATCGAGTCGATGCTGCTCCCCGTCAGACCCGATGAGCAGCGGCGCAGCCCGCCTCCGGAACGCAGTCATGGCGACGATCAGGATGAGCGTCGACAGGATGGCGTTCGCCGTCCGTGACACCAGCAGCACCTCCAGCCAGCCCGCCGAATCAAGCACGATGTCCGTGCCGATGGACATCGTTGCGAAGAGGATCAGGGCGACGAACGCGAACGCCACGCCAGGGCTCGCCAGCCGCGTGCCACGGATGCCGCCGCTGAAACTGACGCCCGTCAGGATGACCCCGACGGTGGCCAACGCCGCGCCGGCCGCCTGGACCAGCGTCAGGGACTCGTTCCGAATGACGACGGCCAGCACGACCGTGAGGCCGCCGTACGCTGCGACCATGCCGCTGACGACCGAGATGGGGCCGATACGAAGGCCGGTGAAGTAGGCCAGATAGGCGCCGGCTCCGGCAAGCCCGACCAGCGATGCGCCGACGATGACGCCGGGGTCGCTGGGGAACGGCGTCCGCGATGCGACGGCCAGCACGATCACCAGGAGCGCCCCCACGAGCTGGATCCCTGTCGTGACGATAAGGCTCCCGACGCGTCGCGCGGCGAGCGCGGAGAAGACGTCCAGGGTGCCCCAGGACAAGGCGGCGCCGAGTCCGGTCAGGAGGCCAAGGGGCATGGACCGAGCGTAACGGCGCAGGGCCGACGGGCGCTCGGGGTCGCGCGCACCGGGACGCGATGCGGCCCCGTCGCCGGGACCGCCCCAGGCCGGTGTCGTGTGTCGCTGCTACACTCCGACGCCCGTGGGGATGTAGCTCAGCTGGAAGAGCACTGCGTTCGCATCGCAGGGGTCAGGGGTTCGAGTCCCCTCATCTCCACCACCGCTTTCCGGGGCTTCCCGACGCCGGCGGACCGACGCGCAGCAGCTACGTCGCAGTGGATCCGCGCGCAACCGACAGGTGAGCGCTGCCCGTCACGATGCGCGGCCATGAAGACCGACAGGGTGAAGACCGGCAAGGGCGAACGCCGCGCCCACCGCAAGACGAAGGACCGCCGGCGCGACGCGTGGACGGTCAGGCCGCTCGGTGGAGCGATCGATCCAGGGCTATTGCGCAGCATCCGCGCGGCCACCCTGCTGATCGATCCCGACGGCCCGTGGTCGGAGCTCGCACCGCGGGTCTTGCCGGTCATCAAGCGGGTGTGGCACCCCTATCCGGCCGAGGCCGCGCCGCTGACGCTGACCGTCGCACCCGGGATCCCGACCGGCTTCGGCATCGACCTTGGGCCTGCGTTCAGCCACGTCTCGCAGCAGATGCTCGAACGTTGGGGTGTGGATGCGATGACCGTCCTGGCGACTGCGCTTGACAACCTCCGTCGCGTGGTCGCGGCGGCGGCGCCCCGCATCGATCAGTTCCCGTTCGATGGTCGACAGGTCACCTCGATCGCCGGAGAGGGCTGGGGATCGTCGCTCCTGCTCCTCCCCGAGGTCCTGCAGCCGATCCTCGGCACGGACGAGCATGTGTTGCTCGCGCCGGTCCGGAACCACCTGTTCGCCATGTCGCCGGAAGCGAACCTGGAGAGCGCCGCGACGCTGTGGGGATCGGTCGCCGAGGGCGCCCACGATGAACTGGACCTCCCGCTCCTGTTCTGGGATGGCGCGGCCGTGGTGACGGTGCTGGGAGGACCGGAGCGCCGTATGCACTAGCCAGGGCCAAGGGCCCCGTGCAGCTCGGTGGCGTGTTCGTGCAGCCAGCGACGCCACGCGCGGTGGTCGGCACGATGGGCAGCGACCAGCGCCCAGAAGGCCGGCCCGTGCCCGAACACGCGCAGGTGCGCGAGCTCGTGGATGACGACCGTGTCCAGGGCCTCGGGCGGGGCCAGGATGAGCCGCCACGAGAACGACAGGCGGCCGTGGCGCGAGGCACTCCCCCACCTCGACCGTGGGTCGCGGAACGACACCGCGACCGGGGCGACACCGAGGGCGGGCGCGTGTCGCTCGACGGCTGACACGACAGCCAACTTCGCCCGCTCGCGCAGCCAGGTCTCGAGGATGGCGGCGTCCGCTCGCCGTTCGCGTGGCGATCGATGGATGACCAGCTCGTCCTCGGTCTCGCCACCGACTCGCTCCACGGTCGAGCGACGGGCACCCGGTGCCGGCAGGATCCGGATCCGGTGCAATTCCCCGCCGTACCGGACACGGCCGCCCTCGGTCGCGCCGCCAAGGGCCGCCAGCCGCTGCCCGTCCTGGACTTGCCGCGCGAGGTGCCGACGGACCCACGGCTCCCGGTCGCGCAGGAACGTCACGGCCCGTCGCAAACCCTCGGCCTGCGAGGCGCGGGCGGGCACGGTCACCACCACGCCCCGCTTCGGATGGATCACGACCCGCACGCCGCGGGCTCGCGGAGATCGGCGCAGGGTGTACGGGAGTTCGCCGCCGGGCAGGCGGGCGACGGTGGGCAGGTCGATCACGCTCCCGATGATGCCATTGCGCACCGGTACTAGCCCGGAATGCCGCGCTCGCGCATCTATCCTGTAAACGCAGCCGGCCCAACGGCTGCCATCCGGGGACCAGAGGCATGGACCGTCGAACCGAAGGCGGCAGTTCGTGCACAGTCCCGTACTTCGCCCGCGACGGCGCCGCGGAAGTCTCCGTCGCGGCCGGCGCCAGCCTCGTGTTCGCCCTCGAAGATGGCTGGACCTTCGAGCTCACGAGATTCGAGGCCGTGCGACGCGACGAAGCGCGGGCCGATCCCCTCGCACCGATCTCGACGTTGCTGGGAAGCCAGGACGGCGGTGCGACGCTGGACGTCTCGCTTGGTGCGCTTCGACCTGGCGAGTGGCTGGTCCGGGCCGTGGTCAATGGCGTCCGGGGCGACGACACGTTCGGCGGCGCCTACGACGTCCCGGTCATCGTCGTCGAGTGATCGGGCGCCTGGCTCTTCGCCTCTCGGCCCGACCTGCCTCTCGGCCCGACCCCGACCCTCTGCTACAATCCCCGCTCCGTGGGGCTATAGCTCAGCTGGAAGAGCACCTGCATGGCATGCAGGGGGTCCGGGGTTCGAGTCCCCGTGGCTCCACCACAAACCGCTCAGACGCCGACTGCACCCCTCGCCGACGGCGGGGGGTG
>JBKJHI010000231.1:0-15844 GCA_046599085.1 Candidatus Limnocylindrales bacterium
TTGCGCACGGCCTCGGTCACCGCGATCGACTGGATCGACCGTCCCGCGTCCGTCATCGGCGCGACGTTGGTGGCGGCGTCCGCTCCCGGATCGAGCGCGAGCAGGGCGGCAAAGCCCTCCGCCGCGTTGCGGGTCGGGACGACGGAGACCTGGCGCTCGGTCATCTGGGCGACCTGGCGAGCGGCCAGGACCACGTTCGGATTGTTGGGCAGCAGCAGGACCTCGCGGGCCTGCACCTGCTCGACGGCCCGCAGCAATTCGCCGGTGCTCGGATTTGCCGACTGTCCGCCTTGCACCACAGCCGCGACCCCGAAGTCATGGAAGATCGCGGCGAGCCCGTCGCCCGCCGTCACCGCGATGACCGCGAGACTCGGCAGATCGGCGGCGGGACCCGCGCCGTTGTTCGCGGCGGCTGCTTCGGCGGTGTCCGCGGCGGCGGCGGGCACGGCGGCCCCGGGCACCGTGGCGCGCGCGATGCTCGCTTCCCCCGGCTCGGGTGCAGCGCCGGTGAACTCGGCCGCCTTCGTTTCGCGCACGTCCTTGGCCTGGTTGTCCAGGTTCTCGACGGTGATGCGGCTGAGATCGCCAAGGGTCAGGCCGTAGCCGATGACGAGGTCGGGCCGCTCGTTGTGGACGTGGACCTTGAGCGCACGTTGGTCGCCGGCCACGAGCACGGACTCGCCGATCGACTCCAGGTGATCGCGGATGGCATCGACATCGAGCGGGGTATGGCCCGATGCGCGCAGCAGGAACATCGTCTCGTAGCCGAAGCCCTCATCGGCATGCGCGACCAGGGTTGACGGCCGCGGTCCGCGGTCGGCGGCAGGCCGGCGAACGGCCCCGATGGGGCGCTTGCCGGTGAGGTGCAACAGCGCACCCTGGAACAGCCGGTACAGGCCCTGCCCGCCCGAGTCGACCACCCCGGCCTCACGCAGGATGGCCAGGAGGCTCGGCGTCCGGGCCACGGACTTCTCGGCGGCGGCGAGGGTGGCACCCAGCACCGATTCGATGTCGTTCGCGTGCTCCGCGGCCTCGACGGCGCCGACCGCCGATTCGCGGATGACCGTGAGGATCGTGCCCTCGACCGGTTTCGCGACAGCGCTGTATGCGGTCTTGGCGCCGGACGACAGGGCGTTCGCCAGGTCCAGGCCGTTGAACCGGCGCTTGCCGTCAAGCGCCTCGGCCATGCCGCGGAAGATCTGGCTGGTGATCACCCCGGAGTTGCCGCGGGCACCCATGAGCGCCCCGTAGCTGATGGCGGCGGCGATCCGGTCAGCGGGCTGGCCGGCGACCGCGTCGGCCTCGTCGAGGGCCGCCTTGACCGTGGCCAGCATGTTCGACCCGGTGTCCCCGTCCGGCACCGGGTAGACGTTCAGTTCGTTGATCTCATCGACGTGGGCCTCGAGGTTCGCGACCGCCGCGCGGAACGCCTCGAGCAGCCCCGCGCCATCACACGCGGTTCGCGCCATCTAGGCGACGTCCGTGCCGCTGTCCGCGAGGTCGCGGGCGCGGACGGCCGTCGGCGCATCGGCATCGGCGTTGATGGGCGGTACCGTGCCTGGCTGGAGCCGCAGGCCGCCGATGTGGATGACCAGGCGTGCCACCTCGAGATCGAGTGCCTGGCGGATCGCATAACGGATCGCCGAATCGACCTGGCGCGCGACCTCGGCCACGGGCACGCCGAGCGCGACCGTCAGATCGAGCTCGATGTGGATGCCCCGCTCGAGCCGCACCGCGAGGCCGTGCTGTCCGAGTCCGAGCGACGCGGCCAGGTGGCGCAGCGGGCCGCCGGCAAAGCCCGTGACCCCATACGACCCGAGCGTGGCGGTGCGCACGATGTCGGCCACAGCGCGTCGGGCGACCAGGGATCGGCCGGGAGTGGGTCGGATGGCCACGCGGGATCGAACCTCCGTGCGGTCGCGGAACGGTCGCCGACGGGCGTCGTGCCGAGTGGGTGCAAGAGCCTTCGGCCACCGTCGGAGCGGTCGAGGCCGTGTGCTATCATACCGCCCCGCTGTGGCTCACCAGCCCGGCTTCCCTCTCGACCATCCGTTTTCGAGGTTCAGCATGGCCCGTTCCTGCGCGATCTGCGGCAAGGCGTCCATGGGCGGCTTCAACCCGCAGTCGTCGGGCATGAACCGCGTCCGTGCCCACCGTCGCTACCAGCCCAACCTGCAGCCCCTGACCATCCCGGTCAAGGGTGTGCCCACGAAGTCGCTCGTCTGCACCCGTTGCCGGCGAACGATGCTCAAGGGTACCAAGTAGGCCCTCGCCGGCGGGTTGTCCGCCGGCCCGCCCCGCGCTCATCCCGCGACCGGTCGCCAACGCGGCGCCGGTCGTTCTGATTCTCAGGCGGGCGGTACTGATTCCTCTGGCAGGTCGCGGGTGCCGCCGCCATCAGCGCGTGCCGCTCCCACCAGGAGCGACTCCGGCATGAACGCCTCGTGGACCCATACCCAGACTGCACATCCGTGCACCCTGGGTACCCCTTCACACGGGACCTGTTGCCGAATCGCTCCCTGGAGGAGCGCAGCAGGCGCCGGCCCCTAGTCGCCGGCCCCTAGTCACCGGCCCCTAGTCGCCCGGCCGCCCGGCCGCCCAGCCGGCCCGACCCTTCATCAGCGATCGGACGTGTCGAGCCAGAGCGTGAACGGGCCGTCGTTGACGAGGCTGACCGCCATCTCGGCACCGAACTGCCCCGTCGCCACGGTCACCTCGAGCGCTTGGAGCGCGGCCGCGAATCGCGTGTAGAGCCGCTCCGCGAGCTCGGGCGCCGCCGCGCCGGTGAATCCCGGCCGTCGTCCACGTCGCGTGTCCGCGAACAGCGTGAACTGGGACACCACCAGCACCGAGCCGACGACGTCCATCAGCGACCGGTTCGTGCGGCCCTCATCGTCGCGAAAGATGCGCAGCTCGACCACGCGCCGCGCCAGGGCATCCGCGACAGACTCGTCGTCGCCCGGCCCGACGCCGAGGAGCACGACGAGGCCCTGGCCGATCTCGCCCACCGTCACGCCTTCGACGCTGACCGCCGCCGACGTCACGCGCTGGAGGAGGGCCCTCACGCTCCCGCGTCGCCCGCGTCGCCCACGTCGCCCGGGAAGGACGCGCGCCAGGTCTCGGCCTCATCCAGGAGCTGCGAAGCCAGGTCGTCGTGGCGCTCGTGGATGATCGTCTCGATCTCACCCGGGACGAGCACGTCGTAATCGCGCACCCCATCCGGGTTGATCTGGCCGTCCCCGCGGAGCATGACCGCCGGGAGGCCGCCGTCATGGATCGCCGTCCACAGGCGTTGGGCGAGATGCTTCGGCATCGTCGCGACGAGGACCATCCGGTCGCGCGGGCCAGGCGGGACGCCATCGTTCTGGCCGTACTGGAAACCTTCATCGGCGAGCACCTTGATGAGACGGATCTCGCGCGCGATGTCGCGGCCCTTCAGGAACAGGGCCGAGCCGACGACGAGGATGTCCGCCCCGAGCGATCCGACGATCTCGGCCGTCTCACGATTGACGCCGCCATCGATGTGGATCTCGCCTCCGACCAGTTTGTGGCGCAGCACCTCGCGCGCCGGAGCTGCCTTGTCACGGAGCACGTCGGCCATGAACGACTGCCCGCCGAAGCCCGGCTCCACGGTCATGATCATCACGATGTCGAGGAGCGGCGCGTAGGGCTCGAGTGCCGAGATCGGCGTCCCGGGCTTGACTGCCAGGCCGGCCGCTCGACCGGCGGCCTTGATCGCCCGGAGCGTCGGCTCGATGGGTTCGTCGATCTCGACGTGGATCGTCACGGAATCGCAGCCGGCGGCGAGGTACTCCTGGATGTACCGCCCAGGTTCGCTGATCATCAGGTGAGCATCCAGCGGCAGTCGGGTCCGGCGGCGGATCCCCGCGATCATCTTTGGTCCAAACGTGAGGTTCGGGACGAAGTGGCCGTCCATCACGTCGAGATGCACCCGGTCAGCCCCGGCCGCCTCGACCCGCCGCACGCTGTTCCCGAGGTTGGACAGGTCGGCGTCGAGGATGCTCGCCGAGACACGGGCACGCCCCGGACGAGCGCTCACTCCCCTATCCCGGTCGGGACGGGTTCCGCGCTGCGCTCCCCGCGCAGGGCCTCAGCGCTGGCCATGACAAGACGTTCGCGACGGCGCGCGACGACGGGCGCGGCCGGCTCACCGGCCCGCTCCGCGGCCAGCTGTCCGCAGGCGGCGCCGACCTCCTGCCCGCGGTTGCGCCGGATCGTCGTGCCGATCCCGGCTTCGCGCAGCGTCCCGGCGAATGCCTCGATGACCGGCATCGGGCTGGCATGCCACGGGGTGTGCGCGACGGGGTTCATCGGGATGAGGTTGACGTGGGCGTGGTCGTTGCCGAGCAGCGCCACGATGGCGTCCGCATCGGCCGGGGTGTCGTTGATGCCCGAGATCATGGTCACCTCGTAGCTGATCCGACGGCCCGTGGCCCGACCGTGCTCACGCGCCGCCTCGACCACCTCGGCCACTGGCCAGCGTCGGTTGAGCGGCACGAGGACATCGCGCAGCGCATCCCGAGCAGCATGCAGCGAGACGGCCAGCGTGAACTGCGGCCCGAGTGCCGTCAGCCGCCGGATCCCGGGCACGACCCCGGACGTGCTGACCGTGATGTGCCGCGCCCCCAGGCCGAAGCGGTGCGGGTCGTTGAGCGCCTCGACCGCGGCAAGCACGCGGTCCAGGTTGAGCAGCGGCTCGCCCATCCCCATGAAGACGATGTTCGTCACGTGCTTGCCGTCGGCGGCGAGGCGTCGGGCCGCATGGCGGACCTGATCCACGATCTCAGCGACCTCCAGGTCTCGCCCGAATCCGAGTTCGCCGGTGGCACAGAACGGACAGCCCACGGCGCAGCCCGCCTGGCTGGAGATGCACAACGTGTGCCGCTCGCGCGAAGTGCCGCGGGCCGGGTAGTGCATCAACACGCTCTCGATGAGGGCGCCGTCGCGCAATCGATGAAGCGCCTTCTCGGTCAGGCCGCCGTCGGCCACCCGCAGCTCCGTGTCACCCACCGTGTCCAGGGCCAGTTCCGTCGCGAGCGCCTCGCGCAGGGCCTTGGGCAGGGTGCGGAACGCCGTCGCCTCGGTCTGTCCGCCGTCCGTCCAGATGGCATCGGCGATCTGGCGCACGCGATATGACGGCTGACCGTGGGCGGCCACCCATGCACCGAGCTCGTCCGGGGACATCCCCGAGATGCCGGGCAGGTCGTTGGTCCTGGGTACGACGACGGGGCTGGTCACTCGACGATGCTACTGCCGATGATCGATGGCCGGCCGCGGACGAAAGCCTCCCACGGCATCCGTCGACCCCCGGCCGGCTGGACCTCCAGCAGCGCAAGCCGTCCCGCGGACGTGAGGACGCCGCGATCGTCGATCGTGCCGGGCACGCCTGGTGCGTCCTCGTCGTCGACGGTGGCGGACCACACGACGAGCCGCCCGTCGGTCTCGAGGAACGACCCCGGCCAGGGCTGGAGTGCGCGCACCTGTCGTGCCAGCGAGGCAGCCGGGCGATGGGGATCCAGACGCCCATCCTCCCGACGGAGCGGCCGCGTCATCGTGGCCGCTGCATCGTCCTGGGGCGCAGGGTCGATCTCGCCGGTCAGCCATCGAGCCAGGTGGGACAGCAGCAGGGCGGCGCCCATCCGGGCCAGTCGCGCCTCCAGCTCCGGTGCGACCTCCGTCCCATCCAGGTCCAGTCGAGCCTGCGCGACGATCGGTCCGGTGTCCAGCCCTTCGTCCATGCGCATCAGGGACACGCCGGTCTCGTGGTCGCCGGCCAGGATCGCGGCCGGGATCGGCGTCGCGCCACGATGCCGCGGCAGCAGCGATGGGTGAAGGTTCAGGGCCCCATGCAGTCGATCCAGCAGGGCCGCTGGCACGATCTGCCCGTAGTCGGCGAGGACCACGAACGCCGGCGACAGGGCGAGGACGGCATCGATCGATCTGGGTGCGCGAAGGCGATCGGGCGTCAGGACCGTATCGATGCCGAGGGATCGCGCGGCGGTCTCGATGATGGTCGGCGTCAACGCAGCCTTCCGTCCCGCGGGGCGTGCTGGAGCCGTCACGACGCCGACGAGATCGACCGCTGCCGATGCCGCGAGAGCTTCCAGCACCGGACGGCCGAACCCGCCGCTCCCCAGGAAGACCGTCCGGACCGGGACGTCCGTCACGCCAGGGCGCTCGTCGCCTCGCGGACCTCGGCGTCGTCGTCGCCCTGTCCGACGGGGATGAGCTCCTCCATCGAGTCGAGGTAGTCGATGTAGAGCTTGCCTTCGAGATGATCGAGCTCGTGCTGCAGCGCCCGTCCGAGCAGACCCGTGCCCGACACCTTGCGCTTCTTCCCGTGGCGGTCCTGGGCGACGACCCAGACCCGCTCGTGGCGATGCACGTAGGCGACGTAGCCGGGGATGGACAGGCAACCCTCCAGGTCGCGGTCGTCGCCTGTCGCCCGCACGATCATCGGGTTCACCAGCTCATAGAGCGTGTTTTCGACCTCGATGACGCAGGCCGCGATCGCCTCACCGAGTTGTGGCGCGGCGAGCCCGACGCCCGGCGCGTCGCGCATCGTGTGGGCGAGGTCATCGAGCAACTCGTGCAGGTAACGGCCGAAGCTGTCGACCGGCTTGCCCTTGAGCCGCAGCCGGGGATCTCCCAGCATGACGATGGGGCGGACGCTCATCGGCCCGCGTTGGCGTCGTCGTCGGTTGCCGCGTCGGCGGGTGGGTCGGCGTCGGCTGTCGCGTGAGTCGTCGCCTCCGCCGTGGATGCGGCGCCGTCCGCGCCGTCGGCGGCAGGATCCGCATCGCGCGTCCGGCGGTGATCGCTGGCCCAGCCGCGGGACTTCTCCGCGAGCTTGCCGCTGGCCTCGGCCGTCGCAGCGCCGGCGCGTCGGGCGAGGGGGGCGGCCTTGTCTGCGGCATCGGCCGCGAGTTCCGCCGCCTTTACGCTGAACTGCTTGACCGCAGGCGCTGCGCGCTCGGCAAGATCCTCGACCGCCTCGCGGATCGAGTCGAACAACTGGCTGGCGGATGACGTCGACGAGTCGTCGGCGCCATCGGGCCGCGGCGCGTTGCCGGGCGGGGTGATCGGTTCGGTCATGGTGCTCCTCCTGGTCCGTGCATCGTCCCACGGGCGCGGCTTCCGGTTCGTCTGGACCGGGGCCGGTCACGCGGTATCATCGCCCGGAACGCCGCCGGTAGTGCGGCCGACCAGCGGAGGGACTCCACGATGGCCGAGGCCTGGACGTTCGCACAGCTCGATCCGGCGAAGCTCGCCCTCGTCAACGAGGCGGAGCGCACACTCGATACCGATATCGTGATGGTCTACGAGCCGACCCGCTACGGCCTCGTCGACGACGAGACGGTGGCCGACCAGGGTCTCTCACCGGTCGACCTCGATCCGTCGCAGCTCGAGTGCCTCCAGGGCCTGGAGCGGATGGTCGGGGGCATCGCCGTGGCGTACCGCCTGACGACCGACTAAAGGAGCGCGCCGCGCTGGCGAGCGCGCCCCCAGCGACCCGCCCCGCTCAGAGGAGCGATTCGGGATCCACATCGATCGACCAGGGTGGCCCGGGATCGTCGGTCAGGATGTGCCGCGGGTCGTCAGCCCGGATGACGACGTTGTAGCGCCAGCGGTCGTTGCGCCGCGCGATGTAGGCGGGCGCCGGCCCGGCCACCGTGGCACGCGCCGCCGTCCCGCCGCCGAGCTCCTCGATCCGGGCCCGGAGTCGATCGGCCATCGCGGTGCCCTCGCGTTCGGCTGCCTCGCGTTCGGCGAGGGCGACGGTCAGCTTGATGACGCGTCCGTACGGCGGCGATCCGAACCGGCGGCGCAGGTCCAGCTCGGCGAGGTAGAAGGCCTCGGCATCGGCTTCGGCGACGGCGCGGATCGCGGGGTGGTCGGGCTGATACGTCTGCAGGATGGCGCGTCCCGGGCGGTCACCCCGACCGGCGCGGCCGACGGCCTGGCTGAGCAGCTGGAACGTCCGCTCCGCGGCGCGTTCATCGGGCAGGTTGAGGGCGACATCGCTCGAGACGACACCGACGAGGGTCACCGCCGGGACATCCAGCCCCTTGGCGACGAGGCTCGTCCCGACGAGTACATCCGCCTCTCCCGCACTGAACGCATCGATGACGCGCGCCGCGGCGCCGCGGCGTTCGGCGATGTCGCGATCGAGACGGAGGATGCGCAAGCCCGGATGCGCCGCGCGGACCTCGCGTTCCACCCGTTCCGTGCCGCCACCCAGGTAGCGGATCCGCGGGGAGGCGCAGGCCGGACAGCGCGTGGCCAGCGGCGTGGCCCGGCCGCAGTGATGGCATCGCAAGGTGCCGCCGGCCTGGTGGTAGACAAGGGGCCGCTCGCAGTCCGGGCACGCCTGGACATGCCCGCAGTCGCGGCACAGCACCACGGACGCCGTCCCGCGCCGGTTCAGGACCAGGATCGCCTGCTCGCCGGCGCCCGTGTCCAGCGCGGCCAGCGCGCCATCGAGCGCGTCCGACAGGAGGCCGCGGTTCCCGGCGGCCAACTCCGCGCGCAGATCGACGACGAGGATCTCCGGCGCGGTCCCGACGGGCCGCGTCGGCAGCGCGATGCGGTCGATCCGACCGTCCAGCGCCCGGCCCACGGAGTCGACGGAGGGCGTCGCCGAACCGAGCACGACCGCTGCCCCGGCGAGCTCACCGAGGCGCTCAGCTGCATCCCGCGCCTGGAGCCGAGGCGTCCGGTCGCTCTTGTAGGCCGGGTCGTGTTCCTCATCGACGATGACCAGGCCGACATCGGCCAGTGGCGCCAGGACCGCCAGGCGTGTGCCGACGACGATGTCCACGTCGCCCGCCCGGATCCGCCGCCACTCATCGGCCCGTTCCCCATCGCCCAGACCCGAGTGGACGAGCGCCACGCGCGCATCCAGGTCCGCCCGCAACCGGTCCACCAACGGGAGCGCCAGCGCGATCTCCGGCACGAGGAGCAGAGCCGGGCGACCGAGCGCCAGCGACGCGGCGATCGCCTCCACGTAGACAGCGGTCTTTCCACCGCCGGTCACGCCGTCCAAGAGAAGCGGTCGCGCATCCCGACGGTCGATCGCGTCGCCGATGCGCTGGACGGCTTCGGCCTGCTGCGGCGACAGATCGGCGTTCGCCGGACGGCCACCCCGAACGCCCGGCGCGCGGGCAGCGAGTGGCCGTCGCGGACGCTCACGGACATCGACCTCGGCGAGGGCACGGCGAACAAGGCCCGGCAGTGTCGCCGACCCATGGTGGCCGGCGAGGTCTGCGGCTCTCACCGGGTCGGCGGCTGCCGCGAGATCCTGCAGAGCGGCGACTTGTCGCGGACCGAGTGGGCGTCCGGGCACCCGCTCCCCTGCCGCCAGCGTCGCCACGGCCGTCCGGCCGGCTTCCGTGAGGGCGACCCACCGTTCGTAGCGCGGCCCACCCGCAGCGCCCACCAGCGTCCAGTCGAGGGTGATGGCGCCACTCCCCGCGAGACCGCGGAGGCGTCGCAACAGCCCGGCGCGACCGTCCGGTGCCGCAAGCTCGGTGACAGGGCGCGCCCCAGGTTCCAGCTGCTCGAGCAGGTCGGCATCGACCGGATCGACGGCCGCCGACGCCGTCGTCGCCCCGTCTCCGCGTGGCGCCGGCACGCGCTCGGCCACGAGCTCCAGGCGCTCCAGCAGGCCTGGCGGCAGCATCGACCGAATGACCAGCGCCGGCGGTGCGAGGTAGTGGTCGGAGATCCAGCCTGCGAGGGCGATCGCCAGCGGCGGCAGGAGCGGGCCATCGGTGCGCACGCGGTCCACGATCGGCTTGGGAACGACACCGGCCACGCTCGCCCCCGGTCCCAGGATGACCCCGAGCGCCTGCCGACGGCCGAACTCGACAAGGACCGCTTCCCCGTCGAGCAGGTCGCCAAGGGACGCGGGAACCTCGTACGTGTAGCGCCGGCTGCCGCCCGCCCCTGCGGCGTCGATCGCGACCTCGACCAGCCGCCCGTTCACGGGTTGGCGGTCAGACCCGGACGCGGCGGTCCGCGTGCAGGACCCGTTCCCTGGCGATGATGTCGTCGATGCGCTCCACGGTTCGTTCCACCTGGCCCGTCTCGTTGACCACCACGTAGTCGTAGTCGTCCTGGCGGGCCAGCTCGATGGCGGCGTTGCGCTGGCGCAGCTCGAGCTCATCGGCACTCTCCGTCGCGCGGGCGACGAGCCGCGCGAACAGCGTCTCCAGGGTCGGCGGCACGACGAAGATCAGGAGCGCCTCCGACACCTGGTCCTTGACGATCTGCGCACCCTGCACATCGATCTTGAGGATCGCGTGGCGGCCGGTCAGGGCAGCTCGACGGACCTGATCGCGTGGGGCCCCATACCAGTTGCCGTGGACCTCGTTCGCCTCGAGCAGCTGCCGGGCGGCCCGCAGGCGCAGGAACTCCTCGCGCGACAGGAAGTGGTAATCGACGCCGTCCACCTCGCCGGGTCGCGGTGCGCGTGTCGTGCAGGTCACGACGTAGACGTACTCGGGCGCGTGCGTCCGCTCACGCATGGCGTCGATGATCGTGTCCTTGCCCACCCCCGAAGGGCCCGAGATGATGACGAGCATCGCCCCCGGCTCGCCCTTGATGACGCCATCCGGGCGACCCGGGTCGTCGGACACGTGGACGGGGACCACGGGCGCGCGCGGGTCCGCCGGATCGAGCGGCTCGCTCAATGTGCCGCCTCCTGTGCGCGCAGGCCATCGATCGCGACCTGCAGTTCGGCCGGCAGTGGCGCCTCCGCCCGGATAAGGTGGCCATCGCTCGGCGACGCGAGTTCCAGGCGCCACGCGTGCAGGAAGAGGCGCCCCAGGTCCTCCGGGCCGCGTCGCGACGTCCCCGTGCCGTAGACCATGTCGCCCGCGATCGGATGGCCGATCGCATCGAGATGGACGCGGATCTGATGGGTCCGCCCGGTCACGAGATCGAGCTCCAGGAGGGTCCACCCGTCGAACCGCTCCTTGACCCGGTATCCCGTCGTGGACGGCCGGCCGTCGGGGACGACCGCCATGCGCGTTCGATGCTTGGGATCGCGCCCGATCGGGGCCTCGATGCGTCCGACGGCCGCGTTGACGCTGCCCATGACCAGCGCGAGGTACGTCTTGCGCACCCGTCGTGCCTTCAGCTGCCCCATGAGACTGGCCTGCGCGGTGTCGTGCTTGGCGACCATCAGCAACCCGGACGTGTCGCGGTCCAGCCGGTGCACGATGCCCGGGCGCGCGACCCCGGCGATCCCGCCGTAGTCCGCGCCACCGGCCCGCGCCAGCAGGGCGTTGACGAGCGTGTCCCCGTCGTGATGTCCGGCCGACGGGTGGACGACCAGGCCCGCCGGCTTGTCCACCACGAGCATGTCGTCGTCCTCGTACACGATGTGCAGCGGGATATCCGGCGAGGGGGCGAGGTCCAGCGCGGTCGGCTCCGGGACGTCCAGGACGACATCCGTGCCGGGCACGATCGTCATGTTGGCGCGCATCGGGATCCCGGCGGCCGTGAGGCGCCCTTCCGAGATGAGCTTCTGCACGTAGCTCCTCGACAGACCCGTGGAATCGGCCACGAAGCGGTCGACCCGGCCGTGGATGCCCTCCGGGACGTGCAGGGTGCGGATGCCCGCGACCGTCGGCTCAGCCATCCGTGGCGACCTCGGGATCGGCCCGCGTGCCCGGCCGGATCGTCGGCAGGAACGCGCTGAGGATCAGCAGGAGAAGCGCGGTCGAGATCGCCGCGTCGGCGGCGTTGAAGGTGTAGAACCGGGTCGTGCCGATACCGGCGTCGACGAAGTCGACCACGTAGCCGAGCCGCAGGCGGTCGATCAGGTTGCCGATGGCGCCACCGAGCAAGAGCCCCAGGGCGATCGACAGCAGGGTGCTTCGCGGCGCGTGGCCGTGGTACCAGACGATGGCCCCGACGACGACGAGCGAGACAAGGCCGAAGAGCAGCGCCGAGTCACCGAACAGGCCGAACAGCGCGCCGTCGTTCCGGACGAAGGTCAGCCGGATGAGATCGCCGACGACGGACATCGACCCGCCGGGCTGCAACTGGCCGACGAGCCACGCCTTGCTCGCCTGATCGACGACGACGATGACCAGCGCGAGGACCCCGAACAGCGCCCAGCGCGGCCCGCCGCGACCCAGAGCGCCGGTCATCCGACCCGCCGCAGAGCGATCGTCACGGGCCGCCCGTCCAGCGTCACCGTGGCCCGTGGCACGTCGGCAGGGATCGACAGCGCGGCCAGGGTCGCGAGGGTGTCGGCGGCGACCGCTTCCAGGTGCGCCTCGACGTCCGCCGGCGCGCCCTCGATCCACAGCTCGATCCGGTCATCGAGCTCGAGGCCCGTATCGCGACGGAGATCCTGCACAGCCCGGGCCAGTTCGCGCGCATCGCCCTCCGCGCGGAGGACCGGCGTGATCGCCGTGTCGAGCACGACCACCAGGCCATCATCCTCGGCAACGGCCGTCCCCGGGCGTGGCGTCGATCCGATCTCCACCTCATCTGCCGCCAGGTGCTGCCCGGCGATGGTGACGCTGCCGTCGTCGTGGTACTCGACCGCACCCTCTCGCGCGGCGGCCATGACGGCCGGGATCGCCGCGCCGAGGCGTTTGCCGACCTTCGGGAGCAGGACCTTGACCCGCCGCTCGACAAGGTCGGATCCGGCCCCGATCAGCTCGACATGCTTGACGTTGCTCTCTGCCGCGACGAGGCCCAGCAGCTCCGCGTCCAGGGCGGCGCCTTCAGGGGTCGCGAGCCACGCCTGGGCCAGCGGCTGGCGCGTCCGGAGCCCGTTCTGGCCACGGAGCGTGCGCACCAACTCGACCGCGCCAAGGGCCGTGTCCATCGCCGCTTCCAGATCCAGGTCGCGAGCGGCCGCCAGGTCGTCCGTGGGCCAGTGTGTCAGGTGGACACTGTCGGGGGCGTCCGCGTCGACCGTCGTGACGAGATTGCCGTACATCGCGTCGGCCAGGAACGGCAGGATCGGTGCCAGCATCCGGGTCGTGGCCACGAGTGCCGCGTGGAGCGTCGCGAAGGCGGCCGCCTGGTCCGTTGCGTCGTCGGAGCGAGAGAAGCGGCGACGCGACAGGCGCAGATACCACGTCGAGAGGCCGTCGAGGAAGCCCGAGAGCGCCCGGGTCGCGCCCAGTGCGTCGACGTCGCGGAGGCGCTCCTCCACGGTGGCGGCCGTCGCCGCAGCACGCGACAGGATCCACCGATCGAGCACGGGACGGTCGGCGGGCGGTGTCGCCGCGACGGACGGCGTCCAGGCCGCCAGGCGGGCGTACGTCACGAAGAACGAGTACACGTTCCACAGGATGAGCAGTTCGCGTCGCGAGGCGTCAGCGGCGTGCCAGCCGAACGCGATGTTGTCCTCGGGACGGGCCTTCGCGAACATCCAGCGCATCACGTCGACGCCCATGCGGTCGGCCGCCTCGTCGAACTCGATGGCGTTACCCCAGCTCTTGTGCATCTGGCGGCCGTCCTCGGCGAACACGAGGGCGTAGCCGAAGATCGTCAGGAACGGTGCCTCGCGGCGGAGCACGGTGGACATGGCCAGCATCGAATAGAACCAGTTGCGGAACTGGCCGGGGAAGCTCTCGGTGATGAAGTCCGCGGGGAACCACTTCGCCCAGTACTCCGGGTCCTCGCGGAAGTGGAGCGTGGAGAACGGCACGATCCCCGCATCCAGCCACGGGTTGCCCACGTCGTGGATGCGCTCCACGGGCTCGCCGCAGTTCGGGCAGGCGATGCGCACGGCATCGACCCATGGTCGATGGGGGGTGTGGCCCTCGAAATCGTCCCAGCCGCTGACCGCGCGCTGGTGGAGCTCCTCGCGACCGCCGATGACCTCGACGGCGCCGCACGATGCGCAGTCGTAGATGGGCAACGCCAGGCCCCAGTAGCGCTTCTTGCTGATCATCCAGTCGCCCATGTTCAGGAGCCAGTCGAGCTCCCGATCGTGGCCGAAGTCCGGGATCCAGCGGATGCCATCGACGACGTCCATGATCTGGTAGCGGAGGCTCGCCTCGATCTGCTCGGCCGTCAGCTCCGAGCGCGGCACGTCGTAGACGGGACCCATGCTGATGTACCACTCGTCGACGAGGCGGAAGACGAGCGGAGTCCCGCAGCGCCAGCAATGCGGATAGCGGTGGTGGATCGTCTCGAACCGGTAGAAGCGCCCTTCGCTCTTGAGGTGCTCGATGATCGGTTCGGCGACGTCGCGGACATCGGACCCGCTCAGTGGGCCGAAGCCATCGAGGAAGATCCCCGATTCATCGAGCGGCGCCACGACCGGGAGCCCGAGCGCCTTGCCCAATTGGAAGTCCTCGGCGCCGCAGCCGGGGGCGATGTGGACGATGCCCGTGCCCTCGTCCTCACCGACCTCGTCCCAGGCCACGACACGATGCTCGTAGTCTGTCGGCGCGAAGGCAGCGCGGACCGCCGGCAGGTGATCGAACGGCCCCTCGTAGCGCCAGCCGACGAGGTCCGCACCCGCGAGCTCCTCCTCGACGGTGAACGGGCCGACGAGGGCCTCCTTGAGACGGCTCTTGGCCAGCCAGACCGACTGGTCGCCCTGGCGGACCCGGACGTAGCGGAGTCCAGCCCCGACGGCCGCGGCCACGTTCGAGGTGAGCGTCCAGGGCGTCGTCGTCCAGACAAGGAGCGCCTCACTCGGGCGATCGAGCAGCGGCAGGCGCACCGTCAACCCCGGGTCGTCCTTGTCCTGGTACCCCTCGTTCACTTCCGTCTGCGACAACCCGGTTCCGCATCGCGCGCACCACGGCATCGTGTCGTGGCCCTTGTACAGCCAGCCGCGTCGGTGGCACTCGGCCAGGAAGCCCCAGATCAGGTCGTTGTTCTCGTTGCTGAACGTGAAGTAGCTGCCCCCGGTCTCAGGCAGCCCGAGGCGGCCGACCAGCATCTCGACCGTGTCGGTCACGGGGCCGTCCGGGCCCTCGATGGTGGTCACGGCCGACGGGTCCGACCCCAGCATGTCGTGGAGCCGACGCAGCTCGTCCGGGTCGTTCCAATCCATCCACATGCCAAGGCGGATCGACTGCTCGGTCTGGCGCGCGGCATAGGTCAGGACGCGCTGCTTGCAGAGCGTCACGAAACGATCGATCCCGTAGGCCTCGATGTCCCGCTTGTTCGTGAAGCCCAGGTCGCGCTCCACGTTGACCTCGACCCACAGGCCCTGGCAATCGAAGCCGTTCTGGTAGCGCTGGTCCTGACCGAGCATCGCGTGGAAGCGCTGATAGAGGTCCTTGTACATCCGGCCCCACGCGTGGTGGACGCCCATCGGATTGTTGGCCGTGATCGGCCCGTCGAGGAAGCTCCACTTCGGGCCGCCAGCGTTCTGGGCACGAAGCCGGGCGAAGGTCTGACGGTCGCGCCACAGGGCCAGCATTTCGTGCTCCTGGGCGACGAAGTCTGGCTTCGAACTGACGGGTCGGAACATTCGGCCTCGGGGTCGGATGATGGGTCGCGCCGGCGGTCGCCAGACACACGTACTTGAATCAGCAGGTGCTTGTATCCTACCCGCGATGCACGAACCTGAGGGCGCGCGACCGCGTGCGAGATCGCCATTCGCGGCCGCGTTCCTGTCGCTGATCTTTCCGGGGCTCGGCCAGCTGTACGCCGGAGCCCCGATGCGCGCTCTGGGGTTTGCCGCCGGTCCGATCCTCGCCCTCGCGCTCGGGGCCGGGATGGTCATGCGGGTCGAGCGGATCGCCCTCATCGGGTTCCTGATCGACCCGTTTGTCCTCGATGCCGTCTTTGTCCTCAACCTGCTGGTCCTCGCTTATCGGCTGTTGGC
>JBKJHI010000006.1:0-7717 GCA_046599085.1 Candidatus Limnocylindrales bacterium
CGCGCCTGCGCGTCCGGGTCGCCGTAGAACTGGCGGTTCTTCGTGGCACCGAACGCGGTGTAGACGAGTTCCACCCGCGTTCCCCGGTCGTGCGCCTCGCGGATGAGCCCCTCCCCCATCGCGCCGCGGATCAGGCGGGCACCGTTCTGACTATCGTCGAGCTCGCCGCGACGGGAGTGCGTGACCGAGAACAACGCGAGGGTCGTCAGCTCGACCGTGGCGAGGTGGTCGGCGATGGTGTCGTCCATCTCCCAATACGGGACGAAACCGTAGAGCTCGTGCTTCGGATCGGGGACGGGAGTGGCCGGGCGGTTCGTGGTCGGCTCGCTCGTGGCCCCGCCCGGCCCATCGACCGGGTCTTTCGGCGGGGCGCCGCCGCAGCCAGCGATGAGCGCCATCACGGCGAGCAGCGTGACGGCGATGGCGAGGCGGCGCGGCATCACGACCAGCGCGGCAGCGGCTCCAGGAACGCAAGGATCGCGGCGGCGAGACGTTCTGGCTGTTCCATCCCGATCATGTGGGCCACGTCCGGCCAGATCACGGCGGTCGCGTTCGGAGCGTTGGCGGCCACGTGTCGCGCGGTCTGGGCGACCTCGCTCGCATCAAGTCATGGCGTGCGACGCGGTAGCCGCCGGCGACGAGGAGCGGGGCAACGTCGTCCCAGGCACGGAGGTCAGCGATACCAGCGTGGATGAGGATCACGAGGGGGTCGGAGTCGTTGCCGGCATCGACAAGATGCAGGCGACCACCGGGCACGGGATCATCGAGTCATGCACGGCGACACGGTACCCCGGCTGCGTTCACGGTGCCGTCCGGGCGGTCGCCGGGTGGTCAGGCCTCGGTGACGACCGGCAGGATCAGGAGCCAGCCGGGTGGGACGCCGAGGTTCGCGCGGCCGCGGTCCCGGATCACGAACTGCTTGGCGAGCTGGGCGGGGGTCAGCAGGCTGTTTGGCTTCGGGCTGGCGCCCCAGACGCTGCTGCCGTGGGGATAGAGCGGATCATGGACGCGGATCCCGGTGACCTCGACGTCGTCGAAGCGTGCAGGATCGGCGCTCGCCTCGAACCCGCTCATGACCCAGGCGTGCCTGCCACGCCACATCACGAGGCCGACCGGGCGGTCCGTGGCCCGGATGGCCGCGGCGGCGGCATCGACCGCTGACTCGAACGACGGGAACGACACGAGCTGATAGGGACCGACGCCGAGATCGTTGAGGGCTGCGGTCCAACCGCGCGGGTTGGCGCCGCCGAACGGGCTGTCGGACCGGTCTCGGGCCATCTCCCAGAGCCGCTGCTGGTCAGCACGGGTGGTACGGGAGGCATCGGTCGACAGGTTCAGCGCCATCTGCAGACTCGCCCCCACGCACCACTCGAAGGTGTACTGCGCCACGAAGTCGCCCTTGCGATAGAGATTCATCGAGAACGGCTCAGGATCCGCCTCCGCCATCGCCGGCGGCGAACTGGCGGGCGGGGTCGGCGGGGTCGCGAAGGTCGGCGTCGGATCGGATGTGGGTGCCGGCGCGCCACTCGACGCCGGTGTCGGCGCCACAGCGACCGGGCTGCTGGGTGACCCTGCCGCCGAGGTGGCCGCAGGCGACGGCGTAGCGGTGCCGGGCGTGCAGGCACCGATCAGGAGCCCGGCGATCAGGAGGATCGCGGTGGCCGGCGTTCGCGCGGTGTGGCGGCGGATCGATCGACGTGGCATCAACATGTTGCGGTCGCAAGTATGCCCTGCGACCGCGAATCACCCTTCGTACCGAGCGGGTCGGGACCTCAGGCGGCGCCGGCGATTGTCGCGCGAGCCTCGGTCATGATGGCCGCAGCGTCCGTGATCGGGACCGCGAAGCCGATGCCCTGCGCCGTCGTGGCGACGGCGACATTGACCCCGATCACCCGGCCGGCGCCATCCAGCAGCGGGCCACCCGAGTTCCCCGGATTGATCGCGGCATCTGTCTGCAACAGGCCATGCATCGTCGTCGAGCCGCGACCGGAGCTGTCGGCCACATCGATCGTCCGTCCGGTGGCGGACAGGATGCCGCTCGTTACCGACTCCGTGTAGGCCCCGAGCGGGCTGCCGATGGCGACGACCAGTTCGCCGACCTGGAGGGTCCTCGTGTCGTCGATCGCGATGACTGGCAGACCGGTCGCTTCGACCCGAACGACGGCGAGGTCATGGATGGTGTCCGTGGCGACGACCGTGCCGGGCAGCTCCCGCCCGTCGCCGAAGGTGATGGTGAGGGTCATACCGCCTTCGACGACATGGGCATTCGTGAGGATCAGCCCGCCCGCGTCGTAAACGAACCCGGAACCGACACCGGTTGCCGCCACGGCACCCAACCGGCCCGAGGTCATGGTGGTCGTGGTGATCGTGACGACGGCGGGGCTCGCGATCTCGGCCACGGTCACGATCGACCCGGTGGCATTCGCCGTGGTCGAGCCACCCGCGGTGGTGATCGCCGGGACCGTGGGGCTCGTGGCCGCGTACCCACCAGGTGCCAGCACGGCGACCGTGGCCGCGGACGCGAATGTCGCAGACAGCAGCGAGACGGCGGCGACGGCGGCGACGCCGGCGAGCCAACGACGGGGTCCGGACCGGGAGGAGGTCGTTCCGGGTGTCGCGTGGGGCTCGCCGGCGGGGGCCGTCGAACCGGCGGTGGCGGTGGGAGTCGCCGCACCAGCGAGGGAGGTCGCTGGGATCGCCGGGGTCGCGACCGAGGAGTCGGTCGCGGATGGGACGTCCGCCGAGTCGGGCATCGCTGGGAGGTCGAGTGCGGCGTCGCGGAGGTCGTCCATGCCTCGTATTCCAGCCGCCAGCCGTGAGATGTTCATGAGAGTCGGGCGTCGTCACGAGATCGACGCACAACGCGTCACGCGATCGCCGCCGGGCAGACGGTCAGCGCAGGCGGCGGACGATGTCCAGGATCTCTTCGGCGTAGGCGTCGACCTTGGCCGGGCCGATGCCCGGGATCCGTCGGAGCGCGGCCGCACTCGGCGGCTTGATCTCGGCGATCTGGGCGAGGGTCTTGTCGTGCGCGACCACGTACGGCGGGACCGCATCCTCCTGGGCACGTGCCGTGCGCCAGACCTTGAGCGCGCTGTAGATCGGGTCTTCGTCCGAGATCCCGTACGGGTTCGCGGCCGCGGCCGATGACGCCGTGCGGCGCGCCCCCTGGTCCGCGGCGAAGCGGTCCGGGAGCTGGGTGACGCGGCGTTCGCCCCGTGGCCGCAGATCGGCGAGGAACCTCGACGGCGTGCGGCGGACCGTCCGGCCCTTGGTCTCCCGCTCCGCCGCCCATGAGATCGCGAGGTGGATGCGTGCCCGGGTGATGCCGACGTAGAGCAGCCGGGCCTCCTCGGCCAGGACGTCGTCGTCGTCGAACGCCTGTCGGACCGGGAGCAGGCCCTCCTCGAGTGCCGGCAGCGCCACGGCATCCCACTCCAGGCCCTTCGCCCGGTGGTAGGTCAGCAGGTTCACGCCGTCGGCTGAGCCCGCGCGCTCCGCCTTGCGGCGCCGGTCGAGTTCCGCGAGGTAGGCCTTGACCCCGAGCTTGGCGTCGGCGCGGAGCTGCGTCGACAGGATGTCGAGGAGGGTATCGAGCGCGGCAGTCCGCTCGCGAGCCTCGTCCCCTGCATTGCCCGCGACCGCGTCGTCGCTATACCCGAGCTCGGATGCCCAGAGCGCGCGGATCGCCGCGGTCAGCGACGTCCCGGTCGCCGCCAGTTCGGCACGCCGGACGAGATCGATCGCCCCGCGCACGTCGGCGCGATCGAAGAACCGGATGCCGCGCACCTGGTAGGCGATGGCGGCACGGGTCAGTTCCGCCTCGATGGGGGCAAGCTGGGCGTTCATCCGCACGAGGACCGCGATGTCCGCGGGCGCGACGCCCTCCCCCACCCGCTCGCGGATCCAGCGCGCCATCGCGAGGAGTTCCCCGGCTTCCGTGCCGTGGCGTACGACGGTCGGTTCCGGTCCGTCTGGACGTGTCGCCACGAGGCGCTTGCTCCGGCCGGTGGAGGCCAGCAGGTTGTTGGCCAGGGCCAGGACCTGTGCCGTGGACCGGTAGTTCCGGGTCAGTTCCACGACCCGTGCCCCGGGGTAGTGCTCCGCGAAGCCGGTCAGGAACGCGCTCGTCGCGCCTGTGAACGTGTAGATCGTCTGGTCCTCGTCACCCACGACACACACGTCGCGACTGTCGCCAAGCCACAGGTCCAGCAGCCGCTGCTGGAGCGGGTTCGTGTCCTGGTACTCGTCGACGCTGATCCATGCCTTCCGGGCACGAACGGTCGCCGCCGCTTCCTCGTCCGTGTCCAGGAGGTCGATCGTCTCGATGAGCAGGTCGTCGAAGTCGATCCGACCGGCGCGCGTCTTGGCGCGCTCGTACCCGGCGAACATCTTCACGAACAGATCGACCGGGATGGGCGCTTCGCGCTCGCCCACGGTCAGACTGCCGGCGATGGCCGCGGCATACGTCGTCGGCGTCAGCCGGCGGCTCTTCGCCCATTCGATCTCATCCGCGAGGTCCTTCGAGGGGGTGAACCGGTAGTGCCCCGGCAGGGACCGGACGAGCGGCACGATGAGCGGCAGCTTGCTGTCCAGGAGGTCCGGCAGCGGCGCACCGGCATGGCGCGACGGCCAGAAATGGCGCAGCTGACTCAGCGCGTGCGCGTGGAACGTCCGGGCCGTGACCTCCGGGAGACCCAGCGCCTTGAGTCGCGCGACCATCTCCTTGGCGGCCTTGTCCGTGAACGTGACGACGAGGACCTGGTCCGGCGCCACGGCCTCCGTCGCGATGGCGTACGCCGTGCGGTGGCTGACGACACGAGTCTTGCCGCTACCGGCTCCGGCGAGGATGGCGAGGGGGCCGCTGACGGCGAGGACTGCTTCGCGCTGTTCGTCGTCGAGATCGTCGAGGAGTCGCGCTGGATCAAGGGGTTGCACTCGTGAAGTATGAACGCCTCCGCCCATCTCGGGATCACCGACTCGCGACGCGCACCGATGGACGCCGCTGCGACTCCTCAGATGACTTGATTCCGCCCGCACGACGGCATGATCGACAAACGCGGTCTCCATCGGCGGTGGCGCCTCGCTCCCGGAGGCTGCGCTCAGGGCCTAGGATGGCGGTGCACGGATCGCACACCAGGAGGGCACGCATGACTGACACGGGCGGACGCACGGATCGGATGGTCGACAGCGTCGCCCATGTCTTCGAATGGTTCGGTACTGGCGCGTACCAGCGCCATCACTTCGATCCGGGGGTCGCCGACTTCACGTTCGGCAACCCGCAGGAACTGCCGTTGCCCGGCCTCGTCGATGCGCTCCAGCGGAACGCGGTTCCCCGGGACAAGGACTGGTTCGCCTACAAGTTCAGCGAGCCCGAACCCCGGGCCGTGGTGGCCGCCTCGCTCACGGCCCGGACCGGCATCCCGTTCCGCGCCGAGGACGTCGCGCTGACCGCCGGTGCCTTCGGTGGGCTGGGCGTCACGCTGCGGGCGCTGTGCGACGTGGGCGACGAGGTGATCTTCCTGTCGCCGCCGTGGTTCTTCTACGAACTGATGATCGCGTCATCGGGCGCCACGCCGGTCCGGGTGCGGCTCCAGGGGCCCGCCTTCGACCTCGACCCGGAGGCGATCGCGGCGGCCATCACGCCTCGGACCCGGGCAGTCATCGTCAACAGCCCCAACAACCCGACCGGCCGGATCTACCGCGCGCCGGAGCTGGCCGCCCTGGGTCACGTCCTCGAGGCTGCCTCCGCCCGCCACGGGCGGCCGATCATCCTGCTGTCCGACGAGGCCTACAACCGGATCGTGTTCGACGGCATCGACTACCGGAGTGTGGCGCTGGACTACGGCCCGACGGTAACGATCTACACCTACGGCAAGACCTTGCTGGCGCCCGGGCAGCGGATCGGCTACGCGGCGCTCAACCCGGACTTCCCCGATCGCGAGGCCACGAACTACCGGATCTTCGTGCAGCAGCTGGCATCCGGCTGGGGCTTCCCCAATGCGCTGCTCCAGCACGCGATATCAGACCTGGAGGGCCTGTCCGTGGACATCGGCGAGCTCCAGCGACGTCGCGACCGGATGGTGCCTGCACTGACTGACCTCGGGTACGAGGTCACGCGACCGGAGGGCACGTTCTACCTGATGGTCCGCTCGCCCGACGCCGATGACATGGCCTTCACGGAGCGACTCGCCGAGCATGGCGCGCTGGTCCTGCCGGGCGCGATCGTCGAAACGCCCGGCTGGTTCCGGATCTCACTGACGGCGAGCGACGAGATGGTCGAGCGCGGCCTGGACGCGTTCGCCGCGGTCTTGCGCTAGGGGCGCGAACCCCGTGCTAGAGGCGCTGTCGCTGCTCAGAGGCGCTCGCCGGCCTCGATTCGCAGCGGCAGCCGGTTCTCGGCCGGCGTCAGCGGGCACGAAAAGCGCGCGTCGTAGACGCACGACGGGTGGTACGCGAGATTGAAGTCGAGTTCGTACGTGCCGTCCTCGTCCGGATCGATGTCCAGGTAGCGGCCGGCGCCGTACGTGTCCGTGCCGCTCGTCTGGTCGAGGAATGGCACGAACAGCGACTCGCCGTCGCCGCCATCGAAGGTGTAGGCGGTCAGCTGGTGATCGGTGCCGTTGATCTCGAAGCGCAGCACGCCGGCTCGATGGGCGGGACGGAGTTGGCTGTCGCTCGTCGGGATCTGGAAGTTGGACGGCTGGTCGCCGGTGTACGGCTCCAGCGTCCGTGACTCGAAGACGAGGTCCTCATCGACCGCGAAGTACGGCAGGCCGGTGAAGGCCTCGCGTTCGGCCTCGGGGATCGGACTACGCGGATCTGTCCTATAGAACTCGTCCTTGTCCTCGCGGAACCCTTCGACCGCGTCCTTGGAGGCGACCGGCACGTGCTCGTGGTGGTCGTGCGCGTGGTCATGGCCGTGGTCGTGCGGCTCGTGCTCGTCGGTCTCGTCGGTCATCGGTGGCTCCTCATGGGCTGTCCATCATGCGCCGGCACTGGCTGCGCAGTGGCAACGTCGGTCGTGTCTCTCGTGCAGTACCGTTTCCGGCGTGAGCAGACGACTTGGCTACTACATCTCGCTGACCATGGACGGCATGTATGCGGAGTCCGACGGTGGCCTGGGGCCGTTCCATCCTCCGGATGACGAGCATCGATACGCGAACGAACTGGTGCATGCGGCCGGCGACATCGTGACCGGCCGGGGCATGTACGACGTCATGGGCTACTGGGACGAACTCGACATCGATGATCCCGCGACCGACGACGTCGCGCGCGAGTTCGCCACGTACTGGCGGGCGACGCCAAAGCACGTGGTCTCGCGCGGTCAACCGGATCTGCGGGCCAACGCCGACATCCTGGCGGGCGATGTCGTCGGCGCCATCCGGACGATGAAGGCCGGCGACGGCCCGCCGATCATGCTTGGAGCCGGCGCGGAACTGTTCGCGACCCTCGTGGAGGCCGACCTGATCGACGACTTCCGGTTCCTCTTCGTACCGACGGCCCTGGGGCAGGGCAAGGCGATGTTCGCCTCACTGACGAGGCCGTTACGCCTCCGCGCCGTGGGGTCAAGAACCTACGACTCAGGCAACCTGCTCATGGAGTACGTGCGGGCCGACGAACCAGCCTGACTGGGGCTCGGGGGCGCGGCGGGTCCGTGGCGCCGGAGCCCGGGAAGCCGGGGGCGCCGGGGGCCGGGGGCCGGGGCGCCGGGGCG
>JBKJHI010000243.1:0-12750 GCA_046599085.1 Candidatus Limnocylindrales bacterium
GGAACTTGGCGATCGGGCTCTTGATCTCGCCGCCGGACTCGAGGGCGAGATAGGCAAGGCCCCTGGCCCCGAACCGCCTGGCCCGCTCGGTGAGGTCGTCGATCTCGCGACGGGTCACGCCGGCCATCCCGGGCGCGACGATGGCCTTGACCCGACCGCCATCGGCGAGGGCCTCATCGAAGACCTTGAAGCCGGACGCCGGTCCGAGGGCCGGGGCGAGGTCGATCAGCTCCATGCCGAAGCGCACATCCGGCTTGTCGCTGCCGAAGCGTTCGATCACCTCGTCGTAGGTGAACCGCGGGAACGGCACCGTCGCGAGAGGCCGGTCAGGCGCGGTCGTCCGCGAGACCTCGATGACCATCGATTCGATGAACGCCATCACGGATTCCTCGTCGACGAAGCTCATCTCGAGGTCGAGCTGGGTGAATTCCGGCTGGCGGTCGCCGCGCAGGTCCTCGTCGCGATAACAGCGGGCGATCTGGAAGTAGCGGTCGATGCCGCCGACCATCAGCAACTGCTTGAGCTGCTGCGGGCTCTGCGGCAGGGCGTACACGCTACCCGGCTGGAGGCGGCTCGGGACGATGAAGTCGCGGGCCCCTTCCGGCGTGCTCTTGATGAGGGTCGGCGTCTCGACCTCGATGAAGGCGTTGGCGTGGTGCACCTCGCGGATGGCCTGGACCATCCGACTGCGCAGGAGCAGACGATCCGCCATCGGTTGCCGTCGGATGTCGAGGTAGCGGTACTTGAGCCGCAGGATCTCGTCGACCGGGGCGTCCGGGTCGTTGATGTAGAACGGCGGCGTCTTGGCCTCGGACAGGATCCGGATGCCGGTCGCCCGCAGTTCGATGGCGCCGGTCGGCAGCTTCGCGTTCTCTGTCCCGGGCAGGCGGGCCGCGACCTCCCCCTCGGCCGCGAGGACGAATTCGCTGCGAACCTGGCTGGCCGTGGCGTGCGCTTCGGGGGCATCCGCCTTGTCGATGACGACCTGGGTGATCCCGTGCCGATCGCGCAGGTCCAGGAAGATCAGCTGGCCGTGATCACGGCGACGGTGGACCCAGCCGGCCAGGCTGGCGGTCGTGCCCGCATCGGTCGCGCGCAGCGCCCCGCAGGTGTGGCTTCGATAGGGCGTGGCAAGGCTGGCAGGGGTCGTCATGGCCGCCGTATGGTAGTCGACACGGCGGCCGGCTCATCGGGCTTGGGGCTGCCTCACGGGATCCAACTCATGGCCGTGCCATCGTCGTAGAGGACGTCGCCGCCGTCGTTGGCGGTGATGCGGATGCTGACGATGCGCCTTGGCGGCTGATCGCGGCGCGCATCGTCGATGACGGTGCGTGCCTGGCGCTCGCATTCGGCTTGCGGAACGTCGACGCAGGTCAGTTCGGGCGAGGCGACCGGCAGGAGCTGGCACCCGGCGATCAGGGCCATCGCGCCGCACAGCGCGACGGCGGCGATCGAGTGGCGCACGCGCATCAACCGACGTGGTTCGCTACGCGCAACTAGGCAGGGATGTCCCGCCGCGCCTCGACATTCCATCCGATCAGCTCGCAACCCAGGACATGGGCCACGCGTGCGCCGGGCGTGCAGTCGTCGCATCCCCATGACGTCAGGCCGCCCTCATCGGGCAGGTAGGTCAGGTCGCAGGCGTTCTCGGTCGGATCGCAGTCCCGGTGGTGGCACGCATGATCGCAGTGCGCCCAGTGCTGGCAGGAACAGGACGCCGACGACGACGGGGCTCGCAGGACGGTGGCCGGGAACGGACTGAGCTGCATGGCAGCCTCGCGTGACGGTTCGGGCGGAATCTACCGTCGATGCTACGCCCGCTCGTCAAACCTGAAACGCCGACCTACCGCTTGCGCAGGCGCCAGATCGATTCGGCGGGCCAGCGTCGCGACCAGGCGAGGGTCGCGGCGTCGCGGTACGTGCTCGTCGCATCTTCCGAAGGCTGGGGCTCGATGAGGTCGAGTACCTCGAACCCATTGGCACGGAACAGCCGGATCCACTCGCCGTACGGGAGCTGGAAGATGACCGAGTCGTCCTCCACGATCCGGTGCATGCCGAAGTAGTCGAGGACCAGCTGCTCGCCGGGTGCGTCGGCGTCGGGCGGCCAGCACAGGTCGGCGATCGTCGCAGCGTGGTTGAATGCGAAGAGGCCACCCGGTCGCAACAGCCGCGATACTTCCGGGACCGTTCGATACGGGTCGGCGAAGGTCATCGCGCCGTGATCGCAGAAGACCACGTCGAAACTCGCATCCGGGAGCGGGACGGCCTCCGCGCTGGCGTGTACCAGCGGGAAGTCGAGGCCGGCCACGGCCATCGCGCGGCCCGCGTATTCGAGCTGGCGCACCGACAGGTCCAGACCCACCGGACGAGCCCCGAGACCCGCCAGGCCGATCGACCACTGCGCGGCCCCGCACCCGAGCTCCAGGACGTCCAGGCCGGCGACGTCGCCGAGGATCTGCAGGTCCGCCTCCGGGATCTGGGTGACCCCCCAGGCGAGTCCACCGTGGATGTCCAGCTGGGCCGCGTGTCGTGCCTGGTACGCATCAGCGTCGGCGTCCCACTCATCCTGGTTCTGCCGCTCGTGGTCGCGCAGGGAATCGCGCTCGGTCATGCCTCACCTGTTTCTGGGGAGCCGTGGTGGTGGGCAGCGTTCGCCCGGGCGATCTCGCGAGCGAGACCCGCCACCGGCACGACCTTCTGGGTCCCGGCTGGCAGGTCCCGGACCTGGACATCGCCGGCGGCCAGTTCATCGCCGAGGATGATCGCGAAGTGCGCCTGGTCCCGGGCCGCGGCTTCCAGCTGTTTGCCGAGCTTGCGGCGCCCGAGTTCCGCCCGTGCCGGGATCCCGGCCGCGCGCAGCTCTGTCGCGATGCGCAGCCGCCCGACCGTGTCGTCTGGATCGGCACCCACGACGACGGCGACGGGCGCCACCGGCTCGACCGGGGCCGCGCCCTGGTCATCGAGTGCCAGGAGGAGTCGGTCGAGGCCGATCCCGAAGCCGATCCCGGGGGTCGGGCGCCCGCCCAGCAGCTCGACCAGGCCGTCGTAGCGGCCGCCGCCCCCGAGGGCCTGCTGTTGCCCTTCCCGGCCGCTCACATAGAACTCGAACGCCGTTCGCGTGTAGTAGTCGAGGCCGCGGACCAGTCCAGGCTCCAGGCGGAACGGCACGCCCAGCACGTGGAGGTGCTCCTGGACGGCCGCGAAATGCTCGGCGCAGGCATCGCACAGCCGGTCCGTGATGCGCGGCGCATCGGCGTTGAGGGCCACCATCGCGGGATCCTTGGAGTCGAGCAGACGCAGGACGTTGCGCTCGAGTCGGTCGAGCTCCGCGGGAGAGATCTGCGCGGCGCGCTCGCGATACCAGGCGCTGAGCTCGGCGACGTACGCCGGCCGGCAGGCCGGGTCGCCGATCGAGTTGAGGAGCACCTCGACGCCGGTCAGGCCGGCATCCGCGTGGAAGCGCGCGCCGAGCTCGATGATCTCGGCGTCGATCGCAGGGCCTGGATCGCCGATCGCCTCGATATCGAACTGCCAGAACTGGCGGTACCGGCCGGCCTGTGGGCGGTCATAGCGGAACATCGGCCCGGTCATGGCCAGCTTCACCGGCTGTGGCCAGGTCTGCATCCCGTGCTGGACGTAGGCGCGGACGATCCCCGCCGTCGGCTCCGGGCGCAGCGACCATGACTCGGATTCCTCGGTTCGCGGCGCGATCCGGAAGAGCTCCTTCTCGACGATGTCGGTGACCTCGCCGACGCCGCGTTCGAACACGGCCGTCTGCTCGAGCATCGGCGTCTCGATCCGGCGGTAGCCGTAGCGTGTCGCGAGGTCGTCGGCGAGCCGTTCGAGCGCGCTCCAGCGCGGCGTCTCGGTCGGGAGGAGGTCTCGGGTGCCGCGCGGGGCTCGGAATGTGGTCATGCCACGGAGTCTAACGGCGGGACCGGCCGGTCAGGCGGCGATGACCGGGACCGGGTAGCGCGGGATCTGGACGTCGCGAGTGACGATCGTCAGATGCTCGACCATGGCTTGCGCGATCAGCATCCGGTCGAACGGGTCTCGATGGATGACGGGCAGGTCGCCAGCGACGCGCGCATGCTCCCACTCGAGGGCCAGCGGACGGATCCCGATATCGATGAGACGGTCCGGCAGATCGGCCGGGGCGATCAGTCGGCCGGACGCGACCTTCACAGCGAGCTCCCAGATCGAGGCGGCACTCACGTACACGCGATCCGCGGTTTCGATCGCATGCACGGCCGCTGGCGAGAGCCGAGACCCCGCCAGCAACCACACGACCACGTTGGCGTCGAGCAGCACGCTCACGGCTGCAGTGGCCTGCCGAGTCGCTCTTCGAAGTCGCGCTCGATCTCCGCGTCGGCCTCGTCGAAGCCGGGCAGGATCCGGATCTCGTCCCGCATCGCCCCGAACCATCGCTTCCTGGGAATCTCGACGTACGGGACGATCCTGGCGATGGGCTTTCCGGCGCGTCCGATCACGACATCCTCGCCGGCTTCCACTCGCTCAAGGAGCCGGGACAGATGGGTCTTGGCGGCATGGATGTTCACGATCTCGGTCGGCATGGACCAAGTCTAGCTAAGTCTGTCGCAGTGTCAATATCGGGCAGGCCGTCAACCCAGGTCGCGCTGGACGTTCAGGACGTCCTTGAGGCCCTCGATCCGACTCATCACCCGGGCGAGCTGGGAGACGGACTGCACCTGGAGCGTGGCTGTCACGACAGCCGTGTGGTCCGGCATGACCGACACCGAGGCGGCCACGATGTTGACCTTGTTCTCGGCCATGACCTGGGTGATGTCGCTCAGGAGCCCGGTGCGGTCATACGCCTCGACACGGATGGCGATCGGGTAGGTCTGGCTCGGCTCAGCCTCCCACTGGACCTCGATGAGCCGGCTGACCTCGCGTTCGTTGGCCACGGTCGAACAGCTGCGCAGATGGACCGTCACGCCCTTGCCGCGGGTGATGAACCCGGCGATCGGGTCGCCCGGGATCGGACTGCAGCACTTGGCGAAGCGGACGAGCAGGTCCCCCACCCCCTTGACCCGGACGCCACCGGTCCGGGCGACCTGTGGGGGCGCCACGGTCGGCAATTGGCTTTGGCCGTCGTCCACGACGCCCAGCCGCATGACCACCGTCTGGGCGCTGACCGCGCCATAGCCGATGGCCGCGTAGAAGTCGTCCTGCGTCTCGTAGTTGAGGTGTTTCGCGACCTCCAGGATCTTGTCGGCACCGACCCCGGACATCGACGTCCGCGCCAGGCGGCGCAGCTCGCGCTCGAGCGACTCCTTGCCGTGGACGATGTTCTCGTCGCGGTCCTTGCGCTTGAACCACTGGCGGATCTTTTCGCGGGCGTGCGAGGTCCGGACGACGTTCATCCAGTCGCGCGACGGGCCGTGCTCCCCCTTCGTCGTCACGATCTCGACGATGTCGCCGTTGTTCAGTCGGTAGTCGAGCGGGACGAGGCGGTTGTTGACCTTGGAGCCGATCGTGCGATGGCCAACGTCGGTGTGGATGCGGTAGGCAAAGTCGAGCGGTGTGGCCCCTGCCGGCAGGTCCTTGATGTCGCCTTTGGGCGTGAACACGAAGACCTGATCCTGGAAGATGTCGAGTTTGATGCCCTCGACGAACTCGGTCGCATCCGAATCGGAGACGTCGCGCTGCCAGTCCATGAGTTGGCGCAGCCAGGCGAGCTTCGCGTCGTACTCGCGATCGGACTTCGTGCCTTCCTTGTAGCGCCAGTGGGCGGCGATGCCGACCTCGCTGACCTGGTGCATCTGGTGCGTCCGGATCTGGATCTCGAGCGGCTTGCCGTCGAGGGCGATGACCGCGGTGTGGAGCGACTGGTACAGGTTGTTCTTGGGGACCGCGATGTAGTCGTCGAACTGGCCGGGGATGGGCCGCCAGATGCTGTGCACGATGCCCAGTGCCGCATAGCAGTCGCGCACGTCATCGACGAGGAGGCGGGTGGCGTAGACGTCGTAGATCTCGCCGAACTCCGCGCTCTTGCGCTGCATCTTCTTCCAGATGCTGTAGATGTGCTTCGGTCGGCCCTGGACATCCGCCTTGATGCCGGACGCCTCGAGCTTGGGCCCGAGCTCGGCCATGGCTCGATCGATGTAGCTTTCGCGCCCCTTGCGCCGCGTGTCGAGGAGCTTGGCCAGTTCGCGAAAGCGCTCGGGGTCGAGTGCCTTGAAGGCGAGATCCTCGAGTTCCCACTTGATCTGCCAGATCCCGAGTCGCTCGGCCAGCGGGGCGTAGATCTCCATCGTCTGCCGGGCGATGCGCTGCTGCTTGTCGGACGGCAGCCCGTACAGCGTGCGCATGTTGTGGAGCCGGTCCGCGAGCTTGATCAGGACGACCCGGATGTCCTGGGCCATGGCCAGCAGCATCTTGCGGATGTTCTCGGCCTGCTGCTGCTCGTGGCTGTGCGTGGACAGCCGGGACAGCTTGGTCACGCCATCGACCAGCTGCGCGACCTCCGCACCGAACCGCTCCTCGACATCGGTCAGGCTGAACTCCGTGTCCTCCGGGACATCGTGCAGGAGCGCCGCCTGGATGGCGATGGGATCGATCCCGAGGTCGGCCACGATCTGGGCGCTGGCGATCGGGTGCGTCACGTACGGCTCGCCCGTGGCACGACGCTGGGACGCATGGGCCTCGACGGCCAGATCGAACGCCCGCTCGACGGCGGCGGTGTCGGCCGTGGGGTGGTGGTCGCGCAGTGCAGCGAGCAGCGGCGCGCGCAGCGACTCGAGGTCGACCGTTCCATCCGCCGAGGCCCGCGGGATGGCTGGCGCCCGGCGTGGGCCTCGCCGAGACGTCGTCTCGATCACGGCCCCCTCGCCGGTGGCCTTCGTGGTGCGCTGGCGCGGAGGAGTGGCGGTCATCGGCCGCAAGGATAGCAGCGGGTCCCGAGCGCGCCCCCGAACGTCAGATGCGGAAGCCCATCGTGGCCAGGGCATCGGTGGCCACCGTCCGCTCATCCCACGGCTGGTCGCCGTCCGGCCCGGAGATCGACCGTTCGTGGCCCTTGCCGGCGAGCAGCACGACGTCGCCGGGGCGGGCGGCCTCGAACGCCGCCGCGATCGCCGTCGCCCGATCCACGATCAACCGCAGGTCGTGGCCGCGGGTCCGCCCAGCGGCCTCCGCGCCACGCGCGATCTCGTCCAGGATCGTCTCTCGGTCCTCGCCGCGCGGGTCCTCGTCGGTCACGATGACCAGGCGGCAACGCTCGCCAGCGATGCGGCCCATGCGCGGTCGCTTGGCCGTGTCACGCTCCCCGGCCGACCCGAAGACCGCGATGACCCCGCCACCGCGTGCCGCGGCCCTAGGCGCCAGCAGGTCGAGCACCGTGGCAAGCGAGGCCGGGCTGTGGGCGAAATCGATGATCACTTCGAACGGCTGGCCGGCATCCAGCCGTTCCATCCGGCCGGGGACGCGGTCCAGGGCTTCGAGGCCGGCGCGCACGGCGGCTCGATCCAGGCCCAGCGCCTCGCCGAGGGCGACAACCGCGAGCGCGTTGTGGGCGTTGAACCGGCCGGCGAGCTGCAGCCGGAGATCGGCCGGTCCGGTCAGGCCGTCCACGTGCACCCGCAGGCCATGCCCATCCTCCGAGACCGCGGTCGCCCGGACGTCAGCGGCCGGTTCCACGCCAAAGGTGATGACCCGCGCCCGGACGTCTCGAGCGGCGCCGATGAAAGCGCCAGCGGATGGGTCGTCGAGGTTGACGATGGCGGTCGGCTCCGGTGGCGTCGCGTTCCCGGGCAGCACCTTGGGCCGACCCTGCCCGAGCCGCTCGAAGAGGCGTAGTTTGGCATCGCGATACGCCTCGAACGTGCCGTGCAGCTCGAGATGCTCGTGGCTCAGGTTGGTCATGATCGCCACGTCATAGGCGATCGATCCGACTCGTTCCAGGGCGAGACCGTGCGAGGTGGTCTCGATGACAGCCACGTCGTCGCCGCCGTCCACCATCGCCCGGAGCGACGCCTGCAGCGCCGGTGCCTCGGGCGTCGTCGCATGCTCCTCGTGCTCGATGGTCGCGCCGCCGATCCGTGTGGCGATCGTGCCGATCAGCCCGACGCGCCGGTTCGCCGCCTCCAGCGCGCTGACGGCGAGGTAGGAGGTCGTGGTCTTGCCGTCAGTGCCGGTGATCCCGACGACCGTCAAGCGGCGCGACGGGTCGCCCATCGACCAGGCGGCAGCACTGGCCAGAGCGGCACGGGCATCGGCGACGACCAGCTGCGGGACCTGGACCCCCTGGATCGGACGCTCGACGATCAACGCGACTGCCCCGGCTGCGACCGCTGACGGCGCGTGGTCGTGTCCGTCCGCCCGCGCACCGGGGATCGCCACGAAGACGGATCCAGGCTCCACCTGGCGCGAATCGTGCGTGACGGCGGCGATCGCCAGAACGGGCAGGCCGGCTGCACCGATCGCCATGTCGCCGTCGCGAGCCCCGCGCAGTCGTCCCTCGTCGGTCAGTCGCCGCGCGAGCGCATCCAGGGTCCGAGCGTCGCGGGTCACGCCGTCACCGGCCGGCGAGCCTGGCGGCCCGGGTGGCGACGCGCCCCAGCGTCGCTCGCCACGGGCGGACGATACGTTCCTGCGCCCCGGTCATCGACACCCACTCGGCCCCGTACGACCGCTTGTGCTCGTACAGGCCGGCCGTGGGTGTCCCGGGGCCGGGTTCCGCGTGGTCCGGTCCCACATCCACGCCGCCGAGGTCCATCTCCGAGCGACCCTCGCGGATCGCGAGCTGGATCGCCCGCCAGCGCAGCAGGTGCATGATCCCTGGGTGCTGGTCGCGGATATCGGCCACATCGCCCGAGTGGACGGTCGACAGCCGATCGCCGTGGCGGTAGAGCAGGAGGCCGCCAAGGGTGCGCTGCGGGGCCGCGGGATCGTGCGCGGCGAGGTAGACGACGATCCCGGCAGCGAGCCCGGCGCGCCACCAATCCGTGAAGACCCGCCGCGGTCCGAAACGGAACCCCCGCCGAACCCCGGTGTCCGTGAGCAGGTCCGCGAAGGCCTCGAGCGCGGCATCCGTGGCGTCTGCGGGCGGGGTGGCGAAGAGCTGACCGGTCCCCTCCCTGTCGGTCGCGTCTGCCCCGGAGGCCCCGTCGCCCGTCCAGCCGCCCGCGTCGAACCGGGTCACGACGATGCCGTCGCGTTCGGCCCGATCGAACCGCTGGCGGGTGCTCTTGGTCACGCCCGCACGGATCCGTTCGTCGTCCGCGTCCGCGGGGATGGCCAGGCTGATCCGATGGCGCGACGGCTGGATCTCCGGGATCGCGTGGAATCCGGCCGCCCGGAGCGCGTCCCCGTACCCGGTTGCACCGGCGGGGATCTCCGCATCGGTGGCGAGGACGTCGACCCCGTGCGCGTCCGCCAACCAGCGGGTCAGCTCGATGAGCCTCGCCGCATCGGCCTCGCCCGTGGCCGGTGTGCCGACCGGCCCACGCGGCACATAGGCGCTCGCGCTGCCCACCAACGGTGCCCGATGCACGAGGACGAGCGCTCGATGGTCGTCATCGAGGATGACGTGCAACGGCGCCCATCCGAGGCGCCGGCGTTGCTCGCCCCAGGCCACGGACTGGTAGGCGTGGCCGCCGGGGACGTGGACCGTCCGGGCGTCCCAGGTCTCAAGCTCCTGTGGGCTCGCCAGGCGCGGGGCGGTCACTCGGCGCCGCTGTAGGCCGACGCGCTCCCCGAGCCGGCGAGGCCATGGCGGCGGCGAGCCCACAGCACGCGCGCCCGGCCAGCGCCCTCGTACACGGCGCGACCCAGCGGATCCAGGACGAGGTCCCACGCACCGATGTACTGGACCTCACGGCCACCGAACCCGGCCTTGAAGTGCGCGATACCGCCCGTTGCGAGGCCCCACAGGTCGTAGCTCGTGGCCCCCTGCTCGCGCGACGACCGGATCGCCTCCCACTTCAGCAGGTAGTTCGCACGGGATTCGCCGCCCGCCTGGGTCATGCCGCCGTACGGCTCCACGACGCGTGGACCGGAGCGCACGAGGAACAACGTCGCGACGGCCTCGCCATCCGCGGTCTGGGCGAACAGGAGCCGTGCGCGGCCCGCCGGCCGAAACGCGTCCCACACGTCGCGATACGCCTGCTCCGTTCGGATCAGGAATCCCGCCCGGTCGGCGGTGTCGCGATAGATGGCGTAGAACTCGGGCAGCCGGTCGCCCTCGGCTTCTACGACCTGGATGCCGGCGGCCCTGGCCTTGTTCACGTACTGGCGCCACTTCTTCTTCAGGTCGCCGAACAGGGCGTCTTCGTCGGGGCCCAGGTCGATCACCCGGGTCGAGGCCGGCTGGATCGGTGGCGCCGGCCGCCAGCCGTGGTCGCGCAGCGCGAGACGCAGGCCGCCATCAGGGTCGAGCGGGCCATCGATCTCGATCTCGGGGTCGATCCGAAGGTGCGAGACTCGACCGGCGTGTCGTGCCAGATCCATCCGCACGGCGGCGGTGAACTCCCCGACCCTCTCGGGCGTCCAGGTGGCGGCCACTGGTCCGCGCGGCGCATAGGCGAACCCCCACGGCAACGGCCGAGGACGCCGGACGAGGACCTGGGCGCCGACACTGCCCAGGCTGCCGATCCGATGGGCGGACCAGCCGTTCACGGCCTTGACCGCGGCCCAGGCGCCGAGCTGGAGATACGAGCCGGGGTCCGATGCCTCGACGAAGGCGTCCCAGTCGGACGGCTCAGAGGTGGAGGTGAAGGCGACGTCGGATCCGGAGTCGGTCGTCACGAGACGGGGGGGCTGGGCGCGCGGGGGCGGCGGAGCGCGGCGACCATGAGCCCGACGATAGAGCGCAGGTCATCGATCCGCAAGGCGAGCGCGGCGATGGCGAACACCACGGCGAACCCGGCACCGACGACAAGGATCGTGATGGCGGCCGTGATGGCGGCCTGGATCCCGCTCGCCCCACCCGCGCCCGGCAGGAGCGGGCCGAGGACCGCATGGACACCGATCGCGGCCAGTGTCGCAACGGCGGCGGCCACGCTGGTGCGCAGCGCCACGCCCGCGATGCTGCCGAGGCCAAGCGGCCCGAGCCGTCGTCGCAGGAGGATGGCGAGCGTCCCCGCCTCGAGCCACGCAGCGATGGCGATGGCCAGGGCGACGCCCGGCAGGCCGAGCGGCCCGACGAGGGCCACGGCGAGGGTCGTGTTGACGACGACGGCCGTGATCGCGGCAAGGACCGGCGTGATGGTGTCCTGTCGCGCGTAGAAGGCCCGGGCCAGGACAGCGATCAAGGCATGGGCCGGCAGGCCGGGCAGGAATGCCAGGAAGGTGGCCGCGGTCAGGGTGATCGCATCCGAGGAGAAGCTGCCGAACAGGACCGCGACGGTCTCCGTGCGCAGGATCGCGGCCAGCGCGGCCACCGGGATCATGGCGACGATGAGCAGGCGCACCGCACGGACGAGGAGGCGGCGGAACTCGTCCTCGCCGCCGAGCGCGGCCTCGCGCGACAGGGACGGGAACAGGACGACGCCCAGCGGCACGCCGATGACGCCGATCGGGATCTGCAGCAGCGTGAACGCGATGGTGAAGGCCGTCACGGCACCGACCCCCAGCGTCGTCGCCAGCGCGGTCACGACCACGAACGTGATCTGGCTCGCACCAAGTCCGATCGCCCGTGGAGCCATGAGCGTCAAGGCGCGCCGCGCCGCAGGATCGGACAGGTCGATGGAGGCGTGGATCCGCGCGCCGATGGCCCGCAACGGTGGCAGTTGCACGAGGAGGTGGCCCAACGAGCCAGCGACGACTCCGACGGCAAGTCCCACAGCGCCCATCGAGGGAGCCAGGAACAGCGCCGCGCCGATGACCGCGAGGTTGTAGATGATGGGGGCGAACGCGGCGGCAGCGAATCGTCCGCGGGCGTTGAGGACGCTCGTGGCGACGGCGCCTAGGGCCAGGAATATCGGCCCGAGGACCATGATCCGCGTCAGCTCGATGGTCTGCGACATCGTCGCGGCATCGAAGCCGCCGGTGAACAGCGGGACGAGCGTGTCGGCGAAGACGAGGACGATCGTGGCCATGATGAGCAACGCCACGAGCATGAGGTTCGTGACCGTCGAGATGACCCGCCAGGCTCGGGCCTCACCATCCGTCGCCAGGACGGTCGAGACGATCGGGATCAGGGCCGACGAGAGGGCCCCTGCCGCGACGAGCTGGAAGATCAGGTCGGGGATGCGGAACGCCGCGAAGAAGGCATCGAGCTCCGCTGAAGCGCCGAACACGTTGCCGATGACGACGAGGCGTACCCATCCAAGCACGCGCGAGATGAGGAACGCACCCGACACGATGAGCCCGGCCCGGGCAAGAGCACGGCCGGTCGCGCTCACGCCCCTGGTGCTCGCCGCGCACGAGGGTGTGCGGCCTGGTATGCGTCCCGCATCCGCGCCGGCGAGACGTGGGTGTAGATCTGGGTCGTGGCAAGGTCCTCGTGGCCGAGCAGCTCCTGGACGACGCGCAGGTCCGCCCCGCCGTCGAGCAGGTGCGTGGCGAACGAGTGGCGGAGGGTGTGCGGCGACACACCGGCTGGCAAGCCGGCAGCACGGAACAGACGATCGAGGCGGAACCGGAGTCCCCGGACGCCGATCGGTGCCCCGAGGTGGTTGAAGAAGATGGCGGACGGCGAGACGCGCGGATCCGCGCGGCGAACCAGCAGTTCCGGCCGGCCATCGACGAGGTATGCCTCCATCGCCGCCGCCGCCGGACTCCCCAGCA
>JBKJHI010000016.1:0-9848 GCA_046599085.1 Candidatus Limnocylindrales bacterium
GCGCGGCAGGACGTCGTAGAACTCGGGCATCTCGAAGCGCCACGAGCTGGTGATCTTGACGTTGGCGCTGACCGAGACGTCGGTCCGGCCGGCCAGGTAGCGATCGATGGCGTAGGCCGCCTTCTTGCCGTGGCCGGCGGCCTCGATCAGCGTCGTCGGGCCGGTCACGAAGTCGCCGCAGGCGAACACGCCCCGGACGTTCGAGGCGTAGGTGGCCGGATCGACCTTGACCCGGCCGCGGTTGATCTCGAACGACGCCTCGACCGGCAGGAACGTGAGGTCGGCGGCCTGCGACACGGCGGGGATCACCGTCTGGGCCTTGACCACGAACTCGGATCCCTCGACCGGGACCGGCGAGCGGCGACCCGAGGCGTCCGGCTCGCCCAGGCGGTTGCGGATGAAACGGACGCCGACGACCTTGCCGTCCTCACCGAGGATCTCGATGGGGCTGGCCAGGAACTCCATGCGAACGCCCTCGCGCTCGGTCTCGCCGAGCTCCTCCTCGTCGACGACGAGCTCGGAGCGCGTCCGCCGGTAGGCGATCGTCACGTGCTCGGCGCCGTGGCGCAGGCTCGTGCGCGAGCAGTCCATCGCGGTGTAGCCACCGCCGATGACGACGACATCGGTCCCGACCTCGAGCGGCTCGCCAAGGTTGGCCTTCTTCATGAAGTCCACGCCGTAGTCGACCCCGTCAAGGTCCGACCCCGGGATGTCCAGGACGACGGCGTCCATCGCGCCCGCGGTGATCGCGATGGCGTCGAAGTCGCGCTGCAACTGCTCGAACGTGATGTCCTTGCCGATGGTCGTGTCGTAGCGGAAGGTCACGCCAAGACGCTCGATCAGGCGGACGTCCATCTCGATCGCTTCGCGCGGCAGGCGGAAGGCCGGGACGCCGATGAGCATCGTTCCGCCAGCGTACGGCAGGCTGTCGAACACGGTGCACTGGTAGCCCTTCGTCGCGAGCTCGCGGGCGACGGACATCCCGGCCGGCCCGGCTCCGACGATGGCGACCCGCTCGGCGCGCGCCGTGATCTGGGGCATCACGTCGGGGATGCCGGACGCCTCGTGCCACTCGACCAGGAAGCGCTTCATCGCGCGGATGGCGAGCGGACGATCGATGTCGCCGCGGCGACAGGCGCGCTCGCACGGCGCCGAGCAGACGTAGGAGCACATCGCAGCGACCGGGTTCGGGTCGCGCGACAGGATGTAGCCCTCCTCGAACCGCCCTTCGGCGGCGAGATTGAGGTAGCCGCGACAGTTGGTCCCGACCGGACAGGCTTCCTGGCATTCGATGTTGCACTGCAACCAGGACGCGTCGACAGGCTGGACGAGGAATTCCTGGGCTTGTTCGATGACCAAGCGGGGCGTGCCTTTCCCTGGGTTTTGGACGGGCGCGGGCGCGACAAGAGGGATCGACGACGTCGTCGACGTATCGGAATCTACCATCGCGGTCTCCGGCCCTGCACAGCGCGGAGGCCACAGACGTCAAGTTGACGCTCGCCCATGTCGCAGCTACCCTGCCCGGGAGGCAGGTGCTCGCACCGGCTGGTCGGTGCGGCCGAGGAGAAGAACACCAGCGTGACCGCCAGTGAGTTCGCGTTCCTGGCCATGGGCCTGATCCTGGGACTCGCCGCGGGCGCGGCGCTGGTCGAGGTGGTCCGCGCTCGGCCGCCCTCCGCACGCGAGGTTCGAGTCACGATGTCGACGGACGCCGTGCCGCGACGACGATCGAGCACCCTCGCGGACCAGGGCTCCATGGCCGCTCCCCAGGAACCGGCACGAGGCGGCCCCGCCGACCGCCGCGATGGCCTGACGGCGGCGCCCGCTGGCGCCTCGGAACGTCGAACGGCCGTTCTGTCCGGACCGGCCCCGACCGAAGGCGTCGGCGAGGGACCGATCCCGGGCCGGATCATGCGACCCGTCTTCCCGCTGGTCGATCCCGGAATGGCAGTCGCACCGTCGATGGCCACGGGCGTCGCGGTGAGCGGCGGGCTGGATCCGATGCTCGACGCCCTGCGGGCGAGCGCGGTCGCCAGCGTGAACGCGTCGATGCGGGCGGCCACCGCCACCGCCGTGCTGGACGCCGAGGGTTCGCCCCGTCCCGCCGGCGGCGCAACCGCGGTCGATCCGTCACCGGCCGCCGCCGACCGGCCCCCGACGCCAACGCATACGGCGCACGAGTCCGATGTCGCCGGACATGCGGTCGACGATGGCCCGTGCGCCGATCTGCGGCGGGTCGCGGACGAGCGGTGTGAACTTGCGACCCGCGCGAACGAGCAGGCGACTGCCGCCGACGAGACCCTGCGGAACGCCCAGCGGGCCTACGACGCACACGAGGCGAGGACCAGCGCCGCGCAGGCGGCCGCCGACCCGCGCGCGGTCCGGACCGCCAAGGACGCTGCCCAGGAGCGGTTCCGCCAGGGCCGCAGTGCTGCCGTCACCACCAACGAGGTCGAAGCGGCTGCGCGGTCGTGGCTGCAGGATGTCAATGCCATCAATGCGGAAGCCCGAGAGGCGACGGCGGCGCTGGCGCGCGAGCGAGCTGCCACGCAGGATCTCGGCCTGGACCTTGAGCGGCGATCGATGGAGGCCGATGCGGCCCGCATCTCCGCCGAGGGTGCACAGGCCGCCTGCCTTGAGGCACGCGAGACCGTGGCCGCGTGTGACGAGGCGTCGAGCGAGGACGTGCCCGTCCCCCGCCCGCCATGGCCGACCAACGCGCCCGGTGCCCCGTTCATCTCGGACGACGTGGATCCCGATGCCGATCCACTGGCCGCCGCCCTGTCCGGTGGCGGCAGCACACCGCGTGTCTTCCGCCTCGTCCGCGGGGATCGCGCCGCGATGGGCGAGGTCATCATCGCGCTGGGCGGCGACGACGCGGAGGACCGCCGACGCTGGCAGCTCGCGCTGGCGGGCCTCGTCGATGCGATCATCGCCGACGCGATCGAGGCCGCCGCACTCGTCTTCCCGCCGGACCACCCGTTCTGGGGACCCTTCACGATCGAACAGGACCGCGACATCGTTCGCGCCCTGTCCTCGCTCGGTTACCGCTTCGACGGGCTCGGCGGCTGGCTCGATGATCGGCTGCCATCGCAGCGCGACCTGTCGCTCGCCCTGGGGTACGCGGGTCTCGACCCGATGCGCCTGCGATATTGGCCGACCGATACGGAGGTGGCCGGGCTCTTCGCCGACGTGTCGGTCGCGGCCGACGAGCACCTGGCAGGATCGGCGGGCGACCTCACCCTCGGAGAACTCGTCTCGATGCTCGGACGCCGGGCCGACGGCCTGGCCGAGTTGTGGAACAACTGGGGCCGGATCCGGCCGCTCCTGCTCGAGGATTCCTGAGCGCCGCTACCCCGCGGCGTGCCCGCTCTCGTCCTCGTCGTCGTCGATGACGATGAGGCGCAGCGCCTCACCTGCCGCTGCACCGATCGGCTGGCCCTCCTCCGCCATCCACGCACGGATACGCTCGAACAGCGCATCCGGGTCCCGGAGCTGGCTGGCATGGGCCCGCAGCGCGTCGATCTTCCGTTCGAGGACGCTGCCGATGTCCAGCCAGACATTCGGCTGGTTCGGCCAGAAGCAGTACAGCCTGCGGACCTTATGCGGCGCGAGGCCATCGCGCACGAGCCACGGGAACGCCATCGGGTTGCGCGCCGCCGGGTAGACGGCGTCGACCGCCGCCAGTCCCGCGGTCCGATGATCCGTGTGATTGACACCGCCGTCCCCGTGGAAGATCACCTCCGGGTCGGAGGTCAGGACCGCGTCAGGGCGAAACATGCGGATCTCGCGCACCAGTTGCTCGCGCAGGGCAAGGTCGTTCGCCAGGGCGCCATCCGGCTGGTGCAGGAAGGACACGCCGGCGTACCCGACGACCGCGGCCGCCGCTCGCTGCTCCCTTTCACGGATCGCAGCGAGTTCGAGCGGGTCCATGGCCGCGTCCTCGCCGCCCTGATCCCCGCTCGTGCAGCACACGAGCCAGCCCTCCGAGCCCGCATCGATCCAGCGGGAGGCCGTCCCGGCGGGACCGAAGTCCGCGTCGTCGGGGTGAGCGGCGATGACCATGAATCGCTGCGGCCGCCAGGCATGATCCGCGGGCGCAGGTCCGTCGGGACCCGTCATCGGACCCTGTCCGTCGAGCATCGATCCGCAAGAAATGCGTGCAATGCGCGCCTCGCGGCGGTACATTTCGCGCCGAGGCTTCGCTCGTCTCCCCCCACGAGCGAAGCTTCATCCGTGCCCGGCGCGCGCAGCGTCATGCGGAGGCGGCCTGCCGGGCATCCAGGATGGCCAGCACATCGGCGGCGTGGCCTTCGGGCGTGACCTTCTGCCAGACGTGGGCCACGGCGCCTTCCGGCGCGATCAGGAACGTCGTGCGGGCGACGCCCCACCAGGTCCTGCCGTCCTTTTCCTTCTGGACCCAGCAGCCATAGGCCTCCGCGGCCTCATGTGCCTCGTCAGCCAGCAGCGTGAAGGGCAGATCGAACTTGTCACGGAACGCGGTCTTGCTGGCGGCGCCCTGCGGGCTGACCCCCCACACGTCCGCGCCACGCTCGACGATCGTCGGATGGGCGTCACGGAATTCGCACGCTTCGACAGTGCAGCCCGGGGAGTCGTCCGTCGGGTAGAAGTACAGGATGGTCCATCGGCCGAGTTGGCCGGACAGGCGATGGACGGTGCCGGTGGCATCCGGCAAGGCGACCTCGGGGGCGGGGTCGCCGACGTTCGGCGTACTCATGCCACGAATGTAGCAGGGGTCTCGACGATGAGCAGTCGACCTGCACGGATCCGCACCGTCGCGCCGGGTGCCGCGATGACGTTGGACAGGCCTCGCGGCGTGCCCGCGGGCAGCGGCTCGTCGGCGAGCGGGTAGACGAGGCCGGTCGTCGTGATGCCAGTCACGGCAGCGCCCTGCGGCAGCAGCGAGACGATGTCCCCGATCCGACCGACCAGCGTCGCCTCGGTGGCATCGCCACCGGCGTCGGCCTCCAACAGGGTGATCCTGGCGGTCGCGTCGAGGATGACCACAGATACGCCGACGAGGCCGGGCAGCGCAAGCAGACCGATGTTGGCCAGCGCGTGGTCGATGCGGGTGCCGCCCAGGGCCCCCAGCAGGACGATGTCGTCGGCGCCGTGGGCAAGGGCCGCCCGGATCGCCAGTTCGGTGTCGGTCTCGTCCTTGTCGGGTCGTGCCCGCTCCATCGGGATGCCCGCCGCCTCGAGATCGGCCAGCGCCGTCGCATCGAGCGAATCGCCGTCGCCGACCCAGCGATCGAGCGTCACCGCGAGTCCTGCGGCATGGCGCGCGCCACCGTCCGCCGCCACGACGAACTCGATCCCGGCGTCCCAGCCCGGCCACGTCGCGTCGAGTCGAGCGCGCGTCGGGACATCGCCGTCGGCCAGGATCAGGGCTCGTGCCATGGGATCGATGCTAGCGCCCGATGCTAGACTGCGCGCCGTGCCCGACGTGACCGACCATCCCGCCGTCCGACGCGTCCTCGACGCGGCCGCTCGCAAGGGTGTGACACTGGACGTCGTCGCGTTCGACGAATCGACGCACACCGCCGAACAGGCTGCCGCTGCGGTGGGAGCGGAGATCGGCCAGATCGTGAAGTCGCTCGTGTTCGTCGCCGGGGATTCGGACAGCGGTCTCGAGGCCATCATCTGCCTCGTCAGCGGCGTCAATCGCGTCGACGTCGCGCGCCTGGCCGCGGTCTCCGGGGACGCCGACATCCGCCGCGCCACGGCACGCGAGGCCAACGACCTCACGGGGTTCGTCATCGGTGGCATCCCGCCGATCGGACACATCCGGCCGGTGCGGGTGATCATGGACCCGGACCTGGGGCGCTACCCGACCGTGTGGGCGGCCGCGGGCCTGTCCACAGCCGTCTTCGAGGTGCCGCCGAACACGCTGCGGGTCCTGGCCAACGCCACGGTCGCCCCCATCGCCGAGGAACGGCGCCAGGCCGATGTCATCGCGGAGGCTGAGACGACGACGGCGCCGCCCGCCGGACCGATGTCGCGAGCCAGTTCCGCCGGCGCGTGACCGGTTCCCGCGTCGCCCCTGAACCACGCAACGCGACCATCACCTACCCCGGTGGCCTTCGGGCGCGCTGGCGGTGGGCTGGCAGCGGACAGGCGGCCGCAGTGTTCGCCCTGTCGGAGGCTGGCGGGACGCTCCTTGACCTCGGTGCGTCCACCAGTCGCGATCCGGACGCGCTCTGTCGCGCGGAACTCCGCCTCGAAGGACCGCGTGGGGCCTGGACGGCGCGGTTCGCCTCCACGATCTTCGATGAGCCGCGGGCGTCGTACTGGGATACGGTCGGACTGCTCGTCGTCTCGTACGGGTTTCACACGTTCGGCCTGGACGCAGCGACCGGCGAATCCCGCTTCGAGCACCGGTCGGCGACACCGATCATCGGCCTCATCGGCAGCCCACGCCTCCCCCACGTCATCGTCCAGTCGGAGATCGAGACGTTCGCGCTCGAAGCCGACGGGACGGTCGCCTGGCGGATCGCCCACTCGGACGTCGTGACCGCGGTCGAGCTCATCGGCGGACGCCTCATCCTGACCGGGTTCGATGGCCAGGTGAGCGCCATCGATCCGGCGACCGGGCGCACCGCCTGAGCCGGATCTGCCGACGTGCACGTCCGCTGTGGACAAGATGTGGATAAACAGGCGATCGCAGGCCAAGTTGGTGGATGACGCCCGTTGACCCGTCGTCCATGGCGCCCGTATCGTTGGAGGCAGCCCGGAGGGGCCGAACGCCACTAACGGCAGCGATCGCATCAATGCCCACGTGTCGTGGAGGTTCCTTCGGGCCTTTCCATGCCCGCCGCATGGACGCGCTCTGGGGCGGACGTACCACCGCCGCCGGGCTGCGAGCCCGCCGGCGCTAGAATCGCTGGCGTGACCCCCCTGATCCTCCTCGTCCCGGGCGCCCTTGCCCTCCTCGCCGGCGTGGCCATCCTGCGCAGCTTCGGCCCGGGCTTTCGCATCGGCCGATTGCTCGCGTCGACACCGGTGCTGCCGCTGCCCGAGGTTCTGCGTCTGGCTGACGGGCCGGAGCGCTACGTCGGGGTGCGCGGCCGGATCGACGCGGAGGAGCCCTTCGAGGACGACGCGCATCGCCCCCTCGTCCTGCAACGCGTCCGACTCGCGTTGCGCGAGACACAGGGATGGCGGACGGTCGATGAGCAGCGCCGGGCCGTGCCGTTCGAGATCCGCGAGGGTCTGGATGGACTCGCGATCGATGGCGACGCCCTCGACGCCGGGCTCGTGGTCATGCCGCGCGAGTCCATCGGGCGGGCCGACGACGTCCCCGAGCGCCTTCCGGCCGGCACCCCGCCCGACCGCGCGGCGCGGCTGCGCGTGGAATACGTCTCCGCCGTCGACCACGCCATCGCCATCGGCGTGCCCCGGCGCGCGACCGATGGGAGCGTTCGCCTTGGTCCGGGCCGCGGACGGCCGCTCATCCTGTCGACGCTGGAGCCGGATGAGGCGATGCGCATCCTGGCTGGCGGCGACGGGCGACGTTCCCTCGCTGCGGCGATCGCCCTGGGTGGCGGGCTGGCGCTCGTGACCCTCGGCGTGGCCTGGGCCATCCTCGGCGCCATGACCGGGATCGTGTCCGCGGCGTCACCTGAGCCGAGCGTCGCGCCCGGCGGGGATCCCCGCAGCGCGGGTCAGGGACCCGGGCTCGTCGGCGATCCGCTCATGGCCATCGTGCTCGTCGTGGCCATCGGGCTGGCCGCCGCCGTCGCGACGTACGCGTGGGTGCGTTTGCGCCCACCGGCCACAAGGCCCTGACGCGGGCCCCCCGGAGGCCAGAACCGGGTCCACGCGCCTGGGGACCATCGTCCTATTGGCAAGAAGTGTGAGGCTGCTAGCCTCAGACACATGGACTTCACAGTTCTTGCCGATTCACGATGAGCGAGACGCTGCCGGCGCGGCCGCCCGACGCGACGCTGTCCGTGACCAAGGCAGCGCGCATGCTCGGGGTCCATCCAAACACGGTCCGCGCATGGAGCGATGCGGGGCGGTTGCGCTACTACAGGATCAATCCCCGCGGCGATCGTCGGTATCGCCCGATCGATCTCCAGCGGTTCCTGACCTCCGCCGAGAACCTGCCGCTGCACCCTGATGGCGGGGGCGGGGCCCATGGGCCGATCCGTCGCCAGTTCGATCCGCAGGCCGTCGCGAATGCCCTGGCCGCCGGTCGAGGAGGCGCCCCATCCGACGCAGATCACCGTCGGGATCTGACACTCCTTGAACGCATCGCCAGGGTCGCCGTCGGGCGCGACGACCTCGATGACGCGCTGGAACGCGTCGCCACCACGATCGTCGCCTCGCTGGATCTCGCGCTGGTCGCGATCTGGGAGTCCCGCGAGGACCGCCTGTCCGTCCGCGCGTCGGCGAGCGCGGATCCGATGATGCCGCGGCTGCTCGACCTGCCGCGCGGGTTCGGGGTCCTGGGACGCGCCCTGGATGCCGGACACCGCCTGGGTGACGGCAAGGCCACGGTGCCGGTCCGGACCGACAGCGCCGGACGCATCACGACCGCGGCGCTGCCCGGCGAACGCATCGAGGTCGCGGTCGCCATCCCTGGGGTGGACGGGCCGTGGGGCGCTCTCCTCCTCGTCAGCGCCGATCACCCAAGCCTGACTGCGGCAGACCTCGATCTGGTCGAGGTCGTGGCCGCGAACCTCGGGGCCGTCGTGGAATCCGCGCGTCGCCGCGAAGAGGTCGACCACCTGCTGCATCGGGCGGATGCCCTCCGGCGCGTCGCCGGCGACATCGGCAGCCGGCTCGACCTCGATCGCATCCTGGCGGGCCTGGTGGACCACTCGCTCGTGCTGTTCGAGGCGGATCGGGCAGCCGTCTTCCTGCGCCGCCCGGATGGCCAGGTCCTTGCTGAAGTCACCAGAGGCCTGTCGAGCGGCTTTCTCAGCGCGGCCCGTGCATCGACCGGACCCGCGCTGTGGAAGGCGGCGGTCGCGGCACGTCGGCCGCTGTACAGCGTCGGCTATCGGGACGACCCGCGAGGTCTCGGGGTCCGCGCGGCGGTCGTCCAGGAGGGCTTCGACACGCTCTGCACAGCTCCACTGATGGACGGGACGGAGCTGCTCGGCCTGCTCAACGTGTATCACGACGCGCCGCATCCATGGACGCCTGACGAGCTGGAGACCATCGCGGCGCTGGCCACCCAGGCGAGCGTCGCCATCCGCGCCGCCCAGGACTTCGAGCGGATGTCCAGCTGGGCCGCCCAACTCCAGTCGATCCAGCAGCTTGGCGCGCGCCTGAATCGACTGACGAGCAGCCGCGACATCGGCCACGCGATCGCCACGGAACTGCGACAACTCATCGACTACCACAACGTCCGCGTCTACCGCCAGGTTGACGGCGAGCTCATCCCGGTCGCCATGGCGGGCCAGGTCGGCGAGTACGTCGACGAGACCTCGGACCAACTCAAGGTCGCCATCGGCCAGGGCATCACCGGGTGGGTCGCCGAGCACCGGATCGCGCAGAACCTGCCCGATGCGGCCACCGACCCGCGCGCCAGCACGATCCCGGGGACGCAGGACGACCTCGACGAGTCGATGCTGTTGGCGCCGATGCTCTACGAGGACGAGGTGCTCGGTGTCGTCGTGCTCTCGAAGCTCGGGCTGCACCAGTTCAGCGACGACGACCTGCGGCTGCTCGTGATCTACGCCAACCTGTCGGGCCAGGCGATGGTCAACGCCGACACGCACGAGCGCCTGCGCGCCCAGTCGGCCACCCTGGAGCGCCAGGTCCGCAGCCAGCGCGAGCTGCTCCAGATCACCGAGACGATCCTCACGACCCTCGAC
>JBKJHI010000055.1:0-15586 GCA_046599085.1 Candidatus Limnocylindrales bacterium
GGCCAGCGCATCGGCATCGTGCGGCGGGACCAGGAGCCCGGTCACGCCGTCGGTGATCATCTCCGGGATGCCGCCGACATCGCTGGCGACGACCGGTCGCGACAGGGCCATCGCCTCCAGGATGGACAGGCCCTGCGCCTCACGGTAGGACGGCAGCACCGCGACGTCCAGGGCGGCGGTCACGGCGGGCACGTCGTCGCGCCGACCGGTGAACACGACCCGGTGGGCGATGCGCAGCTCGCGGGCCTGAGCCTCCAGCGTCTCGCGGCGCGACCCCTCCCCGACGATGAGCAGGTACGCATCCGGGACGGCGCGAAGGACCTTGGGCCAGGCCTCCAGGAGGGTGAGGTGGCCCTTCTCCGGCTCGAGACGGGCGACGACCCCGACGATCTGCGAGCCCTCCTCCATGCCGTACTCCTCGGGCAGGGTGCAGCACGGCTCCTGGTGGTCGTAGCGCGCGAGATCCACGCCGTTGTAGATCCTGCGCACGGGCGCCTGCACGCGCTCCTCGTCCACGAGCTTGTGCTCGATGGCGTGCGACACGGCGATGAGCTGATCCATGTGCGGCGTCAGGTCGCGCAGGTGCTGACGGTCGGCCTCCGAGCGAACGCGCGACGAATGGATCGTAGAAACGACGTAGGGTCGCCGATGGCCGATCTCCGCAAGCGCCATCGCCGCACGCGTCCCGACCGTCTCCGCCCGGAACATGTGGTTGTGGATGACGTCGGCGCGCACATCGACGAGGTGGGCGGCCAGCGCTCCGACGGCGATCGCGTCGTCCGGCTCATCGATGACAAGGACGGGGATGCCCGCGCGTTCCAGCTTGCGGATGGCGGAGCCGGGCGACAGGGACACGACGGACACGTCGTAGCGGTCGTGATCCATGCGGGTCACGAGGCCGAACAGATGTTCCTGAGCGCCACCGTTCGTGCCTGTGGCGAGCACCTCCACCACGCGGATCCGCCGGCCAGCGGCAAGCGACGGTCGAGCGATGACCTCGACACAGGGATCCAGGGGACCGGGCGCACTCATCTCACTGGACCGTTCGTCGGACCAGCAGGCGCTGGATGGGTTCGTCCACCGAGCCCCACTCGTACTTGTACGACTCGTCGCCGCGCAGGAAGTCCATCCTGGTCAGGCCGGCAGCCAGCGCACGCTCGATATACGCGTGGACCATGACCACGCCCGGCGACAGGTCCCGGGCATCCGGATCGACGCCGGCGTTGTAGTACATGATCCCGTCTGCCGTCTGGAAGTGGATGCCGCTCGCGATCCGCCGTCCGCCGATGGACAGGAAGGTCAGACGCAGCGGGCCGTCCGCGCCGAACAGCTCGAACATGCGCCGGATGAGCACGCGGCTCTGGTCGCCACCGACGGTCGGCGGGAAGAGTCCATCCGCACCCCAGCGACGCTGGTGCAGGTCGATGAAGTCGTCGAGTTCGGCGAGTGCGTCAGCGGCGTCCGTCAGTTCGATCGCGCCGGAGGCCTCGGCTCGGCGGACTTTGCGCCGGATCTCGTGGCGCTCCTTCTTGCCGAGGGTCGCGAGGTAGTCGTCCATCGTCCCGGGCGGCAAGGTGGCGACCGGGCAGACGTCTTCGCGCTCAACGTTGAGCGTCCAGCCGTGCTCGATCTCGCGGGCACCGAACGCCGCGGCCAGCGCCTCGGCAGCGGGATCGCCGCAGCGAAGGCGCCGCAGATCAACGGCGTCCCAGTCGCCGCAGTCGGGACCAGCCCAGTAGTCCACGAGCGCTTCGGCGATGGCCGGCAGGTCGTCCGCAGCGCCCAGGATCGTGGCGTAGTCGGCGTGGTACGAGGCCCCGAAGAAGACGGCCTTGGCGGTCGGCGGTACCGGTGTCGCTTCGACGTGGGGCTCGCCGCGCAACCGGGTGTGGGTCAGCACGTCCGAGGGTTCCTGCTCATGGCGGTGCATCAGGGGCATGATCGCCACCGGCTCAGCGCCGCGCGCGGCCTCAGCCGGTACGAGGACGAGCGTCTCCTCGTGCGCGTTGTCGGCGTAGGCGTCCCACCACGCACGGTGGAAGGCCCAGGCGGAGAACGGCGTCGCCCACGGCGTCCGCGCAGCGAGTGCGTCCCATGTGGGCTGGGGGATGTCGGCGAAGGGGCGCCGCTCTGCCCGCAGGCGACTCGTCGGACCGGTCAGCGCTGTGGTGTCACGTGTCCCCGGACAGGCGGGCTCCGTATCGAGTGCGGGGGCGGTCATCGAGCCGAGGATAGCATCGGCTCGCGTTCGATGGTTGCGGCGGCAACGGCGGTTTGCGCGAACAGTACGAGGTCATCACTTCGCACGGCCCTCGTAACCTGAGGAATGCGTCATGTCATGAGATATCATCATCGGCATGTCTATGGATCCGGCACCCATCCGCGCCATCCACGAGGTCAAAGCTGACCTCTTTCGCGCGCTCGCCCACTCCGGCCGCATCCGCATCCTCGAGGTCCTCGTCGACGGCGAGCGGTCCGTCAGTGCGATGCAGCCGTTGGTCGGTCTCGAGGCCTCGCACCTGTCGCAACAACTGGCGATCCTTCGCCGCTTTGGACTGCTCCTCACGCGACGCGAAGGGGCGTCGGTCATCTACCGGATCGCGGATCCAACCCTCATCGAGCTGATGGCCGTCGCGAAACGCCTGCTCATCCAGTCGTTGACCGACTCCCAGGTGATGCTCGCGGACTTGTTGACCGACGCGCCAGATGTCCGCTGACGGCGACGTCGACCCGTCGTCGTGGTGGGTCGGCGGCCGATCCGCAGCCCGAGCGTGGTTCGTCGACACGCTCCGACTCTTGCCCTCGACGCGCGACTACGCCGGACTTCGGCAGACGTGGCGGGCGGACGTGCTGGCCGGGATCACCGTCGCCATCGTGGCGCTACCCCTCGCACTAGGGTTCGGTGTCACGACGGGCATGGGAGCGGAGGCCGGTCTCGCCACGGCCGTCGTCGCGGGCGCCGTCGCCGCCGTCTTCGGTGGATCGAATCTCCAGGTGTCGGGGCCGACGGGAGCGATGGCAGCCGTCCTCGTTCCGATCGTCCATCGATACGGGGTCGAGGCGGTCGCCGTGGTGGGGGTCATGGCCGGGCTCCTGATCGTGGCGGCAGCGCTGGCCAGGCTGGGACGATCCGTGGCCCTGATCCCCTGGCCAGTCGTCGAGGGCTTCACGATCGGGATCGCCGCGATCATCGCCATGCAGCAACTGCCGGCCCTGCTCGGCGTGGATCGACCCGAGGTCGATAGCACGATCCTTGCCGCAGTGGCCGCCTTGTCCAGCGCCGGGACGTCGGTATCGCCCGGAGCCGTCACGATCGGGATCGTGGTCGCTGTGGTGATGCTCGTGACCCCACGCCTGTCCAGAACGTTGCCGGCCTCGCTGATCGCTGTCGCCGTCGCCACGGTCCTTGCCGAGGGCGTGCTTCCCGACATCGCCCGCATCGGAGCCCTTCCTGCTGGTCTCCCGCTTCCGGTTGTCCCGGACCTGTCGTTGGCACGGCTGGGCGTGCTGGGGCCAGCGGCGCTCGCCGTCGCGCTCCTTGCCGGTCTCGAGAGCCTGCTCTCGGCCCGCGTCGCCGATGGCATGGTCGACACCGATCGGCACGACCCGGATCGAGAGCTCTTCGGCCAGGGGCTCGCCAACCTCGCGACCCCGCTGTTCGGCGGGATGCCGGCGACGGGCGCGATCGCGCGAACGGCCGTCAACGCACGAGCAGGAGCCCGCACCAGGGTCTCGGCGCTGACCCATGCGCTCGTGATCGGCGCCGTGATCCTCATCGCGTCGGACGCCGTCGGACGGATCCCCCTGGCGGCCCTCGCGGGGGTCTTGATCGTGACCGCGGCCCGGATGGTCGACCCGGCCAACGTCCGCGCCGTCTGGCGGGCGACAGGGCCGGACGCCGCGATCATGGTGGTGACGGCTGCGGCGACCGTCGTCTTCGATCTCATCGTCGCGGTCGAGGTGGGTGTGGCCCTCGCCGCGTTCCTTGCGCTCCGATCCGTGGCTCGGTCGTCCAAGGCGACCAGGGAAGTGGTCTCGGAGCAGGTCGATCCGACCCTCGAATCGTCGCTTTTGGCCCGCCACATCCTCACCTATCGACTTGACGGTGCGCTGTTCTTCGGGGCGGCGCAGCGATTCCTCGTGGAGCTGACCGCGGTGACCGATGTCGAGGTGGTCGTCCTGCGCTTCCCGCAGCTGGACGTGCTGGATGCCACGGGCGCGCAGGCCCTCGGCGAGATCATCGGTGAACTGGAGGGCCGCGGTGTGACGGTGCTCCTCAAGGGTCCGCGCCCGGATCATCTACGGACGTTGCGGGCCGTCGGCGCACTGGATCGGCTCGCCCATGAGCACCACCTGTTCAGCACGCTCGACGCGGCCCTCGAACACGCTCGAGCTCACCTCGCGGGATCAGCCGGGCACGCTGACGCGTCGCACATTCCGGGTTGACCCAGCGCCGTTCACTGTTCCGACCGCGTCAGCCCGGCGACGACCCATGAACGTCGTCAGCCGCCGAGCTTGAGGTGGCATAGCAGATCTGCGTAGTCGTCCGTGAACGGTCGATCCCCCCATGGTCGGGTGCTGGACGCTGAACAGCAGGTCCGCCGAGAGACCGATCGGCAGCGCGAACGGCAGGACGCTGGCTGCCAGCCGCCGCGTCCCGGCGAGGGTACGGGCGGTCATGTGCCGGCGGGATCGCTCAGCATGCGCCGCAGCAGGAAGTATTCCGGCCTCGGGTGGTCATCGGTGATCAGGGGCCCTTCGCCCGCGTAGGCGCGCAACGCATCGTCAGCGAGCCAGGTCAATCGCTCGATCTCCCCGATCCACCCGTCCACCGTCGATTCCGGTGAGTCGAAGGCGCCGGAGACATCCTCGAGGACGCCGGGTCGCTCCAACACGGATCGGATGGCGTCTGAGTCCAGGGTGAGCGGCTCCATGGCACCGAGCATGTAAAAGCCGAAGCCCGCGGGGCTGCGCAACGCCGTCACGTAGGGGAATGCCGACGCGAAGGTCCGGATGTGATCCTTCAGTTCCGCTTCGGGCGCACCGCCCGGCGTCCACTGCATCATCACGCCGTGCTCGGAGAGGTGCTCGCGCCCAGCGATGTAGTACTCCAGTGACGAGATGACGGACACGCCCGAGCTCTGCATCGGGGGCGGCGGGTCCGTCACGATGATGTCGAAGCGCTCCTCTGAGAGCTCGAGGTGGTTGCGGCCGTCGGCGATGATCACTCGACCTGCCGGATCGGCGAGGACGCTGTCGGCATCGTCGTAGTAGTAGCCGAACATCGCCGGCACCGACGGTACGAGTTCGACGGCGTCCGTTCGAAGCCCGGCGATGAGCGCGCTCCGGAAGGACGTGCCCATGCCGAACGCCACGACGAGCGCTCGGTCAGAGGCCGGGCGGGCCATGAGTGGCAGAAGCGACATGAGCTTGGCATCGACCGTGAGCAGGGTCATCGATGTACCACCCACCCACAGCTCGGCCGTCGCTCGTCCCATGCCCGCCTGCACTGAGGCGATCTCGTCCTCCCGTGATTCGAGGAGCGTCCAGCCTTCGGCCTTGATCCGGGCTTCGTTCGGCTGGACGACGAGACCCGGACGTGCCGCGAGGACGATGATCACGACGGCCACGAGCATGCCCAGCGCGCCGACGGCGCGCCGACGCGGGGCGGTCCACAGGCTCAACCCGATGCCGAGGGCGGCGTTCGTGAGGGCAAGGAGGATGACGATCGCGGGCGACCCGATCGTCGGCATCAGCACGAACGGAATCACCAGGCTGGCAAGGATCGCCCCGCCCGTGTTGACGGCGAGCAGCAACCCGGACTCGGACCCAGCATGGCCGCGATCATCGCGCAGCAATTCGGAGGCGGTCGGGAACGCCAGACCCATGACGAACGTGACCGGAAGCACGGTCAGGACCGCCGCGGTCATCAGGACGTTCATGGCGAGCAGCGGTCGCTCCGGGTCAAGGCTCCCCGGTTGCGAGATGACCAGGATGAGGCCCGCCACGCTCAACACCGCCACCGCGACCTGCGACACGGCCAGGAGCCGGACTGGATCCTTGATCCGAGGGCGGATCACGTTGAATGTGGCCGCGCCAAGGGCGATCCCGATCAGGAACAGCGCCAGGATGATGGTGAAGACGTAGGTCAGGCCGCCGGTCCCGGATGACAGCAGGCGCGTCCACACCACCTGGTACCCCAGGGAGGTGAGTCCGGACACGAACGCGACGATGAGCGGCAGCCAGTGGATCGCTGCTCGCGCCCGCACGGCACCAGCTCTGGTCGGTGCCGGGTCGTCTGTTGCCGACCCCGCATCGCCCCGGGCGAGCCACAGGGCGGCCACACCGGCGATCGCGGAACACGCAGCCCCGACGCGAAGCGCACCGGTCAGACCGAGGACTTCGATGAGGACGATGCCCGCGACGAGCGTGCCGACGACGGCTCCCAGCGTATTCGCCGAGTACAGCCGGCCGAAGGATCGACCCAGTTCGGCCGACCGGGACAGGTGCCGCACCAGAGCCGGGAAGGTGGCCCCCATCATGATCGTGGCCGGGGAAAGGGCCACGACGGCCAGCAGCAGTCGCGCCACGGCCAGGAGCGGGGTGCCCTCCAGCGACGGATAGATGCCGCGGTACACGTCATTGATCAATCCGAACGTGACCGGCGTCGCGAGCACGACCACGACGAGGGCGATCTCCAGAAGGCCGTACAACCGGAGCGGGGAGCGCACACGATCGGCGATCCGACCGCCGACGGCCGCTCCGATGGCCATGCCCCCGAAGAACCCGGTCAGGATCGCGGACACCGCCTGCGTCGTATTGCCGAAGACGAGCACGAGTTGGCGCGACCAGACGATCTCATCGATCAGGCCCGCCGCTCCCGACAACATGAAGATCAGCAGGACGAGGGCGCTCGGTGGGACGACGTTGCGAGGGGTCATGCGGAAACGAACTCCGGTCTGGGGTGTGGCTGGTCATCGTCGCGGGCACGGCGTGGCGGTCAAGTGAGAAGAACGGCCCATGGGTCGCGCGCCACCCATGGGCTACATTCCCGGCATGGTCATCGATACCCCCGCGGCCGTCCAGCGACGGCTCTCGGGACGCAGCCTCCGGCGCTCCCGAACGTGGCGCCCCGTGACGATCGCCATCGTGGCGATCTCGCTGACGCTCTTTGTCGCGCAGCTCGCGTGGTTCGCGGCCGGCGGGGTCGCGATCATCATGCCGGACTGGGATCGCGGTCACTACATGGATGCAGCGCTTCGATTCGTCGACGCCGGCACCCCGTACCTCGCATCGGAGGTCGCGGCGCCGTTCGACTACGTGCCGCTCACCTTCCTCCATCCCCCGCTCGCCCTGTGGCTGATGGTCCCCTTCGCCTATCTACCGGCCGCGGCCTGGTACATCGTGCCGATCGTCATCGTGGCCTGGTGCCTGCTCGCCTGGCGACCGTCCCCGCTTGCCTGGGCAGTGGTCGCCCTGTGCCTGCTCTGGCCCAGGACACCCGCATTGATCGTGACCGGCGGCACGGACATGTGGGCCACCGCCGTCGTGGCGCTCGGGTTGCGGTTCGGGTGGCCAGGGCCGCTCCTGATGATCAAGCCGTCGCTTGCGCCTCTGCTGCTGGCCGGGATCAACCGCGGTCGAGCCTGGTGGCTGGGCTGGGTGCTCGTCGTCGTCCTGTCGATCCCGTTCGGTGCTCTGTGGCTGGACTGGATCCAGGTGCTGCTGCACGCTCCTGGCGGTCTGCTCTACTCCGCGCTCGCGATCCCCGGCGTGGCGCTGCCCCTTGCCGCGTGGCTGGGCCGGCGGCGCGACGACGACCTGGCGAGCGCATCGACGGCCCTCGCCTCCACCTGACCTAGGGAGCCGCCTCTGTCCGCGATCGATAGAGCGGAACGACGGCGATCAGCAGGCTCAGCCCGGTGAACCACAGCGACGGCAGGGCCAGCGTGACCGCCGCCACGAAAAGCGCCTCGCCACGCCAGTTGCCGACCCGGGCGGCGATGAGAGTCAGCCCCAGTGCGACGACCGCCCGGATGGGGAAGGGCGTCCCAAAGAACGACGACTGGGCGAACGGATCCTGCGCACCGATGTAGCGGACCCACTCGACCCACTGGTCAGGTGCGATGACGACGCTCACCGCCAGCATCGCGAGCCCGACCGCCCCCAGGATGGCGGCATCGCGCCACCCGCCGCGAAGCACGGCCCACACAAGCCCGAGTCCCGGCGCGACCTTGACCGCCGCGCCAACCGCGAACCAGGGTGCAGCTCGGCGCAGCCCCAGGACTACGAGCACCGCGAGGAACAGGTGGACGTTGCGGAACCAGAACTCGACCGCCACGGGCAGGAACGCGATGAACGCCAGTGCTCGCAGCACGTCCCGGCCGGCCAGCCACCACAACGCCAGGCCCATGAGCGCGGTCCAGCCGGCGCTGAACAGCCACGAGGGCACGACCAGCGCCACGGGGACCAGCGCCTGCGCCAGCGGAGGCGGGTACAGGTAGGCATATGGCGTGACGATGGTCGCCGCCGGGTCGTACAGCGGCACGCCCTCGATGATCCGGCGCGCCGCCAGCCAATAGGCATGCTCGTCGGATGGGACCGCCCAGCGCGTGACCGCGACGATGAGAACCAAGGCCGCGCCGATCGCGGCCAACACCAGTAGCCACAGGGGGCGACCGGCGATCTCCCGGTTCACAGGTTGTACGCCCAGTAGACGCCGCCAGCCATGACCACGATGCCGACGGCGATGAGGATCCGCCATCCCGTGCTCACGCCACCGCGATGCACCGCCGCGAGCCCACACAGGGCGATCACGAACGGCACGGAGTCGAGGAAGTAGCGGTAGCCGTACTGGAGCCATCCGCCGCCGTAATAGAGGAGCGTCGGGATCAGGACGAGCGCGGCGGCCAGCCACAGCAACTGCACCTCCCGTCGGCGACGGTCAGCGAGGAACGCGAACAACAGCCCCGGGCTCGTGATCAGCACGGACATACCCAGGCCGTCCGGCTTGAAGAACGGCCACCGGTCGATCGGGCGAGGAAGGTGGACCAGGAAGTAGTCGAGGTTCATGGGGATGTGCACCGGGGAGAACAGGCCCTGTGTGCGCTTCGCCTCGAGCCAACCTGGCAGCGTCGCGAGTGCATAGCCCGATTCGAGCGGCGTGCCGAAGCGAGCCACGTTGTAGGCAACGAACGCGACGATCGCCGGCACGACCGCAACGCTGTACACGACCCACGTCCGCCACGGCAACGCCCGCACGGTCCCCGCGATGTCATCGAGCAGGCGCCGTGGGGACAGGGTGCCGTCCGGCGCGAGGAGGAGCGCGTAGCAGGGGATCGCCAGCACGAGTGGGGCGCGGGTCATGAAGGCGGCCCCCGCAAGCAGGCCGATGAGCCAGGCACGCCGGGAGCCCCACAGCTCGACAAGACAGGCGAACGTCAGGATCGTCGCGACGAGGTGTCCGGTGTGCCACACACCGCCCCGCGTCGTGACCCACAGGATCTGCGTAGAGAATCCGAACAGGACCGTCAGCCAGAACCGGTCCGTCAGCCGCGCGACGCCGATGCGACCAAGCAGCCACCAGCACAGGCCCACGCCGCCGGCCGCGAGCAGGGCGTTGATCGCGGATTCGATCTGGTCGGCCACGAGCGGGCCGGTGATCGCGACGAGTGGCATCAGGGCGACCGCCGGGAACGGGGCGAACGGCACGTAGAACCGGTCGCCGACGAGGATGACGTCGTTCGATATGCCGCCGCCCGGCCGGAAGTCGAGCCAGGTCCGACCGTGCAGGAACGCGTCCGCCAGGTAGAAGAAGTCGCCGCGGCCGGCGTCGTAGCCACGGTTCGCGAGCCAGTAGAGGACGGCGGAGACCGCCACGACACCAAGACCGACGACCGCCGCGCGATCGAGCCGGGGGCTCACGCCCGGACCGGCGCCGCGGTCCGGCCGACGAGCGTCGTCGCGACGAGGACGAGCCAGAACGCGACGGGATAGACGATCGGCGGCGTCACGTCGATCAGGGGCCAGGCCATGACCAACGGGATCGCCAGCGCCCACCAGCGCCCGGCGGACAGCAGGTACGCGACGGGCAGCAGCAGGAGCATCGCGTAGTGGTCCCACAGGATCGGCGACACGAGCTGGCTGGCGACCACGACGACGAGATAGGACGCCTCGGTGGACGCGACGCGGATGGCGAGCAACACCACGACCACCGCCGCCGCGGTGCTCACGAGCTGGATGACGCCGGCCGCCGCCGCCGGGACGCCGAGTTGATAGGCCACGGCGCCCGGGGTGAAGTTGTGCGCCGTGGTGATCGGGTCGCTGACGGTCCGCAGCAGGGTCAGGAAGTCCGTCCAGGCACCGACGCCCGCGAGCGCCACCGACAGCAGCGCCAGCAGCGTGAGGGTCGCGCCGCCGATGACGACCGCCGTCCATCGACGGGTCAGGAATGCCCATGCCAGCACGAGGCCGGGCTGGATCTTGATGGCCGCCCCAAGGGCGCCGCTCAGCCCGAGCCGGGCCGGCGAATCCAGCCATCGCCAGCCGATCGCGAACAACGCGAACAGGATCGGCCCGACCTGCCCGAGCTTCACCGCGTATACGAACGGGAACGTCCAGCCGGCCAGCAGCAGGATCCACCAACGAACGGAGCGGGACACCGGCAGCAGCGCGACACCGACCAGGAACGCCACGACCGACCCGCCGATCCACGTCCACACCGCGGTCCACGTCCCGAGCAGGCCGAGCGGCAGGATCAGCGGTGCGAACGTCGGCGGGTAGTAGAACAGACCGAAGCCGCCGGTCTCCGTGAACGACATGTCGTAGAGCGGCTCGCCCGCGAACAAGCGCTCGACCGCCTGGTGATAGGCGCGGAAGTCGTAGCCCAGCGTGTCGCCGGCGACGGCGAGGGTCAGCGACACCCCGGCGACGAACGACAGCACGGCCACGATCGGCAGGGACGCCCTCGCCAGTCGCCCCAGGCGCTGATCCTCCATCAGCGTGGAGCCTGCTCCTTCACCCGACCACTGCGTCGATGCAGCAGGGGGATGCGGAACAGGTCCCAGGCAACGCGCACGGCCAGGCCGGGCGAGGCCCGCATGCGCGAGCCGCGCTTGTCCGACCAGCGGATCGGCACGATGGCGGACCGATACCCGCGCTTCCGGGCGAGGTAGATGAGCTCGACATCGAAGACGATGCTCGTGACCTGCTGGCGCGAGAAGAGGTCGACGGCGGCGGCCCGGCTGAAGCCCTTGAACCCGCATTGCGTGTCCTGCACCGGCCCGACGACCCAGATGGATGCGAGCAGGTGGAACGCCTTGCCGAGCAGACGTCGGTACCCCGGCTGCGTCGCCCGCATATCCGAGCCATCCGGCTGGATCCTGGATCCCAGCGCCACGTCGTGGTCGCGCAGGGCGGCAACCAGGAGCGGGATCTCGTCGGGCGGTGTCGCCATATCTGCATCCGCGAAGATCCGCAGGTCGCCGGTGGCATCGAGCATGCCCGCTCGAACGGCCGCGCCCTTGCCCGCGTGCGCGACCCGCAGCACCCGGAGCGTGACGTCAGCCAGTGACCCCGTGGCCTCCGAGCGAGCCTCGACGAAGTCCGCCGTGCCGTCGCTCGAGCCGTCGTCCACGACCACGACCTCGATGGACCCGGGGACCGGGCGAGACTCACGGAGCGCGGCGAACAGCTCGTCCAGCGCAGGACCGATGCGCGACGCTTCATCGAACGCTGGGAGCACCAGAGAGAGGTTTGTCACGGTACCCAATACCCGCCGAATTGCAGAACGGCGACCAGTGTGAACAACCCGATCGAGACGACGGGCCAGACGCGCCGCGCGGCCGGTGAGCGCCTACCAGCAAGGAGCCACATGAAAGGAAACGCAGCCATCGTGATTCGCCCGACGGCTTCGAGCGACCCGGACGAAAGCTCGGCGACGATGAACAACACCGGCACCAAGGCGTACTCCACGCGGAGCCGATCCACTCGTACGAAGACCAGCAGGAACACCGACCAGAGGAGCGCGGCAACAAGAGCGGCTTGATACATGGAGAACTTGGCCGAGATCGTCTCGCCCGGACCAGCCGCACCGATACCGTTTCGACCCCAAGCCTGCTGTGCGTCCAGAAATGCCGTCAGACTTCCGGTGATCGAGGCGATGTACAAGAAAAAGCCGACTGCCGCCAGCGGGCCGAGCAGAAGCCACGCCTGAGACCAGCGTGGACGCCAACCATCTTGGCGCAGCATGATCAGGAGTAGTGGTACGAGCAAGGCGACGCCCTGAAGCCGACAGAGGACGGTCAGCGCCAGGAACACGCCCGCGGAGGTCCGATGGCCTCGTTCCGCCGTCAGGAAGGCCGCGAGCATGAGGAGCAGAAAGACGCTCTCGGTATAGGCCATCGAGAACACGGATGCGAACGGATAGATCACCAGCAGTCCAGCTGCCATCACCGCTCTGCGTCGTCCGAGGTGGCGGGTTCCGAGGCGCACCAACAGCGCCAGCGCTCCAAGGAAGGCCACGTTCGAGACGACGATGGCGACGATCCCGGAGCTCCCGGGAAACGGCAGTGACAGGACACGGACGATGAGCGGGAACAACGGCGGAAAGGCCACGTTCACGTAATCGCCTGCCACAGCGTGGGCGCCGTAGCCGTTCTCCGCGATCCCGAGATAGAACCAACCGTCCCAGGCTGTCAGGCTTCGGACGATCGGACCATCGACACCGGGGTTCAAGAGCGGGTTTCGCGGCAGCACGTACTCGGCCACGAGCGCGGCGATCGCGATGAGGAACCGTGTCGCCACGAAGATCGCCACAAGACTCCCGTCCAGGCGAAAGTCGGCCGCGAGAGACCGAAGCCGGTCGACCGGACGCACGACGAGAGGGGCGCTCAGCACGGGGCTTGACACGGGCGAAGTCTAGCGTCCAGCCTCGGACCGATGGCTCGCGAGCTCGCGAGCGTCGACCAGTGGCCGATTACTGTGGTCCTTTGGTACTGGGGGGAGGGGGCCTGACCCGGTGCTAGGCTGCACCGACCGATGCGAACTGCCTTGTTCTTCTATGCGCTGGCGGTGGTCGTCCGTTCGGCGTGCATGCTCGCCTTCCCGGACCCCGCCTATGCCGATTCGTCCTATTACGTCGAAGTCGCGCGGTCGCTGGCCAGCGGCCACGGCCTGTCGGTGGACTTCGTCTGGATCTTCGCCGAGGTCGGCGGCACCCTGCCGGCCAACCCCATCCTCCCCGTCGCCTCGAACGCCCACTGGCTGCCCCTGGCGTCCTTCATCCAGGCACCGTTCGTGGCCCTCATGGGCCCGACAGCCATCGCCTCCGCCCTGCCGATGGTCCTGATCGGGGCCCTCGCTGCCCCGCTCACGTTCGCCATCGCCCGCGACGTCGGAGCCTCCCGACACGTCCAGCTGGGCGCGGCCGTGATGGCGGCGATCCCGGCTGCGGGCACGGTGTTCATGGCCCAGCCGGAGAACTTCGCCATCTTCCAGCCGCTCGTCGCGGCGACCCTCTGGCTGGCGGCTCGCGGCTTGCGCGGCGATGTCCGCTCCTATGCCGCCGCCGGGTTCCTGGTGGGCCTGGCGTCGCTCGCCCGGAACGACGCGTTCCTGCTCGGCGCAGCGGTCGGCCTCGTCTTCGTCATCGATCGCGTGCGGGCCTGGCGAGCCGACCGCGCGCCGGCGCTCCCGATCTGGGCGGCGGTCGCGTGCTTCGGTCTGTTCGCCGCGGTCCTAGGTCCATGGTGGGTCCGTCAGCTGGCCGAGTTCGGCTCGATCTCACCGACGGCCTCCAACGGGCAGGCACTGTGGCTGACGGATTACCGGCAGTGGAACAGCACGATGGCGACCACGACGTTCGCCTCGTTCATGGCCCAGGGCTGGGGCACCATCATCGGCACGCGGCTGATCGGCCTCGGTGGGGCGCTGGCCAACTTCACCGTGCTCATCTCGTCGATCGTGCTCGTGCCGCTCCTGCCCATCGGTGCGTGGGCTCGGCGACGCTCGGACGACTTCCTGCCGTACTTCCTGTTCTTCGCGATCCTGCTCCTCGGGGCGACGATCATCTTCCCGTTGCACGTCCCAGGCGGCGCCTACATCCACACCGCCGTGGGCCTCGGTCCGCATACCTACATCCTCGGTCTGGAGGGCGTGGCGGTCGCCATCGGCTGGATCGCCGCACGACGTCCCGCCTGGGACCCGCGGGTCGCCACGCCGCTGTTCACCTGGGCGGTCGTCGCCTTCGTCTGCGCCAGCGCCCTCCTCTACGCCCCGACCGTGTACGCGAGCTGGGATGAGACCCGCGCCCCGCGTCAGGCCCTGGCCACGGAACTCGACGACCTCGGTGTGCCAGCGACGGACCGCCTGATGACCATCGACGCTGGCGGGTTCAAGTATTGGACCGGCCGTGGCGGCGTGGTGTCGCCGGATGATCCTCTCGACCGGATCGAAGCCGTCGCGCGCGGGTACGACATCCGCTGGCTGGTGCTGGAACGCCGGGCCATCGTGGAGGCGCTGCGGCCGGTCCTGCGCGATGACATCCGACCCGCCTGGATCGGCCCCGCCACGTGGGTGCTCCCGTCCGACGCCGAGGACGGTGTCCCGTCGCTGGCGCTCTACCCGGTCTGCACGACCCCGCTCGACGACCGTTGCGCGGAGGCGGCGCCGTGACCCGCCGTGAGGCTGTGCTGTCCGCCCTCCTCGTCTTCGGCGTCGCACTCGTCCTGCGCGCGATCTTCGCCGCCCAGATCGTCTTCCCCAAGCCGGAGGACACCGCCTACTACGTCGGCGTCGCGCGCAACCTGGTCGAGGGCCGCGGCCTCGTGTCCGACGCGATCTGGAGCTACCAGACCGAGCCGCTGGTCTTTCCCAAGGCCGCCTTCGAGGTCTGGCTACCGCTGCCGACCTGGTTGATCGCCGGGTCCATGACCCTCTTCGGCATCAGCTTCGCCGCCGCCCAGATCCCGACCGTCCTGGTCGGCGCGGTCGTCCCGGTCCTCGCCTGGCGGCTGGCGGCCGACGTGGCGCGCGAGCGTGCCATGCCCACCGGACGGGCCCGAACCCTGGCCCTCGGGACGGGCCTGACGACGGCGGTCTACCTGCCCCTCCTGCTGCACTCCGCCCTGCCCGACTCGACGATGCCCTATGCAGCGCTCGCGCTGGGGGCCTGCCTGCTGATGACGCGCATCGCCCGCGACCCACGCGGGGCCCGCATGACGGATCCGCGCCTGATCACGCTGGGGCTCGTGCTGGGCCTGACCGCCCTGACCCGCAACGAGGCCGTCTGGCTCGCCCTCACGTGGGTCCTGGTGGCGTGGTTCACCACTGGCCGCCCCGCCGCCGAGCGCATTCGCCTGATCGCCGTCGCCGGGGTCGTGGCCCTCGCCATCTTCGCGCCGTGGATGGTCCGCAACCTCGAGGTGTTCGGCAGTCCGCTGCCCGGTCAGGCCATCACCAACGCCGTCTCCGTGACCGGCTTCGACATCTTCGCGTGGAATGACCAACCGACGCTCGGCCGCTATCTCGCAGTGGGTCCTGCCCGGCTTCTGGAGATGCGCGCGGAAGGGGTCGGGCACAACCTGTT
>JBKJHI010000066.1:0-60378 GCA_046599085.1 Candidatus Limnocylindrales bacterium
GCCGCATCGACCGCGGTCTTTCGTGGGGAGCTGTACTGCGGCACCCTGCCGTCCGGTCACGTCCATTCCATGCGGGCAGGGCAGGGGGTCTCGGTGGACCGAGGTCTCGCGGCCGGCTGGCACCACATCGCCGCGGTTCGCTCGAGCGGGAGAATGGCGCTGTTCGTCGACGGTGTTCGCGCCGCAGAGGCAGGCGATCTAGCCGGTCCGCTGGACCTCTCGAGCGAAGCAGGACTGGTTCTCGGGGGCGGTCCCCGTGCGGGGTTCGACGGCGAGCTTGCGATGGTTCGTCTCCATCGGCGTGCGCTGACCGACGACGAGATCCGTGCATCGGCCCGCGAGTCGCTCACCTGATCGTGCCGCGCGTCGCGTCGGATCGGGCGGTCGGGTGAACTCGGGATCGAGCGTCCCCGGCTGGGTTCGTTCGGCAACCGGAGGCGACGCGATCTCGGCGGAGCCCCTCCTTTGGGGATTCCGCAACGAGACGTGGCTGGTGGGTTTGCCGGGCGGCCGCCGCGTCGTGGCGACCCGCTATGTGGACCCGACGGTTGGCCTGAGGCTGCGGACGGTGCTCCCCGCGATGGGTCCGCGGATGGCGGCCGCGGGGCTCCCGATCCCCGCCGTGATCGACGATGCCGCGGGCACGGGACTGCCGCGCTCTGAACTGACCGAGGGCATCATCGTGACCGAGTATCTCGATGGCGTCGCGGCCGCCGGACTGCTCGGGCAGCCAGGTGGCCCCGCGCTGATCGGTTCGCTGGCGGGAGCGGCCTGGCGTCGTCTCTCGATGGTCAGCGCGGACGGTCTTGGTTTGCCCGACCTCTGGGCGTCGCCGGATCGACTCGCCACAGCCGTGCGCCAGTGGACGGACCATCTTGGCTCGACGGTCTCCCGCGCCGATCATGTCCGGCTCGCCACGCGATCGGAGCCGCTCGCCGAACTGCTGCGTGGGCGGTCATCGACGGTGGTCCACGGCGACTTCGTCCCGGTCAACATCCTCGTTCGCGGCGGCACGTTCGTCGGGCTCGTCGACCTCGAGTCCGTTCGACTGGGCGATCCCCTCATCGATGCGGCCTGGTTCGACTGGATCGTCTACTACCACCATCGAGCCGAGGAACGAGCGGTTTGGAGTGCGTTCGAGGTGGCTTCCGGCGTGGATGCGCAGGACCCCACGACGGCAAGTCTCCTGAAGCTCCTGCCGCTCGTCCAGATCCTCGAGATCCTGAACAACGAGGAACTGACCAAGTCGGGTCGAGAACGCTGGCTGGAACACCTGACGGCGTGTCTCGATCGAAGCGCAGGGACGGACGCCTAGATCGCTCGGGCAATACTTTCCGTATGGAACGTAGTTCGCCTATGATGGTCGCGATGTCGGATGAACTCGTCGATGCTCTGGACCAGGTCGTCATCGGATCGGTCGCGATCACGGCCCGCGCGTTGCTTGATGCTGGTGCCGACGTGACGGTCCTCCAGTGGCGGGCGCTGTTGGTCATCGGCGGAGCGGAGCACATCAGCGTCTCCGGCCTGGCCCAGCGGATCGGCGCGAATCTCTCACCGACGAGCCGGCTCGTCAGCCGCCTCGTCAGTCGAGGACTGGCCCGCGTGGCCAAGGACCCAGCGGATCGCCGCACGACCGTCGTGTCGCTCACCATCGACGGGCGCCGCCTCCGTGACGCGGTGATCGAGCAGCGTCGTAGCTACATCAGGTCAGCCATCGCGACGAGGATGTTGAGCAACGGCGATCTTGGCGCCATCCGCCGGCTGGGCCGCGCGCTTGGCGGGTTCGCATGAAGCGAACTGCGTTACTGGTCGACCTTCGTCGCCGCACACGATCGGCGGCATACCTTCGGAAGTGGGTCATCCTTGGCGCGCTGATCGGGTTGATCAGCGGACTCGGGGCGGTGCTGTTCTTCCTTGCACTCGAGTTCGCGACGCAGGTCCTTCTTGGCGGGATCGCTGGCTACGTGCCCGCATCGCCGATCGGCGAAGGGGGCGCCCCGATCACTGACGCCACGCGCCCGTGGGCCATTCCGCTCGTCGTCGCCCTCGGCGCGTTCATCGCCGGTGTCATCGTCGTGCGCTTTGCGCCCGAAGCGGAGGGCCACGGGACGGACGCGGCCATCGAGGCGTTCCACCACGGTGCGCGGCGGATCCGGGGACGGATCCCGGCGGTCAAGCTCGTCGCCTCGGCGATCACCATCGGCTCCGGTGGGTCAGGCGGTCGTGAGGGCCCGACGGCCCAGATCGGCGCCGGGTTCGGCTCGTTTCTGGCTCGACTGCTCGACCTTGACGCTCGTGATGCCCGGATCGCTGTCAGCTCGGGTATGGGCGCGGGAATCGGCGCCATCTTCCGGGCACCGCTTGGTGGTGCGGTTCTGGCCGCGGAGATCCCGTACCACGAGGATGTGGAGTCTGATGCGCTCGTCCCCGCGTTCGTCGCCTCGATCGTCGCCTTCTCCGTCTTTGGCATCTTCATCGGCTTCAGCCCGATCTTCGGGCACGTCCCGGTGGAGGGGTTCACCGACCCGCGGCAGCTCGTCTACTACGCTTTCATCGGCCTGGTCACGGGCCTGGTCGGGCGCCTCTATATCTCGACGTTCTACGGGTTCACGGCCCGTTTCTCCGCTTGGCGCGTGCCGCGGATCCTGCGGATCACGCTCGGTGGGCTAGCGGTCGGATTGATCGCACTGGTCGTTCCGGGCGTGCTTGGAACGGGCTATGGCTGGGTCGCCGCCGGGCTCGATCGCGAGACGCTGCTCGCGCTGCCGATGTGGACGATCCTGGTCCTGCCGTTCGCGAAGATCCTGGCGACGTCTTTGTCGATCGGCTCGGGCGGTTCAGGAGGGATCTTCGGACCCGGGATGGTCGTCGGTGGGCTGCTCGGCGCCGGCATGTGGCGACTGCTCGAGCCCATCGCGCCGGCGATGCCCATCGACCCCGCGCCGTTCGTCATCGTTTCGATGATGGCACTGTTCGGCAGCGTGGCTCACGCCCCGCTTGCTGTGATGCTGATGGTCGCCGAGATGACGGGCGACCTCTCGATGCTGGCACCGGCGATGCTGTCGATCGGAGTCGCGACCCTTATCGTCGGTGACCGCTCGATCTACACCTCGCAGATCCGGAGCCGCGCGGACTCGCCCGCGCACCGATTCCGGTTCGCGCTGCCCCTGATGGCGGCGATCCCGGCCGGCGACGCGGCACGGATGCCTCGAGTCGTGCTCACGGCCGAGCAGACGGCGAGCCACGCCGCCGAAGCACTCGGCAACGTGCACCTGCGCGGGGCGCCAGTGGTCGATCGATCGGGAGTCCTGCTCGGCTCGATCGAGTTGGCCGACCTGGTCGACGGTGATGGCGCGATGCCTGTCGGAACACTTGATCTCCACGAACGATCGATCCAGGCTGACGAGACACTCGATGAGGCCCTCGCTGTCCTCGCCGATGGGCATCACCGATGGGCGCCGGTCGTGGCCGACGAGCGTCTCATCGGGATCCTCTCGTCGCGCGACATCTTGGCCGCCTATCGGCGCGGCCTGGCCGGCAATGTCCGACAGATCAGGAATGTCGGCGAGCATGGAGCGCTGATCGATGCCGAGATCCCGGCCGCGTCCGGACTGGCGGGGGTCACGGTCGCCCAGGTCCCGTGGCCGCGCGATGCCATCCTTGTCTCGATCACCCGCGGCGACCGAGTCGTCATCCCGCGCGGTGACGTGACACTCGAGGTCGGCGACCGATTATCGGTGTTCGCCGCATCGGACGGGCGTGCGCCCCTTGACGACCTCCTGGCTGGGTATCGTCCGGCCGTTTCTGCGGAACCTCGGCTCGACGGAACCTGACCACAGGTGCGCGGCGACGCCGCGCCCGGCCTCGGCCCTCCGCCGGGCGCCCGGAAGCCGGGCTGCGGATGTTGGAAGTGGTGGAGATGGGGGAGAGTCGAACTCCCCGTCCAAGACCCTTCGTCGGAGACCACTACGAGCGTGTCCGATGCTTTGTCGTCGACCGTCCGGACGAACATCGGCACCCTGCCGGACGGTCCAGTCGCGTGTCCCTAGATCGGGCTTGACTCCGGATTACGCGTCGCTCGTCCGGATCGCAGCCTCACTTGATGACGCTTCCACTACCCGCAAGGCGGAGGTAGCTTCCACGCTCACTCTACCGCCTAAGCGGCGAGAGCGAGAGTCGGCTGGCGGTTGCCAGGTACTTCGTTTTGCTGCCTGATTAACGAGGCCTGAGCAGCATCCTCGGCTCGCGCTCCCCGACAACCAAGCCCTGTCGAAACCACGCATCCCCACAGGACCGAACGTCGGTTCGGAATGGACATCCTACCATCGACCCGGTTCGAGGCCAAGACCTCGACTGGCGGAGCCTGGGGGATCGAACGACCGTCCTCCCGGCGCCCGGACCTTCGGCGCGCGTCCCGAGGTGCCGCCGACTGGTATCGTTCTCCCTGGCCGAACCTCCTCGCGGAGGACGGGGGACCCACCATCCCTTTCGGGGCAAACCGCGGACCGTCCGCGGCGGCGATCCCAACGCCGAGCCCGTCAGCTCACCTCGCAGGCCTGCAGGGCTGCTCGAGGTACCCGTCGTGATCCGGCCCCCATTCCATCCCACGCCCCAGCAGCGCGCCGTCGGGCGCAATCTCGGGTTCGATCTGTTCGCCGCCGTCGGCATCGGCGTGACGACCGCCGTGGTCACGGCGCTCCTTCCGACGATCGCTCGCCGTGGCGGCCTGGAGCCGATCGGTATCGCTGCCCTCGTGGCCGCGCCGTTCGTCGGTAACCTGCTCGGCGCGTTCGCCGGTCGGTTCGGGCCGCGGACCACCGGCCAGCTCGCCCTCCTGCGCGGCGTCGGTGCGGTCGCTCTGCTGACCCTCCTGCTCGTGCCGACCCCGCCCGTGATGATCCTCGCCTCGCTCGTGTTCTGGATCAGCCTGTCGTTCGGCTCGCCGTTCCACCTCCGGCTGTGGACCGTCATGTATCCCGCGCGCCTCGTCGGGCGGATGGTCGGCATCATCGGGATGGGCCGGGCAGCCGCCAGCGGCCTCGCCGCCTTCGGTGGCGGCGTGCTGGCTGATCGATTGGGCGGTCCGAATGCCGTTGCCGCCGCCGGCGTGGTCGGCCTGCTTGCCGCCGCCGGCTATGTCGGCCTTCGCGCGCGGACCGCCGAACGGCCGCCCACGTTCTCCGCGCGCGAGTCGATCGCTGTCCTGCGCGGTCTGCCCGTCCTCGGGCGCATCACCCTGGCCCAGGCGTTCTACGGCGGCGGTCTCATCGCGGCCTCCCCGTTGTTCGCACTGGTCCATGTCGACCGCCTCGACCTGACCCTGTCCGACGTCGGGATCATCGGCGTCCTGGCCGCGATGTCCACGACGGCGTCCTTCCTGGTCTGGGGCTCGGTGGCAGACCGTTTCGGGTCGCTGGTCGTGATCCGGCTTGGGAGCGTGGCCGGGCTGGTGTCCCTGCTCCTCTACGCCGTTGCGCCAAATGTCGCGTTCTTGTGGGGTGCGGCGCTCTTCACCGGCATCGCCACGGCGGCGATCGACCTCGGTTTCGCCTCGGCGATGAGCGAGTTCGCCCCGCTCGCCGCGCGCGCCCCCGCGAGTGCTGGCCTCAATGCCGTGACCGGCGCGCGCGGCATCTTCGCCGCCTTCCTGATGAGCGCGCTGCTCCAGGTCGGGCTCGTCAATGTCACGACGGGCCTCCTGCTCTGCGCGGCCACGACTGCGCTCGGCGTGGTGATGTACACGCGACTGCGGCCTGATCCCGTGGTCCAGATCGAAACGGCTCTGGAACAGGTCGCGGTCCCGGCCGGCGCGCTGGTGGCGTCGGAGGCCGTCTAGGCCCGACGCGACCGCGCGTCCCGGTCAGCGGCCGCGCTGGATGTCGGCGAGCTGTCGCGCGATGTCGCGCTTCGAGTCGCGGTCGGCGATATCGCGCCGGCGATCATGCAGCTGCTTGCCGCGGGCGAGGCCGAGTTCCAGCTTGGCCTTGCCGCGCGTGATGTACAGGCGCAGCGGGACGATGGTCTGGCCCTTGGCCTTGGCCTTGCCCATCAGCTCGTCGATCTGGCGGCGATGGAGCAGCAGCTTGCGCGTGCGCTTGGGATCGTGGTTGTTGCGGTTGCCCTGCTCGAACGGCGCGATGTCGGCGCCGATCAGCCAGGCCTCACCCTTCTCGACGCGCGCATAGGCATTGGCGATGTTCGCCTTGCCGGCACGAATCGACTTGATCTCCGTGCCGGTCAGCACGAGCCCAGCCTCGAACGTGTCGTCGATGGTGAACTCGTGGCGCGCTTTTCGGTTGAGGGCGACGGTCGAGTCGTCGCGCATGGGATGGCTCCGATCGGATGGGGTGTGGGTGAGGAGGATAGCCCGCGCTCGGGGTCCGGGCGCACGAACGCCGGCCCATGCGGGGCCGGCGTTCGGTTGCGTACCACCCACAGGGTGTCCGACTAAACGGCCATCTCCTGTGAGGTGGTGCAGCTACACGTACTGTCGATCACTGCACATCACCTCCTTTCGTTCGGGCGAACCGTACCCGATGCGTCGGGGACGCGCAAGACCTGTGTCGATCGGATGATCAGGCGGCGATCCGACCGGTACGTGCGCCGACCGGCACCGCGGCACCAAGCACCTCGAGCCCGGCATCGAGCACGGGGTCCTCGCCGGGGCCCACGTCGGTGGGGACCGTGACCTGCACATCGGGCACGATGCCGTCGTCGTGGATCCAGCGCTTGTCGGGCGTGAGCCAGCGGGCGATCGTCAGGCGGAATGCGCCACCCTCTCCCGTCAACTCCTGCCATTGCTGCACGGTGCCCTTGCCATACGTCGTCTCGCCGACGAGCGTCGCGCGGCCGGTGTCCTGCAACGCCCCGGCGACGATCTCCGATGCCGAGGCGCTCCCGCCGTCGACCAGGCAGACGACCTGGATCGCGGGGTCCGTGGCGGCACCACCGGCGACCGCGTCGGTCGGCTCCTGCGTGCCGGACGCATCCTGCTCGTAGAAGATCACGCCGGAGGCGATGAACTGCGACGCCACGTCCCGTGCTGCCGTGACGTAGCCCCCGGGATTGCCGCGCAGGTCGAGGATGAGCTTCGTGCGTCCCGCTTCTATGTGGGCCTGGAGGGCCGCTTTGACCTCATTCGCGCCGCGATCGGAGAACCCATTCAGCCTGACGTAGCCCACGGTCCCGCCGGCGAGGTCCCTCGACTCGACCTCCTCCTCCTGGACGACGTCGCGGGTGACCTCGATCGGGAAGGGATCGGTGCCGGATCCGCGCTGGACGGACAGCACGACGACGCTGCCTTTCGGGCCACGGATACGGTCGCGAGCGCCATCGACCGACAAGCCGTCGAGCGAGACGCCGTCCGTGGCGAGCACGACGTCGTCCGCGAGCAGGCCTGCCCGTTCGGCGGGTGAACCCACGAGCGGTGCCACGATCACGAGGCGGCACTCCGGTCCGAGCGTGACGCACCCCTGCGTCCCGTCCGGGGCCTCCGTGGCGATCCGGGCGCCGATGCCCTCGAACTCGCCGCTGATCCCTTCGAGGCTGCGGCGATACTCCTCCGACGTGAGGTAGGACGAGTACGGGTCGCCGAGGCTGTCGATCATCCCGCGGATCGCGCCCTGGATCAGGGCTTCGCGGTCGACCGCTCCTCCGGCGTATCGCTCATCGATGGTGTGGAAGGTGTCCCAGAACGGTCGGAACGCTTCGTCCTGGCCGATCGGCGTCCCGGGCTCGACGGCGCCATGGCGGCCCATCGAGTAGCCGGACATGAACAGCGCGCCGCCGGCCATGAGGGCAACGAGCGCGATCGCGAGCTGGAGGATCGGCAGACGGCGAGCCGGCCGGTCACCGACCGGCGGCGCGACGGGTGTCATGGGGACCTCGAGCGAGGTCGGGAGCGGCGGCTCGGCGGGAGTCATCTCGTGCGGGAACCTCGTGGCCCGCAGGTTTGGCCGCGGGGTGCGCAAGCGTACATCGGGCCTCGCTGCGAGCCCTTCGCATGAGGGGTGCGTCCGGCGTCGGTCAGCGGATGAGGTACGTCCGCACTGACAGCCACGATCCCAGGATCCCGAGGCCGACGCCCGCGCCCATCACGAGCGTGACGAGGTCCCGGGCCAGCGACCCCACCTCGAGCGGAAGGACGCGGAAGAATTCGACCATGAATCCGCTGATCGGATCGGCGGCCGCCGCCAGGACGCCGAGCGTGATGGCCGCGCCAAGGAACCCCACGAAGGCGCCCTCGAACACGAACGGCCAGCGGATGAATGCATCTGACGCTCCGACGAGCCGCATGATCTCGATCTCCTCGGCGCGCGCGACGACCGCCAGGCGGATCGTGTTGACGATGATGAACAGCACGATGATCCCGACGACGATGAGCAGGACCGTGCCGCCGGTCCGCAGGATGCTGGTGATCGTCAGGACCCGTTCCACCAGGTCCTCGATGTTGATGACGTTGCGGACCGCGACGTCCTGACGCAACGCGTCCCCCACGACCCGGATGGCGGTCGGATCGATGAGGGTGATCTCGACGCTGGCGAACAGCGGGTTACTGGCGAGGTACTGGGTCAGGTCCTCGCGGCCCTGCTCCTCCATCGACGTCCGGAATCGCTCGAGCGCCTCCGCGCGTGAGACGTAGGTGACGGTGTCGACCTGGGGGATCGCGTCGATGCGCTCGGTCAGGCTTGCGACCTGCGAGTCCGTGGCGTTCGGCTGGAGGTAGGCGACCACTTCGACCTTCTGCTCGGTGAACGCGAGACCGGCGAGCAACCCGGTCTGGATGATCCAGAAGCCCGCCAGCAGCAGGAGCATCAGGACCATCGTGGCGGTCGCCGCGAAGCTCATCAGCGCATTGCGCCAGAAGCCCTGCCACGCCCGCCGGATGCTGAAGAGGAGGAAGGTGATCACGGGCGGTCAGTCCTCGCGGTGGTAGGCGCCACCGACCTCGTCGCGGATGATGCGACCTTCCTCGAGCGCGACGACGCGCTTGCGCAGGGCGGTCACGACCTCCGCGTTGTGGGTCGCCATCAGGACCGTGACCCCGAGCTCATTGATGCGCAGGAGCAGCTGCAGGATCTCCCAGCTGATCAGCGGGTCCAGGTTTCCGGTGGGCTCGTCGGCGATGATCAGGCGCGGGTCGTGGACGAGCGCCCGGGCGATGGCCGTGCGCTGCTGCTCGCCGCCGGACAGCTGTGCCGGGGTCTGCTTCGACTGGTCGGTCAGGCCGACGATCGACAGCACCCGCTCCACGGCGGGCCGGATCTGTCGGCGAGGGGTGCCGGTGACATCGAGGGCGAAGGCGACATTCTCGAAGACCGACTTGGTCGGCATCAGCTTGAAGTCCTGGAAGATGATCCCGATCTTGCGGCGCATCCTGGGAATGGCCCGGCGTCCCAGCCGCGCGAGATCCTGGCCATCGAGCACGACCTCGCCACGCGTGGCGACCTCGTCGCGGATCAACAACTTGATGAGCGTCGACTTCCCGGCTCCCGATGGGCCGACCAGGAACACGAAGTCGCCCTCGGGGATGACCAGGTCCACGTCACGAAGCGCGAGCTTGCCGTTGGGATACTGCTTCGTGACGTCGTGCAGGACGAGGACCGCGCGCTCGCGCCCGGCTTGATCACGGTGCCGGCCGCGGTCGGTCAGGCGGCTTCGCAGGGATCGGCCCGGTCTGGGAGCAGGGGGAGCGGTCACGAGTGTCTCCGCGGTCGAGTGCAGTGGGGACGCTGCCGCCACCGAACCTGGTTGGGTTCGACTCCGTCCGCGGGCACGGCAAGGGGAGCCACGTCGAGCCCGAGGCTACCATCCGCCCCGGGCTGGGGCAAACGAGGTGCCGCGGTCAGAGCAGGCCCGGCGAGATCGGTACATAGCGGGACCAGTCGCCGAACGGTCTGTCCCAGCACAGGAGCAGCGGGAACGCCTCCAGGCGCAGGCCGGTGGCGAGCGCCGCCACGACGGCCCGGTCGGCGCTGCCCGGCAGCCAGATCGCATGAGCGCCGCGGGGCTGGAGCGCGCCCAGGAGGTGACCGATGACCGGCGCCTGCAGGTCCGCATCCCGGACCGCGACCGGCCCGACGCGACCGAGCTCGCTGGCGTAGCCATAGCCCAGCACGTGCCCATCGGGCCCGATGTACAACCAGCCGCGCCGGCTCTCCGTGCGCAGCCAGCGGTGGTCGATCGGGTGTGCGGCACCGAGCAGCTCGCGATCCAGGTCGTCAACGGCCTCGGCGAGGCGGCGATGGCCGTCCCCACCCGGAGGACCGGCGGCCAGCTCGTCGAAGGGGATGGCCTGGACGCCGGCCGGCAGCTCCCCGAAGGCATCGAGGCTCGACGGCGTCCCGATGAGGTTGAGGAGGGGGATCCGCGGCACGATCCCGAGCGAGGCATACAGGGCGTTGCTGATCGGCTGCGCGCTGTCCGTGGCGGTCCCGCGGAACGTGATCCCATCCGCGTCCCGTGGCCCGATGTGATCGAGGAGGGCACGACCGATGCCGGCACCCTGCATCTTCGGCAGCACGAACAACATCGACAGATACCAGAGCGATTCCCGAACCACGGCCGCACCGAAGCCCACGATCTCGTTTCCGTCCGACGTCTCCCGGACGGCCGCCACGAACCGGTCCGGGTCCGTCGACTGGAGGTGCCGGTAGAGCCGGACGAGTGGGCCGACCTCTTCCGGGAGGGCCGGCTGGCCGATGCGCACGATGTAGTCGTCGATGGCGCGGCGCCAGACGTGGGCGCACGTCTCGAGCTCGTCCGGCGTCACGTGTCGATAGCGCAGCCCGCTGCCGACATCCGCCTCGACGGCGCTCACGAGACGGCGACCTCGGCGCTGTCGCCGGCCATCGCGCCCCCGGTCGCCAATCGCTCGAGCTCAGCCTGCATGAACGCGTCGAGATCGCCGTCCAGGACGGCCGAGGTATTGCCCGTCTCGTGGCCGCTGCGCAGGTCCTTGACCATCTGGTACGGGTGCAGGACGTAGCTCCGGATCTGGTTGCCCCAGCCGGCCTCGACATGCTCCCCGCGGAGCTCGCGCATCTCCGCTTCCTTCTCCTCCAGGGCGCGCTCCAGCAGCCGGGCCTTGAGGACGCGGATCGCGCTCTCCTTGTTCTGGGTCTGGGATCGCTCGTTCTGGCTCTGGACCACCAGACCGGTGGGGCCGTGGGTCAGGCGCACCGCCGAGTCGGTCTTGTTGACGTGCTGGCCACCCGCGCCCTGGGCGCGATAGGTGTCCACCCGGATGACGTCCCAGTCAAGTTCGATCTCGATGTCGTCGTCCACCTCGGGCAGCACCTCGACCAGGGCGAACGTGGTCTGGCGGCGCTTCTGCGAATCGAACGGACTGATCCGGACGAGGCGGTGGACACCGCGTTCGGCGCGCAGCCAGCCGTAGGCGCGCCGCCCGTTGACCTCGACCGTGACGCTCTTGAGGCCGGCCTGCTCCCCCTCCTGGGAGTCGATGATCTCCGTATGGAACCGATGGCGTTCCGCCCAGCGCAGGTACATGCGCAGGAGCATCTCCGCCCAATCGGTCGCTTCGGTCCCGCCGGCGCCGGCACTGATGGTCATGATCGCGGCGCGCTCGTCGTGCTCGCCGGAAAACAGCAGCGCCGTGCGCTCCATGAGGAAGTCGCTCTCAAGCGTCGTCGCGTCCCGGTCGAGCTCGGCCTCGAGTTCGGCGTCGGGCATCTCGGAGAGGAGCTCCACGGCGGCTTCCAGGTCGGCGGTCCGCGCCAGGAGCGCATCCCACAGGTCGATCTCCGTGCGCAGGCCGTCAGCCTCGCGAAGGACCTTCTGGGCGCCGCGCTGGTCGTCCCAGAATCCAGGCTCCTGGGTCAGCGTCTCGAGGGTCGAGACTCGGGTGCGCTTGGTCTCGAGGTCAAAGATGCCCCGAGGTCGACCGGATCCGTTCAGCCAGGTCGCGGATGGCGGACGCGTCCACCTAGTTCCGGGCCTGGAGATCCTGGAGCAGGATCGGGCGCAGCTCGATGAGCCGCAGCGCCGTCTTGCTTCTGGCGCCGACGGGGTTCACGCACGGGCAATAGCTGTTGTGTGGGCACACGCCGCAGTTGCCATCGCAGTCGAGGGCGGCGGCGTAACTGCAGTTCCGGCAGTCCCGTTCGCAGGCGATCAGATCGACGAATGCGGCGTCTTCGGCCTGCTTCAATGGACTCCCTCTCTCTACGACGCTGGGCAGGGGCGTGGGCTGGGAGCGACCCGACGTTGGGGTTCAAGCGACCCCGGGCGCCGGGTTTTGGCACAGTATACGGGGCCGATCCCCCACCGCCAAGAGGGTACTTTTCAGGGCCGGCCGGGCGTCCTCAGGCTGCCCTGGTCACGGGCTGGTCGACGAGCTCCCACCGACCGTGTACAGGGCAAGTGCACCGAGCTCATGGATGGCCGCGTCGGCGACCGCGACCGGGTCGCGCCTGATCGGGCTGGTCTGGGTCGGTGACCCCGTCGCGGTGATGCCCGCGTCCGTGGCCAGGCGCAGGACCCGATACATGTGGGTCGGGTCGGACACGAACACCGCGCTGCCGATGGCTGCATCGCGCATCAGGACGGCGACAGCCCGGATGGAGCTCAGGGTCGAGCGGCTCTGATCCTCGCCGATGATCGCGTCGGGAGGGACGCCGTGCTCGATGGCGTAGGCGCGAGCTGTGGCCGCTTCGGTCGTGCGGTCGTCGGCGAGCTTGCCGCCGGTCACGATGAGGAGCGGTGCCACCCCGTCGCGGTACAGCTCGATGGCGTGATCAAGCCGCGCCGCGAAGACGGGCGAGGGTCGACCGTCGTACTGCGCGGCGCCCATGACGACGATCGCATCGGCACCGGTCCGATCATCGCGGACCGCGGCATCCCAGATGCGATAGGTCGTGTACGCCACGAACCCGATGCCGACGAGCCCGACGAGCAGGATCAGGCGACGAACCAGGCAAATCACCGGGATCGAACGGCGATCGGCGGGCTCAGCGGCCGTGGCACTTCTTGTACTTCTGGCCCGATCCGCAATAGCACGGGTCATTCCGGCCGATCCGGGTACCCGGCGGCGTGTAGCCGGGTCGTGGTCCGGCCGGGCCCCCGGTGCCGCCGCCGATCGGCGCACCGCCCGGCGTTCCGCCGCCGACCGACACGTCACCGACCGACTCGCGCACGTTGCGGACCGCCGGAGCACTGGGCACCGCGCCGCGCAGGACCGCCGATCCGGCGACCGGGCTGGCGAGGGCCGGCATTGCCGCGGCCGTCGTCCCAGCGCTGCCGGAGCCGGAGGCCGCGAGCGCAGCGGGACGGGCAGGCTGGCCCGGTCCCGGCAGCGCCTGGGCCGTCCCGGGCGCTGGCTGGCGCTGGACGGTCACGCGGAAGATGGACGACGCGACACCATGCCGGATCAGCCCACGCAATTCCTCGTACAGCCGGTAGGCCTCGCGGCGGAACTCGTTGAGTGGATCCTGCTGGGCGTAGCCGCGCAGGCCGATGCCGCGGCGCATGTCGTCGAGCTCGGTCAGGTGCTCGACCCACAGCGAGTCGATCGTCCGGACAAGAACGATGCGCTCGACCTGGCCCCAGTCGGCCTCGCCGACCTCCTGCTCGCGGGCGGCGAGCCGCTCGTCAGCCAGGGTCAGCAGGTGCTCCGAGATGGCCTGCCGGCTACCGATGTCCCACAGCTCGTCCGCGCTCGTGCCCTCGACCGGGAGGCCCATCGCCTGCAGCCCCGCCGCCAGCGCATCGAGGCCCCAGTCGTCGGGGTTCTCGCCGGTCAGGTGCGAATCGGCGAGGACCTCGACCTCCTCCTCGAGGAACGCCTGTACGGTCTCCGTGAGGTCCTCGTTGTGCAGGACCTTGTCGCGCTCCGCGTAGATCGTCTCGCGCTGCTTGTTGATGACATCGTCAAACTCGACGACGCGCTTGCGGATGTCGAAGTTGAAGCCCTCGACGCGCGACTGGGCGCTCTCGATGGTGCGCGACACGAGGCGCGATTCGATGGCCACGTCATCGTCGAGGCCGAGTCGCTCCATCAGACCCGTCACGCGCTCGCCCGCGAAGCGCTTCATCAGGTCGTCCTCGAGGGACAGGTAGAAGCGCGACGATCCCGGATCGCCCTGCCGGCCGGCGCGACCGCGAAGCTGGTTGTCGATGCGCCGCGAGTCGTGCCGCTCGGTGCCGACGATGTGCAGCCCGCCAGCGGCGACCACGGCCTCGTGGTCCGCGTCCGTCACGGTCTTCGCCTCGGCCAGGACCGCCTCGTACGTCTCGGGATCCACCTCGGCCGGGTTCAGCCCGCGCTTGTGGAGCATCTCGGAGGCCAGGCCGGCCGCGTCGCCGCCGAGCTTGATGTCCGTGCCACGGCCGGCCATGTTCGTGGCGATCGTCACGGCACCGGTCCGCCCCGCCTGGGCCACGATGCCCGACTCGGATTCGTGGAACTTGGCGTTGAGGACCTCGTGCTTGACGCCACGGCGCTTGAGCAGCGTGCCGAGGACCTCGGACTTCTCGACGCTCACGGTGCCGACGAGGACCGGTCGCCCGAGTTCGGTCATCTCGACGATCTCGTCGATGACGGCGTTGAACTTCGCCTTCTCATCGCGGTAGACGAGGTCGGCCGAATCCTCACGGATCATCTCGCGGTGGGTCGGGACGGCGACCACCTCGAGCTTGTAGATCTTGAAGAACTCTTCGGCCTCGGTCATGGCCGTGCCGGTCATGCCCGACAGCTTGTCGTACAGCCGGAAGTAGTTCTGGAAGGTGATGGTCGCCAGGGTCACGCTCTCGCGCTGGACGCGCAGACCCTCCTTGGCCTCGATGGCCTGGTGGAGGCCCTCACTCCAGCGCCGGCCCGGCATCTGGCGGCCGGTGAACTCGTCGACGATGATGATCTCGCCGTCCTTGACGATGTAGTCGCGGTCGCGCTTGTACAGGGCATGGCCCCGGAGCGCCTGCTCGAAGTGACGGGCCAGCCGCGGATCGGCGTCGTACATGTTCTCGACGCCGAGCCAGCCCTCCATCTTCGTGACGCCGTCCTCGGTCGAGGAGACGGCCTTGTCCTTGAGATCGATGAAGTAGTCGCCACCCTCCTCCGCGCCCTCCGGGCGTTCCTTGAGGCGCGGCACGAGCCGGGCGAACGTGAAGTACAGGTCGGCCGATTCCTCGGCCTGGCCGGAGATGATGAGCGGCGTCCGCGCCTCGTCGATGAGGATGTTGTCGACCTCGTCGACGATCGCGAAGCTGCGCTCGCGCTGCACCCGCTGATCGAGCTCCAGGACCATGTTGTCGCGCAGGTAGTCGAAGCCGAACTCGTTGTTCGTGCCGTACGTCACGTCGGCCGCGTAGGCCTCGCGACGGGTGACCGGTCGCAGATTGATGAGGCGCTCGTCGGTCGTGGGGTGGCCGGGTTCGAAGACGAACGATGCGTCGTGGGTGATCATGCCCAGGCTGATGCCGAGGAAGTGGAAGACCGGTCCCATCCACTGCGGGTCACGCCGGGCGAGGTAGTCGTTCACGGTGATGACGTGGACCCCACGGCCGGTCAGGGCATTGGGGATGCTCGCGATCGGCCCGATCAGGGTCTTGCCCTCGCCGGTCTTCATCTCCGCGATGCGGCCCTGGTGCAGCACGGCCGCGCCCATGAGCTGGACGTCGAATGGACGCATCGCGAGTGTGCGGACGAACGCCTCGCGGGTCATCGCGAAGACCTCGGGCAGCACGTCGTCCAGGGCCTTCTGGATCCGCTCGCTCTCGCGCGCTCGGCGCGCCTTCTTCAGCTCGCGCCGTCGCTCCAGTTCCGGGTGATGGAGTTCGTCCTCGGACGGCTCGTCGGGAACGGCGGTCGCCCGGATCTCGTCGCGGATATCCGCGAACTGGGCACGGATCTCCTCGTCGGACAGCGCCTGGATCTCGGGTTCGAGGGCATTGATGGCATCGACGAGCGGCTGGAGTCGGCGGACCTCGCGCTCATTCGAGTCGACGAAGCGGGAAAGCAATCTCATGGGACGGTGAGTATACGGTCAGACAGGTTCGCGCCCGGTCGGCGGCTCATGCGCGACGGATGGGCGGTGCCGTCGCCTCCGCGCGGGTCGCCCGGTCAGCCCTGCAGCGACCAGAACCCCGAGCCGTAGCCGACCACGATGACGCCGAACGTGGCCGCCCCAAGGGCCAGCCAGAAGAGCGCGGACCGAAGCCGCGACGTCGGGTTCATCTCCGGATTCTTGTGCTCGGGCAGCCGGCCACCCTTGAGCTCGCTCCCCCAGCGCGGCGAACGCAGCTGGTCGCGCCAGTCCTTGGGCGTGACGGGCCGCGGCTCGAGGCCGCCTTCGCCATCCGGTCGGTGCAGCTTGAGGGTCATCGGTCTCCTGTCGCGGCGCTGCTGTCGGTCGTCGGACCGAGGTCGCTGCCATCCTCCCACAGGAGCATCTCCTGGGTGAAGGACACTTCGCTGCTGAACAGGGCGCCGACCGACTCGCCGCGATGGATCCGTCGGATGGCCTCGCCGATGAGCGGCGCAACGGACAGCACGGTCAGCTTGGGCGACCGCTTGGACGCCGGCAGCGGGATCGAGTCCGTGATGACGACCTCGCGCAGGATGCTGTCGCGGATCCGCTCCAGCGCCGGATCGGACAACACGCCGTGGGTCGCCGTCGCGTACATCTCCGTGACGCCCTCGCGCTCCAGCGCGCGGACCACCTCGATGAGCGTGCCGCCGGTGTCGATCTCGTCGTCGACGATGATCGCCCGCTTGCCCTTGACATCGCCGATGACGTTCATCAACTCCGCGCGATCGAGGTTCCCGACCCGTCGCTTCTCGATGATGGCCAGCGGCGCGTCGACCAGCTCGGCGAACGTCCGCGCACGCTTGGCGAAGCCAAGATCGGTCACGACGACGCAGTCCTCCAGGTGCTTGTCGATGAAGTAGCGTGACAGCAGATGGACGGCTGTCAACTCATCGACAGGGATGTTGAAGAAGCCCTGGATCTGGCCCTGGTGCAGGTCCATCGTCAGGACCCGGTCGGCGCCGGCGACGGTGATCATGTCGGCGATCAGGCGGGCCGTGATGGGCACGCGCGGCTGGTCCTTCTTGTCCGAGCGCCCGTACGCGTAGAACGGGATGACCGCCGTGATCCGGCCCGCGGAGGCCCGCTTGAAGGCGTCGATCATGATTAGCAGTTCCATGATCGACTGGTTGACCGGATGGGACGTCGGCTGGACCAGGAAGACGTCCTTCTCGCGGACGTTGTCGAGGATCTTGACGAAGATGTTCTCGTTCGCGAACTGGAACACCTCGGCCTTGCCGGTCTCTGCGCCCAGATAGCGCGCGATCTTTGCGGCCAGCAGCGGGTTGGCGTTGCCGTGGTAGATCTCGAACTGGTCCGCGTACAAGGCGCCCTTCTCCCGCTGGCCGAAGCCCGTCATCGATGGACCGTCCGGATCACGCGCCGCCGCTCGGGCTCGTCGTGCCGGGACCGTCTGTGGCGGGGGCGCCATCGTCGCCGATGGGGTCCTGCTCCGCAAGCCCGGCGCGGAACGCGGCGATGGCCACGACGCGATCGCCCTCGGCCAGCCGCATCACGATGACGCCGCGAGCCGACGACGAGTAGCGGTTGATCGAGTTGGTCTCGGTCCGGATGACCTGGCCGCCGGCGCTGATGAGGAGCAGCTCCTCGTCCTCGTCGGTGACCTGCTGGACGGCCGCGACGTCGCCGGTCTTCTTGCCCTCAAGGGAGATGAGACCGACACCCTGGCCGCCGCGATGCTTGATCCGGAACTCGGTCAGGGGGACGCGTTTGCCGTAGCCGGTATCGGTCAGGACGAGCAGGTCCGCGTCCGGCTCCACGACGCTCATGCCCACGACCGCGTCGTTCTGACGGGCCAGCCGGATGCCGATGACGCCGGCCGCATCGCGACCCATCGGTCGGACCTCGCCCTCGGCGAACCGGGCGAGCTTGCCCTTGGCGGTCGCGATGATGACGTCGTCGGCGCCGGTCGAGACGTCGACCCAGGCGAGCTCGTCGTTCTCGGCGATGGTGATCGCCCGGATACCCGACGAGCGGACTCGCTCGAACTGCTCGAGCGGCGTCTTCTTGACGATGCCCTTGCGGGTCGCCAGGACGAGGTACGAACCGGGCGTGAAGTCCTTGAGCATGATCGTCGCGAGCGGGACTTCGCCGGATTCCACCTGGACGCCGGGGAGATTGATGATCGGGATGCCCTTGGCCTGACGACTCGCGTCCGGGATGGCATGGACCTTGGCACTGAACACGCGGCCGCGGTTGGTGAAGAACAGCGCCCAATGGTGCGTGTTCGCCACGAGCAGGTGCTCGACTGCGTCCTCCTCGCGGGTGACGTGGCCGATGATGCCCTTGCCGCCGCGATGCTGGCGGCGGTACGTGTCGACCGGCTGGCGCTTGATGTAGCCGCGGCCGGAGATGGTCACGACGACATCCTCGTCGGCGATGAGGTCCTCGTCGGTCATCTCGCGGCTGGCGTCGTCGGCGACGCGCGTCCGGCGCTCGCCGGCGTACTTGCGCTTCAGCTCGGCCAGCTCCTCCTTGATGATCGACAGCACGCGGCTGGCGTTCGCGAGGATGTCCTCGAGCTCGGCGATGACCTGGATGATGGCGAGGTACTCGTCCTCGATCTTCTTGCGCTCGAGGGCGGCCAGCCGGGCGAGTCGCATGTCGAGGATGGCCTGGGCCTGGATCTCGGTCAGGTCGAACCGGTTCATGAGGTTCGTGCGCGCGAGGTCCACGTCGTTCGACTCGCGGATCGTCTGGATGACCGCGTCCAGGTTGTCGAGGGCGATCTTCAGGCCCTCGAGGATATGCGCCCGCGCTCGCGCCTTCTCGAGGTCGTACTCGGTCCGGCGGCGGATGATCTCGCGCCGGTGCTCGATGTAGTGCTCGAGCACGCTCTTGAGCGGCAGCGTCTGCGGCTGGCCATCAACGAGCGCGAGCATGTTCATGTTGAACGTGAGCTGCATCGACGTGTGCTTGAACAGGTTGTTCAGCACCTTGTGCGGGTTGGCGTCGCGCTTGATCTCGATGTAGATGCGCATGCCATCGCGGTCGGACTCGTCGCGAAGATCGCTGATGCCGTCGATCTTCTTGTCCTTGACCAGGTCGGCCATCTTCTCGAGCAGGCTGGCCTTGTTCACCTGGTACGGCAGCTCGCTGACGATGATCGCCGTCCGATCGCCGCGTGCCGACTCCTCGAAGGCGACCTGCGCGCGCATGACGACCCGGCCGCGACCGTGGGCGTACATCTGGCGGATCGCGTCGACGGTCTCCCACTCGCCGCTGATCACGTTGCGTTGCTTCTCGAAGCGGAAGATCGTCCCGCCGGTCGGGAAATCGGGGCCCTGGACGAACTTGCACAGGTCGTCGGTGGTGAGCTCCGGGTCGTCGATGAGGGCGACCGCCGCGTCGCAGATCTCGCCGAGGTGATGGGGCGGGATGTTCGTCGCCATGCCGACGGCGATGCCACTGGACCCGTTGATGAGCAGGTTCGGGAGCTTGGCCGGGAGGACCGTCGGCTGCTTCTGCGTGCCGTCGTAGTTGTCGACGTAATCGACGGTGTCCTTGTCGATGTCGGCCAGCATCTCGGCCGAGATGCCGGTCAGGCGCGCCTCCGTGTAGCGCATCGCCGCGGCGGAGTCGCCATCGACGGACCCGAAGTTGCCCTGCCCATCGACCAGCGGGTAGCGCATCGAGAAGTCCTGGGCGAGGCGCACGAGGGCGTCGTACAGGGCCACATCGCCGTGCGGGTGGTACTTGCCCATCACCTCGCCGACGATCGCCGCGCACTTGCGGTACGAGCTCGTGGCGGACAGGCCCATCTCGCCCATCGTGTACAGGATGCGGCGATGGACCGGCTTGAGGCCGTCGCGGACGTCGGGCAGGGCGCGCGACACGATGACGCTCATCGCGTAATCGAGGTACGAGACGCGCATCTCGTCCTCGATCCGGATGGCTCGGACGTCGCCCAGGTTGTCGGTCACGATCGGCTACTCCTGCGGGGTCGGTTCACAGCGGCGGTTCGGGGTGGATGGACGGATCGGGCATGCCACCGAACGCCGCGGCGGTCGAGGCCGCAGCCGAGGTGGCGGGAGCATCTGCACGGCGCCGGATGCCGGATAGGGCCGTGCGAAGCGCGTCGGCTTCGGCGGGGTCGAGTTTGGCCAGGCTATCCCGGATCACCCAGGCACGGTGGCCATCGTCGGCCCGGGCGGCCACATCGGTCTCGCGACGCAGCGCGGCTGTGACGGCGTCGCGATCGAGCGCGGCGAGCGACCGGTACGCCCACGCGAGCGCCTTCTGGACGTCTGGCTCGGCATCACCGAGGAGCTGTTCGAGGATGGGCATGGCCCGCGCCACGATGTTCGCGCCGTTCACCCGGCCCTCGCCATGGGTCATCGTGGCGATGGTCGAACCGACGAGCCGGCGCTCCCAGCGCGACGGGGAATAGATGAGTTGCTCGAGTTCCGACCAGCGATACGATTCGAGTGCGATACCCGCTGCGTACGGGGCAGCGAGGGAATCGACCGTGATCCAGTCATCGGCTGAGCGGGCGGCACGCCGCATGAGCTGCCAGGTCCGCTCCGCTTCCCCCGGGAGTGTCCGCTGGAGGATGTCGAAGGCCAGCCAGTGCGCCTCAAGATGCTCCTCGCGGAGCAGGCGGTCCGCGACGAATAGCAGGGTCGTCGCGCGGTCCTCGAGGGTCGCGGCGCGGAATGCCGTCGTGACGGCTGCGAGCAGCGGGCGCCGAACACCGTGGATCGTGCCGATCCCCGGGGCGACGCGCCGCTGGCCAGCCAGGTAGGTCGGGTCGCTCAATCCGGCCAGGCCGCGGTGCATCGCAGCGGCGAGGGTGTCGGCGTTCTGGACGTCGTCCGCGAGCGCCGTGCCGAGTGCCGTGGCTCTCTCGAGGTTCGCGGTCACGAACGCATCGGCCGTGGCAGTCGTGGGGCTCTCGGCGATCATCGTGCGGCGTCCACCGGTTCGGGCGTCTCGACCGAGCGGGGTCCATAGCGAGCCTGCAGTTCGGCCTTTCGGGTCGTGTCGGCAGCGACGTAGGTCCCGGTCGCGGTGGCGAGCAGCTCGCCGCTGGCCGCGGCCACGAGGCGCGCACTCGTCTCGATCAACCGGCGTCGGGCCCGCGTCACGATCCCGTCCGCGCGCAACGGGACGCCGATCGGCACCGGGCGTCGGAACTCGAGCGCCATGCGCGCCGTGACGCCCCACTCGTCGGCACCGGCGAGGGACCAGGCCATCACCTCGTCGAGGACCGTGGCGATGATGCCGCCGTGAGCGATGCCGTCCCAGCCCTGGAAGTCGCGCTGGAGCTCGAACGTCGTCCACGCCGACCGCGGTTCGACGTGGAGCTGGAGCCCGAGCCCGCGCACGTTCGTCGTGCCGCAGGCGAAGCAGTGGTGCGGCTCGATCTCGAACCGCCGACCGCCTGGAACATCGAACACCCGCGGCTCAGACGTCAAGGTTGCGCACCTTGCGGGCTTCGCTCTTGATGAATTCCTTGCGCGGCGCGACCTTTTCGCCCATGAGCATCGTGAAGATCTCGTCGGCGGCCGCCCCGTTCTCCGAGTCAACGCGGAGGAGGGTCCGCGTTTCGGGGTTCATCGTCGTGTCCCAGAGCTGGTCGGCATTCATCTCGCCGAGACCCTTGAACCGCTGCACGGACAGGTTCTTGACGTTGAACTCCTTGATGATCCGCTCGCGTTCCTTCTCGTTCTGGGCGTAGCGCGTGACCTTGCCGGTGCTCACGCGATACAGCGGCGGCTGCGCGATGTACAGGAACCCGGATTCGATGATCTGGGGCATGTGCCGATAGAAGAAGGTCAGCAGCAACGTGCGGATGTGGGCGCCGTCGACATCGGCGTCGGTCATGATGATGATCCGGTGATAGCGGAGCTTGGCCGGGTCGTAACTCTCGCCGATGCCCGCACCCAGGGCGATGATCAGGGGCCGGACGTTCTCGCTCGACAGGATCTTGTCGAGCCGCGCCTTTTCCACGTTGAGCAGCTTGCCGCGGAGCGGCAGGACCGCCTGGAACCGGCGATTTCGACCCTGTTTTGCCGAGCCACCGGCCGAGTCACCCTCGACGATGTAGATCTCGCTCTGGGCCGGATCGCGTTCCTGACAGTCGGCCAGCTTGCCCGGCAGCGACATGCCGTCCAGGGCGCCCTTGCGGATGACCAGGTCACGGGCCTTGCGAGCCGCCTCACGGGCGCGGGCGGAGGTCAGACACTTCTCGATGATCTTGCGGCCGTCCCCGGGATTCTCGTCCAGGTACTGGCCCAGGCTCTCGCCGACGGCGGTCTGGACCTGGCCCTTGACCTCGGCGTTGCCGAGCTTGGCCTTCGTCTGGCCCTCGAACTGCGGATCCGTCAGCTTGACGCTGATGACCGCGGTGAGCCCTTCCCGGACGTCGTCACCGGACAGATTGTTGTCGTGGTCCTTGAGGACCCCGGCGCGCCGGGCCCAGTCGTTGAGCGAGCTCGTGAGCGCCGCGCGGAAGCCGGTCACGTGGGTTCCGCCATCGACCGTGTTGATGTTGTTGGCGAACGCGAGCACGTTCTCCGTATAGGAGTCGTTGTACTGGAGGGCCACCTCCACGGCGGTCTTGCCCTCGCGTCGCTCGACATAGATGGGTCGGAAGTGCAGCGCTTCCTTGTTCCGATTCAGGTGACGGACGAACGACTGCAGCCCACCCTCGAAGTAGAACGACCGCTCACGGTCGCTGCGCTCATCGATGAGCGTGATCCACACGCGTTTCGTGAGATAGGCGGACTCGCGCATGCGCTGGGAGATCGTGGCGAACGAGTAGTCCGTGGTCTCGAACACCTCGGTGTCAGCCCGAAAGCTCGTGCGGGTCCCGCGGCGATCGCCCTGCGGCCCGACCTTCTTGACCGGTGTCGATGGCTTCCCGCGCTCGTACTCCTGGCTCCAGACGCTGCCATCGCGTGCGGTCTCGACGCGCATCCACGAGGACAACGCGTTGACGACGCTGACGCCGACGCCGTGCAGGCCACCGGAGACCTTATAGCCGCCGCCACCGAACTTGCCGCCGGCATGCAGGACCGTGTGGACGACCTCGAGCGCGTCCTTGCCCGTCGAGTGCTTGCCGACGGGCACGCCGCGGCCGTCGTCCTGGACCGTGACCATGCCGTCCGCGGCGATCGTGACCGTGATCGTGGTGGCGTGACCGGCCATCGCCTCGTCGATCGAGTTGTCGACCACTTCCCAGACCAGGTGATGGAGGCCTCGATCGTCGGTGGACCCGATGTACATGCCAGGGCGCCGACGGACCGCCTCGAGGCCTTCCAGGACCTGGATGCTTTCGGCGGTGTAGTCCGAGCCGCCCCCGCGGGCGCGCTTGCCGCGGCCGTTCGTGGCGGCCGTCGTGCTGCGGGTGGCTTCCTCGGTCACGCGTTCCCTCCGGTCAGGCGCTCGTAGAGGCGCCCCAGTTCTTCGTCGCTGTAGTACTCGATGACGATCCGGCCGCCGCGCCGACTGCGCGCCAGGCTCACCTTGGTGCCAAGAGAGCGCCGCAGGTCCTCCTCGACGCGTTCCATGTCGGGATCTGCGGTCCGCGCGGGGCGACCGACCGGCTCCGGCCGCGGGGTTCGCAAGCGCCGAACCAGTTCCTCGGTCTGGCGGACGGACAATTCCTGGCCGATGACCGAGTCGAGGACTAATTCCTGATGCTCCACGGTCAGACCGCCGAGCGCGCGGGCGTGGCCCTCCGTGAGGCGGCGCTCGGCAAGCGCGGTCTGGATGCGCGGGGCCAGGTCGAGCAGGCGGATGGTGTTCGCGACCGTCGATCGCGCGCGTCCCACCCGTTCCGCGATGCGCTCGTGGGTGAAGCCGAACTCGGTCATCAGGCGGCGGAACCCGTGGGCGGCCTCGATCGGATCGAGATCCTCGCGCTGCAGGTTCTCGATGAGCGCGACCTCGAGCTGGGCACCTTCGTCGAGCTGGCGGATGACCACCGGCACTCGATCGAGGCCGGCCGCAGTGGCAGCCCGAAGGCGCCGTTCGCCAGCGACAAGCTGGTAGCCGTCGACGATCTCAACGACCAGGATGGGCTGCAGCACGCCGTAGGCACGGATGCTGGCTTCCAGTGTCGCCAGGTCCTCGGGATCGAAGTGGCGGCGAGGCTGCTGTGGATTCGGTCGGATTCGTGCGATCGGGACATCGACGGGCGCCGGCTGGCCCGCCGCACGTTGCGGGATGAGCGCGGCCAGCCCTCGGCCGAGGCCCTGCGCGCGGTCGGGACGGACGGTCATCAGGCGACGGCCTCCGGGATCGCGAGGTGCAGCCCGTTGCGGGCCGTGAACTCCCTCGCGAGTGCGGTATAGGCCTCCGCGCCACGAGAGGTGGGTGCGTAGGACGTGATCGGGAGGCCGTGGCTGGGTGCCTCGGACAGGCGCACGGACCGCGGGATGACGGTCTGATAGACGGCGCCGCCGAGATGTCGTCGCGCCTCGGCTTCGACGTCGGCCGACAGCCGCGTGCGCCCGTCGAACATCGTCAGGACGACGCCGTCCAGTTCGAGCGCAGGATGCAGGTGGTCGCGGACGAGATCGATGGTGGCCAAGAGCTGTGTCGACCCCTCCAGGGCGTAGTACTCGCATTGCAGCGGGACGAGGACCGCATCGGCGGCAGTCAGCGCGTTGACGGTCAGCAGGCCCAATGACGGCGGGCAGTCCACGAAGATGATGTCGAACCGATCCTTGATCGGCGCCAGGAGTTTCTGGAGCCGCCGTTCGCGCGCATCCAGGCTTGCAAGTTCCACCTCAGCGCCTGCGAGCGCGATCGCTGCCGGGATCAGTGCGACCCCGGCCGACGGTTCGGTCAGGATCATCGCGACCGCCGGTGCGTCGCCGACGATGGCGTCGTAGATGGAACCGTCAACCTCGTTGCGATCGATGCCAAAGCCGCTCGTTGCGTTCCCCTGGGGGTCCAGATCGACGACGAGCGTTCGAATCCCGCCGAGCGACAGGACGCTGGCGAGGTTCACGACGGTCGTGGTCTTGCCGACGCCACCCTTCTGGTTTGCGCAGGCGATCGTTCGACCCACTCAGCGGCCTGTTCGGAAGGCATTCACGGAACGAGATTCTATCATCGACGCCTCGGGGACTGGGGATTTGAGTGGTTGGGCGATCGGGTCCACAAGCCTGACACAGGACGCTCATCGCCGGATCATCACGGCGCACCCGCGGACCGATCATGCGGTCGTGTTGCACGTGAAACAGGCAGCTCGGTGGACCTCGCTGCCTGGCGGGTTTCATGTAGAGGCTTGGCCGCGTTTCACGTGAAGCATGTGGCTCGTAGCTCGGGGCGCAGTCCGTGCCGGCGAGTTTGGCCGGTCATTGCCCGGATCGCGAGGCCGTGGGATACTCCACCGACGTCGCCACCGCCTCCCGAACGAGGGGTGCACGGGCCACGGGCCGCGGACCAAAGGCCCACCGCCGAGGGATCCTGCAGTCCATGACCCTGCTCCTTGCCGCGGTCGGTGCGGTGCTGACGGCGCTCCTCGAATTGTCGGTGGGCCCATATCTCCGAATTGGCGACGCGAGCCTGCACCCGGTGCTCATCCTCGCGGTGGTCGTGACGATCGCCATCGGCCTCGAGGCGGGCCTCGTCTGGGCCTTCGTCGGGGGACTTGCTCTTGATGTCCTGGCGCAACGTCCGCTCGGTTCCACCACCTTCGCGCTCCTGTTGTGCGTCGGCAGCGCGTCCGTGTTGGCGCGCTCCTTCGCCAGGCTCCGACCGGTCGTGCCGGTCGTCGCCGTCTTCGTCCTCAGCCTCGGGTACTCAATGATCCTCTTCGTCGTCCTGGGAGCGCTGTCTGCTCCGATCCCCATCGCCGATCCGGTCGCCGCCCTCTTCCCGGGCGCGGTGTATGACGCTGTCGTCGGTGCGGTGGTCGGGCCTCTGACCGTCGCCGTCCACGATCGTCGTGCCGCAGAGGACCGGGTGGACTGGTGATCGACCAGCACCTTGACGGTCGGCCGCTTCCGGAGCGACGCCTCGCGCGCTTCATCGTCTTCGCGCTGGTCGTCGTCCTCGCGGTGGGCACGTTGACGGCTCGGCTCTTCTACCTGCAGGTCGTCGAGGGCCGCGACTTCGCGGCGATCGCCACCCGCCAGCGGACCGTCCTCGAGGCGATCGTGGCGCCCCGCGGCCTCATCTATGACCGCAACGGCCGGCTGCTGGTCTCGAACGTACCCACGTACGCCGTCAAGGTCCGCCCGGCCGACCTGCCGAATGAGCGTCGGGACGAGATCGTTTCCAGGCTGGCGGCGCTGATCGGGATGGATGCCGCCGAGATCAACACGGCCATCGACGGCAATCCAGGGTCCGCGTTCGACCTCGTGCGGGTCGCTCGCGACGTGGACAAGGACACCGCGAACCTCATCGCCGAGTCTCGACCGGATCTCCCCGGGGTGGAGGTCACGATCGAGGCGCGCCGGCAGTACACCGACGGACCGCTGATGTCCCAGCTCATCGGCTACACCGGACCCGTGTCCCCGGATGCCCTCGCCGAGCTCCGCTCTGTGGGCTATCTGCCCGACGATCTGATCGGCAAGGCCGGAGTCGAGGCGACCTACGAGACGGAGCTGCGCGGGACCTACGGCTCCGAGCGCGTCCAGCGCGATGCGACCGGTCGCAAGACCCAGGTCCTGCAGACCGTGTCGGATCCGGTCCCAGGGTCGTCGATCACGCTCACGATCGATACGAAGGCGCAGCGAGACGCCCAGAAGGCCCTGACCTGGGCGATGGACCTCGTCGGGCTCAAGCGCGGCGTCGTCATCGCGATGAACCCGCAGACGGGGGAGATCCTCGCGATGGTCAGCCTCCCGACGTACGACAACAACCTGTTCGCTCGGGGAATCAGCAGCGACGACTACACCGCGCTCCTGGAGAACCCCGATCAGCCCCTGTTGAACCACGCCGTGCAGGCGCACTACCCACCCGGATCCACCTACAAGCTCGTGACCGGCACCGGTGGCCTTGCGGACAAGAAGATCAGTTCTTCGACGCAACTGACGACGAAGGCCTACCTGACCCTGGGTTCGACGAAGTTCTACGAGTGGAACCGCCGAGGTTGGGGCGCCTGCAACATCTACTGCGGGTTCGGGCACTCGAGCGACACATTCTTCTACCAGGTGGCGGGCAAGCTCGGGATCGACCGACTCGGATATTGGGCCAACCAGTACGGGTTCGGCGAGCCGACCGGCGTGGAACTGCCCGGCGAGGTGTCCGGTATCGTCCCGACGAACGCATGGAAGCAGCAGCTGCTCGGTGAGGACATCTTCCCTGGTGAGACGTACCAGGCGGGCATCGGGCAGGGCTACGACGTCGTGACGCCGATCCAGCTCATCAACGCATTCGGGGCCCTCGCCAACGGCGGCACGCTCTATCAACCGGCCATCGTGCGTGATGTCATCGGACCGGACGGCACCGTCATCAAGCCGTTCGAGCCGACCGTGCTGCACGAGATGGACGTGCCGGCGAACGTCCTCAAGGTGATGCGCAACGCCGCGCGCGAGACCGTGACGCTGCGCCACACCTACAATCTCGTCGACCTGCCGATCAAGGTCGCCGGAAAGTCGGGGACGGCCGAGTTCGGCAAGCGCGACAGCAAAGGTCGCCTGCCATTCCACTCGTGGTTCATCGGGTTCGTTCCCAAGGATCCGGCCAAGGGTTCGTTCGATGCTGAGAGTTCAGAACTCGTGGTGCTCGCGTTCGCGTACGATTCCCGCACCAAGGGCAACGCGGCCACCGAGATCGTGAAGTACTTCCTGCAGCTGCACTACGGCATCAAGCAGGACTACCGCAACTTCGACCTCCTCGAGCGCGGCAACTTCTACCAGAGCAACTGATGACCACGATGATCGACCCGTCAGCGACGCGACCGTGGGCGTGATCCGCGCCCAGCCGTTCCGCGCGTCCGACTGGGCCGCGCGCGCCGCCGGCACCGTCTGGCGAGCGTTCGACCTGCAGCTCGCGACCTACGCCGGGCTCCTCGTGGCGGTCGGGCTCGTGATGGCGTACACGAACAGCGTCGAAGCCGGATCCTCGCCGCTCGACGGGACGACGACCTTCACGCGCGGCCTGATGTGGGCGGTCATCGCGACCGTCGCCTTCTTCCTCGCGACCGCGTTCGACTACCGCTGGCTCAAGACGTTGGCGTGGCCGATCTACGGCCTGCAGCTGGGCCTGCTGATCCTCACCCTCGCGATCGGCGACGGTGTCGGCGGCAGCGCCCGATGGGTGAGCCTGGGCCCACTCACATTCCAGTTCAGCGAGCTGGCCAAGATCTTGATGATCATCGTGCTCGCCTACTACCTGGCAGGTCGCGAGGGCAAGCTTGACTCCCTATCCGCGATCCTGGGGGCGTGCCTTCTGGTCGGACCGCCGTGGGTCCTCGTGATGCTCCAGCCAGACCTGGGGACGTCCTTGGTGTTCGCCGCGATCCTCGCCGGGATGCTCTGGATGTCGGGCGCGAGCCTGAAGTGGCTCGGCGGTCTCGCGGCCATCGTCGTGGCGATGGTCCCGATCGCGTGGACGTACGTCCTGCGCGATTACCAAAAGGAGCGCCTGACGTCGTTCCTCAACCCGACGCCGGACATCAGCGGCGCCGGCTACCAGCTGTTCCAGTCGCAGATCGCGGTCGGCTCTGGCGGCCTCATGGGCAAGGGCCTGACCAACGGCACGCAGGCCCAGGGCGATTTCCTGCCGGTGCAGACGACGGACTTCGTGTTCTCGGTCCTGGCCGAGGAACTTGGCTTCATCGGTGGGGTGGTGATGTTCACCCTCTTCATGCTGCTCATCTGGCGGATCCTCGTTTCCGGTTGGCGCTCGCGCGACCCGTTCGGCATGCTCTTTGCCTCGGGCGTCGCCGCGATGCTCGTCTTCCAGTTGTTCGTGAACGTGGGGATGGTCATCGGGATCATGCCGATCACCGGGATCCCGCTGCCGTTCGTCACGCACGGTGGAGCCTCATTGGTCAGCATCGCCGTCGGTCTGGGCATCCTCCAGAGCGTGAACATCCGGCAGACAAGGGCGGAATGGTGATTCACGGGGGCACGTATTCTGATGCTCCCGGCTCCGTGGACTCGATCCAGCCCGGGTGGCCGCTCATGGGGATGACCACGTGAGCGGCCGTGCCCGTGAGGTCCGCCACATGCTCGTGTCGGCCTGCGTTTCGCTCCTCGACATCGAGCCGCTCCTGGTGCACCCGGAGGACGACCCGCTGACCGTCATGCACGTGGCGGCCGCGCGGCCACAGACGCGCGTGCTCGGCGTCGTCGACGATTCGGGTGTCCTGGTCGGTATCCTGCCGATCGTCCGCCTCGCTGAAGCGGTCATCGTGCGCGTGGCGCCGGAGACCCTGCTGGCCGACATCATCGACGCGGACGGCGCGGCGCGATTCGGCCATGCCGTGAACGCACGCTCCGTGAGCGACGTGATGCTGCCGCCCGCGGTCGTGCGCGCCGACGACACCATCGATGAAGCGTTCCGTCGGATGCACAGCCGGCGCCTGTCGGGCCTGTACGTGGTCGATGACGCCGGTCGCCCGACCGGCTACCTCGACCTGACCGAACTCACGATGTACTTCGTCGAAGCGCTCGAAGCAGATCGACCGGACGCGGTCTGACCATGGACGTCGCCATCGCGGGGCTGATCTTCCTCGCCACCTATGCCGTCATCGCCACCGACCGCGTCGACAAGACCGTCGCGGCCCTGTTCGGTGGCTCGCTCGTCGTGGTCCTCGGCATCGTCGGCCAGGAGGAAGCGTTCGGCGCGATCGACCTCAACGTCATCTTCCTGCTGACCGGGATGATGATCATGGCCGGGATCCTGCGACGGACGGGCTTCTTCCAGTGGGTGGCCATCAAGTCCGTGAAGGTCGCCGGCGGCGAGCCGTACCGCCTGCTCCTCGTGCTGAGCGTGGTCAGCGCCTTCCTGTCCGCGTTCCTGGACAACGTCACGACCGTGGTCCTGATCGCGCCCGTCACGCTGTACATCGCGTCGGTCCTGCGCGTCTCGCCGCTGCCGTTCCTCATCAGCGAGATCCTGGCCAGCAACATCGGTGGCTCCGCGACGCTGATCGGCGACCCCCCGAACATCCTCATCGGTTCCGCAGCGGACCTCGGATTCGACGATTTCCTCATCAACATGGGCCCGCCGGCGATCATGGTCTTCCTCGTTTACCTGGTCATGACCCGGCTGTTCTGGCGGAACGATCTGTCGGTCCACGCCGACGTCCGCGAGGCCGTGCTGTCCCTCGACGAGACCGAGGTCCTGACCGATCGACGCCTGCTGCGGATCAGCCTCGGCGTCATCGGGATGACGATGCTGGGCTTCCTGTTCGCGCGTCCGCTCGGTCTGGAGCCCGGGTCCATCGCGCTGCTCGGTGCGGCCGTCCTGGCCCTGCTGGCGCGGCTCGATGCCGAGACGATCCTGCACGAGGTCGAATGGGCCACGTTGTTCTTCTTCGTCGGCCTGTTCATGCTGGTCGAATCCGTCGTCCACGTCGGGATCGTCGCGGCCGTCGCCGACGCGCTCATCGAGATCACGGGCGGTGACGCAACGATCACCACCCTGGGTCTCATCTGGCTCAGCGGGATCGCGTCCGCGATCATCGACAACATCCCGTACACCGCGACGATGATCGAAGTCGTCCGCGACCTCGGCAAGGCCGGCATCCCGATCGAACCGCTGTGGTGGTCGCTCGCGCTCGGCGCGTGTCTTGGCGGGAACGCCACGATCGTCGGTGCGTCGGCGAACGTCGTCGTCGCAAACCTCGCCGGCCGAGCCGGCCATCCGATCACCTTCGGTGCGTTCCTTCGCTACGGCGTGCCGGTCACCGCGATGTCGCTGCTCGTCTCGACGGTGTACGTCTACGTTCGCTACCTGATCTAGTCGGCGAGCGATGAGGACCTGCCGTTGATCCCTGCCATCGCGCCGCCGCCCGAGATCGTCGACGCGGTCGCCGGAGCCTCCGCGGCCCCATTCGACGTCATGCTGTCGATCTTCCTGCTGTTCGTGGCGGCGAAGGCGGGCGAGGAGATCGCCCGTCGTCTCGGTCAGCCGGCGGTGGTCGGCGAGCTGCTCGGTGGCTTCCTTGTGGGCCCCGGCGTCCTTGCGCTGGCGATCCCGGGTGAGACGGCCTTCGTCCTGGCCGAGATCGGCGTGGTCATCCTGCTCTTCTCCGTCGGCCTCGAGGTGCGCCTTGACGACCTGCTCGCGGTCGGCAAGCCCGCGGTCCTTGCGGCGCTCGTGGCGATGGTCCTGCCGATCGGTGCGGGCCTGGGCATCGGGCTGCTGCTCGGGGAGCCGCTCGGGACCGCTGCGTTCGTCGGTCTGGCGCTGTCTGCGACGAGCATCGGGATCACGAGTCGCGTGCTGGCGGAACTCGGGGTCCTGTCGCGGACCTTCTCGCGGGTCGTGCTCGGCGCGGCCGTCATCGACGACGTACTCGCCCTGATCCTCATCGGCGTCGTGTCGGGGGCCGCCACCGGCGACCTGTCCGAGTCGACCTTCCTGATCGTGGTCGCGGCGTTCGGCCTGGTCGGCCTCGGGTTCGCGGCCGCACGACGGGCCCGCGGGCTCAAGCGCGAGGTCTTCACCTGGCCGTTGTTCGCGGACACGCCCCTGGTGCCGGCGTTCATCGTCATGTTCGCGGTCGCGCTCGTGTCCGCAGCCATCGGTCTCGCGGCCATCATCGGCGCTTTCGTGGCCGGTCTGATCGTGGCCGAGACCGAGGCGCAGGATGAGCTCGAGCACGAAATGCGCCCGCTCGGCTCGATCTTCACGCCGTTCTTCTTCGCCGTGACCGGGTCCCAGCTCGACCTGGCCTCGCTGCTCGATCCGAGCATCGCGGGCCTCGCCATCGTGCTCGCCCTGGTAGGCGTCCTGACCAAGGTCGTCGGCGGCTACGTCGGGGCCCGATCGATCGGCCACTGGAGCGCGGTCACGGTGGGCTTCGGGATGGTCCCGCGAGGCGAGGTCGGGATCGTCGTGGCGAACCTGGGCCTGGCCGCGGGCCTGCTGACGTCCGGACTGTTCAGCGCGGTGGTCATCGCCGTGGTGCTGACGACGATCGTGGCGCCATACCTCCTGGCCTGGTCGATCCCGCGGGCGACCGCGGAGGCCGGGGAGACCCCCGACGACCGGACCGTGCGCGGCGCCCCCGTCTGAGCGTCCAGCGGCGAGCGTCCAGCGGCGGCGAGCGGTCAGGGGCGGCGGCGAGCGTTCAGCGGCGGCGGAACAGCCCGCGACGGTCGCTCGACTCCGCCTCCGCGGAGCGCCGCCGACCGACCCGCCGCAGGATCCCGTCGATCTCGTCACGGAATGGGCGCCCGATCGGCGTGCGGTCGAGCCACTCGATGTAGTCGATGTCGTTCCTCGCGATCTCGCCGAGCGACCAGCCCACATACCGGCCGAAATTGAGGACGCTGCCCGATGGCCGGCCTGGAGGTGCCCCCGCCGCACCCGTTCCGTCCGCCTGGCGCATCGACGCGTCGTAGCCGCCCCCGACCGAGGAGCGTCCGCTGCTCCAGTCGCGCGACACGGTCTCGGGCTCCCGCGCTGGCCCGGGCGCGCTGGCGGATCGGCCCGCTGTCGGTGAAGGCGGAGCGGCCGGCGTCGAGGCCGCCGGCGCAGCCTCCGCTTTTGCCGCCGCCACCTCGCGCCGGGCACGGTCGTCGTCGAACGCCCGGCGCTTCCCGGGCTCGCCGATCACCTCGAAGGCGGCGTTGATCGCCGCCATCCGCGTCGCGGATTCCGGGTCCGGCGCGACATCCGGGTGGTATTTGCGCGCAAGCCGGCGGTAGGCCGCGGTGATCACTTCGTCCTCCGCCTCGGGATCCACCTGCAGGATCTTGTACGGGTCGGTTGTGGCGGATGTCACGTGTCGTGATCGATCGGCGCGCCCAGACGGGTCTCCAGCCCGAGGCTCGCCACCGTGCCCGCGACCAGCGCGCTGGAATCCGGGGTGAGGCGTCGGAACAGGTAGCGCACGACGTCCCGGATGGCGGCCGCGATGGGGAGCGCCAGGATCGCTCCGAGGAGGCCGGCCAGGGCGCCGCCCACGATGATCGCGAAGATCACGGCAGCCGGATGCAGCTCGACCGCGTCGCCCTGGATCTTGGGCACGAGGACGTTGTTCTCCACCTGCTGGACGAGCGTGTACAGCACGAGCGCGGCGACGACTGCCTCGACGCCGGCGGTGGCCGCCAGGAGCACGGCCGGGACCGCGGCGATGATCGGGCCGATGATCGGCACGAGTTCGAGGATGCCGGCGATGACGGACAGCAGGATCGCGTAGCGCCCGAACACCGGATCGATGGTCACGCTGAGGATCGACAGCCCGATGAACGTGAACACCCCGACGGTGAGCCCGAGGATGAGCTGGCCGCGGACCCATTGGCCGAAGACGCGCTCGACAAGCCGGACGATGGCCCACGTATCGAAGCGCCACGTGGCCGGGAGCGCTGCGTCGAAGCGGTCCGTCAGGGTCACCCGGTCCTTGAGCAGGTAGAAGACCCACACCGGGAGCAGCAGATAGCCGAAGAGGGCACCGATGAGCCCGCCCGCACCGGTCAGGACAGGCAGCAGGAGTCCGATGTCGATGTTCGGGACGACGCCACCACCGTCCGTGCCGAGGGCCAGCAGGAACGCGTCGATGCGCTCCCGGACGACGTCCGGCAGCTGGAGCCGCGCGTAGACCTCGCCGAGACGCTCGAACTGCGATTGGAGCTGCACGGCCAGGCCCGGCAGGTCCTCGATGAACCGTGCGATCTCGTCGATCAGCGGTGTCAGCGTGAGGTTGAGGAACTCCACGAAAAGGACGAACGAGGCGACATAGACCGCGATGATCGCCAGCGTGCGTCGGAGGCCGCGCCGGACGAGCCAGCGCACGGGCGGATCGAGCAGGTAGACGAAGAGCAGGCCGACGACGAACGGCCGCACGCTGTCGCGGGCCATCCATAGCAGCAGGCCGATGCCGATGACCGCCACCAGGAGCACGGCCACGCGCGGCGACAGCGCCGCCAGCCGCGGCGCATCCGCAGGGCCGGCCGGATCGACGAACGGCGGCGGAGGGAGCGAGGGCGTCAGGGCTGCGGCCCGCTCGCTGTCGTGCATCGTGCCGCAGACTACCAGAGGTGGACGGCCGCCCAGACCCTGCATCGGACCCGCTGCCCGCGCCCGCGCCGCCCCCAGCGAGGCAGCGCTGGCGGCTGGTGGTCGGGCGTGCTGCCGACGCACCCCGCCTGGCCCAGCGCGAGGTGACGGATGCATGGCTGGCCGCGTTCGAGCTGGCGGCGTTGCCCGTCGCCCGGAGCGAGGGGGCGGCGGCGCGGCCGCGGATCTCGTTCGGGGCCCCGTTGCCACTCGGCATGGCGGCGGAGGGCGAATTGATCGATGTCGTGCTCACGGATCGTTGGCCAGCCTGGCGCCTGCGGGAGGCGCTGGAGCCCGTCATGCCCGAGGGGTGGCGGCTCGAGCGGCTGGAGGACGTGTGGCTCGGTGGGCAGCCGCTGGCCGGTCGGGTGGCAGCGGCCGACCACCGCATCACACTGGCTGCCTCAGGACCGTCCGTCCCGGCCGAAGCGCTGCGCACCGCGTGCGCTCACCTCCTGCAGGCGTCGGCGCTCCCTCGCGAGCGAGCCAAGGGCGACCGCCTCGTGGCGTACGACCTGCGGCCGCTGCTGCTCGACGTGCAGGTGACGGACGACGGGCCGCCGATCGAGCTCGTCACGCGAACGCGATTCCACCCGGAGCTCGGGACCGGGCGACCAGAAGAGGTCGTGGCGGCACTCTCGGATGTGGTCGGCGCGTCACTGCAGGTCGATGCGATCGTTCGCGTGCGCCTGCTTCTCGCCGACGACCTCGACCCGCTCGATTGACCGGATCGGCCGTTCGGCCGTACACTCCGTCGTCCGCGTCCCGGCATGCCGGGCGCCATCCCCATGTCCGACAGCCCGATCGCGACGCGCGTCGCTGAGCCGTCGCCACGAAGAAGTCCTGAGGATCCATGTACGCAGTCATCGAGACCGGCGGGAAACAGTACCGCGTCGAGGTCGGCACGGAGCTCGAGGTCGAGCTGCTCGACGCAGAGCCCGGCAAGACGATCACGCTCGACCGCGTGCTGCTCGTCGCCGACGGCGACGAGTCGACCATCGGCCAGCCGCTGGTCGCGGGCGCCGCGGTCAGTGCCGAGGTCCTGCGCCAGGACCGTGGAGAGAAGCTGATCTCCTTCAAGTACCGTCCCAAGGCGCGCAGCCGCGTGACGAAGGGCCATCGCCAGGACCTGCTCGTCCTGCGCATCAGCGACATCGTGCTCGGCGGCAAGAGTGCAGCCAAGGCCGCCGCGAAGGCCGAGTCCGACGCCAAGACCGAGCGCCAGCGCCTCGAGGAAGTCGCCACGGCCCAGGCGGCCCGCGACGCCGAGCTCGCGGCCAAGCTGGCCGCGGCCAACAAGCCGAAGGCGGCCGCCACGGCCTCCTCGACCAAGGCCGACAGCACGGCCAAGGACAGCACCACGACCAAGGCCACCAAGGCTGATGCGCCTGCCAAGGCGACGAAGGCCAGCGGCAAGGCGACGGCCGCGCCCAAGACGACGACACGCGCCAAGGCTGCCAAGGCCGACGCGCCATCGGCTGATGCCGGCGCGGCACCCAAGAAGGCCGCCAAGCCGCGCGCCACGAAGAAGGACGAGTAACGATGGCCCACAAGAAGGCAGGCGGCAGCGTCAAGAACGGCCGCGACAGCGCTGGCCAGCGTCTTGGCGTCAAGTGCGGCGACGGCCAGCTCGTGCCGGCCGGCTCGATCATCGTCCGCCAGCGCGGGATGACGTTCCTGTCAGGACCCGGTACGGGCCTTGGCAGGGATTACACCGTGTTCGCGACGGTCACCGGCCGGGTGAAGTTCGAGCACGCGACCAAGAACAAGAAGCGCATCCGGGTCGAGGCGGCCGAGACCGTCGCGGCGTCGGCCTGACGGCCGGACCCCACCGGACATAGCCGGCGATCACCGGCGAGGCGATGGCCTCGCACGGACGACGTCGGAGGAGAGAGACCCCGTGAAGCCGGACATCCATCCCAAGTACTTCGAGTCCAAGGTGCACTGCGGTTCGTGCGGCGCCGACTGGACGGTGGGTTCCACCCGTCCAGAGCTGCGCGTCGACGTGTGCTCCAACTGCCACCCGTTCTTCACGGGCAAGCAGACCATCATCGACACCGCTGGGCAGGTCGAGCGCTTCCAGAAGCGACTGGAGCGCACCACCCGCGCCTGAGCGATCAGGCGCCGCGTGGCGAACCAACGGGCGGGCCTCGACGGGCCGGCCGTCGGGATTCCCGGAGGCCGGGCCGGATGGGTCCGGCCGAGTAGACTTCCCTGCGATGCCCAACTACGCATACGGGGGCCAGGCCCTCATGGAAGGTGTGCTCATGCGCGGTCGCGATGCGATCGCCGTGGCGCTGCGCCATCCGGATGGGCGGATCGTGGTCGCCACGGAGCGCCTGGAGTCGGGCATCCACGGCAAGCCGTATGCGAAGTGGCCCCTCGTCCGCGGCCTCGTCGTGCTGTACGAGACCCTCGTCATCGGGACGCGCTGGCTCGTCCGCAGCGCGAACGTGCAGGCCGAGGAGGACGACGTCGAGCTCGGCAAGGGCTCCATCGCGGTGATGCTGCTCGTGACCTTCGCGGTCGCCATCGCGGTCTTCAGCCTCCTGCCGTTGTTCATCTCGAGCGTCGCGACCCAGGGCGTGGAGGCAGGTTGGGCCCAGCCGGCCCTTGAGGGCGTCATCCAGGTCGGGATCTTCCTGGCTTACCTGACCCTCGTCTCGCGGACCCCCGACATCCGCCGCGTCTTCCAGTACCACGGCGCCGAACACATGACGATCCACGCACTTGAGGCCGGCGATCCGCTGACGGTCGATGCGGTGCGCAAGTACCCCACCGCGCACCATCGCTGTGGCACGGAATTCCTCGTGGTGCTCGTGATGCTCTCGATCTTCACGTTCTCGCTGGTCGGCCGGCAGGAGCCGCTCGTGATGATCGCCAGCCGCCTCATCGGTATCCCGGTCCTCGCAGCGGTCGGGTACGAGGTCCTGCGCTTCGGGGCTCGCCACCGCCACAACCCGCTGGTGCGGGTGATCATGTACCCGGGGATCCTCGTCCAGATGATCACGACCAAGCGGCCGAGCGACGACATGATCGAGGTCGCGATCACGAGCATGGAGGAGGCCCTCGTCGCGGACGGGAACGCCATCCCCGCCGGGTCTGAAGCGTTCGACCGGGCGCCGATGCGCCTCGGGCCGAAACCGGCCAGCACGGGCGAGCCGCCGATCGAAGCGAGCGAGCCGCCGATCGAGCCATGAGCGACCTCGACGCCAAGCTCGCCGAGATCGCGCTCCAATACGATCAGGTGCAGGTCGATCTCGGGCGACCGGAGGTCACCTCCGACCCGAACGAGATCCGACGCCTCGGGCGCGAACTGGCCCGCCTCGAACCCGTGGTCGAGGCCTATCGACGCCTGCTTGCCACCCGCGAGGAGCTTGCCGGAGCCCGCGAGCTGCGCGACCAGGCCGAGGCTGACGACGAGATGAAGGCCATGGCGCGCGATGAGATCGACCGGCTGGAGGCCGATGAGACGCGACTCGTCGAGGAACTCAAGGTCCTGCTGCTGCCGCGCGACCCCAACGACGACCGGGACGTCATCCTCGAGGTGCGTGCCGGTGCCGGCGGCGACGAGGCCGCCCTGTTCGCCGCGGAGCTGCTGCGCATGTACACCCGCTACGCCCAGCGCCACCGGTTCGCGCCGGAGGTCCTGAGTGTCAGTGAGACTGGCATCGACGGTATCAAGGAGGCCATCGTCAACGTTCGCGGCGATGGCGCGTACAGCCGGCTCAAGTTCGAGGGCGGGGTCCACCGCGTCCAGCGCATCCCGGCGACCGAGTCCAGTGGCCGGATCCATACCAGTACCGTGACGGTCGTGGTCATGCCCGAGGCCGACGAGGTCGAGATCACGATCGATGAGGAGCGCGACCTGCGCATCGAGGTCAAGCGCGCGTCCGGGCCGGGAGGCCAGTCCGTCAACACGACCGACTCAGCCGTGCGCATCACCCATTTCCCGTCGGGCCTCGTGGTCGAGATCCAGGACGAGAAGAGCCAGCACAAGAACAAGGCCAAGGCGATGTCCGTGCTGCGGTCGCGCCTGCTCGACCTGCAGATCCAGGAGCAGCGGGCGGCGGACTCGGCGGCCCGCAAGTCGATGGTCGGGGGCGGTGACCGGAGCGACAAGGTGCGGACCTACAACTTCCCGCAGGACCGCGTGACCGACCATCGGATCGGCAAGACCGTCCACAACATCCCGAGCATCATGGCCGGCGAGATCGACGATCTCATCGACGCCCTGATCATGGCGGACCAGGCCGAGCGCCTGTCGTCAGTGACCGGTATCGATGACGACGCTTGACGCGACCGATGTCACGTTCCTGCCACCCGGCTCCTCGTCGATCGTGCGCGCCACCGACCTCGGCTCGGTCCAGGTGCTCAAGCACGGCAACCTGTACCTCCTGACCGACCCGTTCGGTGACATCCACCCCGATTCGCGTGGCCTTGGCCTGTACCGCGGCGACACACGGATCCTGTCGTCGTCGGTCCTGCGGGTCGGTGGCGAGCGTCCCGTCCTGCTCGCGAACTCGGTCGCGGCGAACTACCGCGGCACGACCCAGCTGACCAACCCAAGCGCCGATCGCAACCCGGCCTCGAAGACCGAAACGACCGCGGAATCGGAAGCGAGCCCGCTTGACGAACTCGTGGGACGGACGATCGGGATCACCCGCGAACGCCTGATCGGCGACGGTGGTGTCGAGGAGCGAGTGCGCGTCGTCAATCACGGCGCCCAGCCCCGGCGCGTGCCGATCGAGCTCGTCCTTGGCGCCGACGCGGCCGACATCTTCGAAGTGCGCGGGTACCCGAGGGACGGCAGGGGGGTGCAGCGCCCCGTGGCCGTCGAGGGGACTCGCCTGACGTTCCGCTATGACGGTCTTGACGGCACGGAGCGACTCACCCACATCGCCTGCCTGGAGGCGCCGGCGTCGATCGCACCGGAGCCGCCGGATTCGCCGAGCGGCGGGGCCGTCCGCCTGACCTGGTCGGTCGTCCTGGAGCCCGGTGCCACGGTCGAGCGCAGGTGGACCGTGTGGGCCACGGACCGACCGATCCCGGCCGCAGCTGCCGCCGACGAGGCCACCGCGACGGCGGCGCAGCCATCGAAGCGGGAACGCGAGGCCCTGTTCCCGCCGGTGCCCAGCATCAGCGCCGACGATGGCGCGCGGGCGTACGAGGCGTGGGCCAGCGGCACGACGACCATCAGCAGCGATCACGAGCTGTTCAACCTCGTGCTGCGCCGATCTGCAGCCGACCTCCGGCTGCTCATCAACGAGGGCCCGGGCCCCGACGAGCGCTACATCGCGGCCGGCGTCCCGTGGTTCGCGACGCTGTTCGGGCGGGACTCGCTGATCGCCGCGTACCAGGCGCTGGCGTTCCGGCCGCAGCTCGCCGTCGAGACGCTGACCGTGCTGGCGGCCTACCAGGCGACGGAGGTGGACGACTGGCGCGACGCCGAGCCGGGCAAGATCCTGCATGAGCTGCGGACCGGCGAGATGGCCGGGGCCGGGGAGCTGCCGCATACGCCCTACTACGGCTCGGTGGACTCGACGCCGCTGTGGCTCGTCGTGCTGGCGGCGACCTACGACTGGACCGGTGATCGCGCGCTCGTCGATCGCCTGTGGCCGAATGCCCTGGCCGCCCTCGACTGGATCGACCGCTACGGCGATCGCGACGGTGATGGGTTCATCGAGTACGAACGTCGCTCCGAGCGCGGGCTGCTCAACCAGGGCTGGAAGGATTCCAGCGATGCGATCCGCGATCGCCACGGCGTCGAGGCGGCACCGCCGATCGCCCTCGCCGAGGTCCAGGGCTACGTGTACGACGCATGGCGGCGGATGGCCCCGCTGGCGCGCCTGCGCGGCGAGGACGAGCTTGCCGCCCGGCTGGAAGCGCAGGCCGAGGCGCTGCGCGAGCGATTCGAGGCGACGTTCTGGATCGAGGACCAGCGTTACTACGCCATGGCCCTCGATGCGGACAAGCGACCGGCCGACGCGATCGGCAGCAACGCCGGTCAATGCCTGTGGTCCGGCATCGTCGCGCCGGACCGGGCACGCGACGTGGCCGACCGGCTGCTGGGGCCCGCGATGTTCTCCGGCTGGGGGATCCGCACGTACGCGGCCGACCAGGCCGGCTACAACCCCATCGGCTACCACACGGGCACGGTCTGGCCGCACGACACGTCGCTCATCGCGGCCGGGCTCAAGCGGTACGGCTTCGATGACGCCTCTAACACCCTGGTCGGACGCGTGCTGCAGGCGGCCCAGCGATTCGACGACGACCGGCTCCCGGAGTTGTTCTGCGGGTTCGAGCGCGACGAGGCGACGGCGCCCGTGCCGTATCCGGTCGCGTGCTCGCCGCAGGCCTGGGCCGCCGCTGCCCCGTTCCTGTTCGTGACGACCATGCTCGGCCTGCACCCTCACGCCGACCGGGGGGAGATGGAGCTGATCCATCCGAACCTGCCCGACTGGCTGAACAAGGTGACGCTGCACGACCTGCGCATCGGCGATGCATCGGTCGACCTGCTGTTCCATCGCTGGCGCGGAACGACCAGCGCCGAGGTCCTGCGCAAGAGCGGCGACGTCGCCGTCACGATCCGGCTCTGACGACAGCGATCGGCCTGATGCCCACGACCCGAGAACTGATCGATGACGCCGCCGGCGCCCTGCGCGCCGTGGGTATCGAGACCCCACGGCTGGATGCCGAGCTGCTGCTGGCGATGGCCATCGGCGTGGATCGAACCGCGGTCGTGGCCCACGGCGATGCACGGGTAGGGGCCGATGCCGAGCGCACGTTCCGTGCCGCGGTGGAGCGCCGGGTCGGCGGCGAGCCGATCGCCTACATCCGCGGCCTGCGCGAATTCCACGGCGTCGCCCTCGTCGCCGACGCGCGGGCGCTCATCCCTCGACCGGAGACAGAGGCCCTGGTGGACATGGCCGTGACCGAGGTCATGGCCCGCCTTGGCCGCGCGTCGACCGCGGTTTCCACCCGGGATCCAGGCCTGGCCGATGACGCGGCGCCGATCCGCGTCGCCGACGTCGGCACCGGCAACGGTGCCATCGCCATCGCCCTGGCCATCGCGATCCGTGCCCGCCGGGTACCGCTCGACGCGGTCGAGATCCTCGCGACGGACATCTCGCCCGATGCGCTGGACCTCGCCCGCGAGAACGCCGTCGCGCACGGCGTGGGTGACCGCGTCCGCTTCACCGCAGCGGACCTGCTGCCCCCAGACGCGGGACCGTTCGACGTCGTGATCGCGAACCTGCCGTACATCGCCACCGGCGCCCTCGCCGATCTGCCCGCGCCGGTCCAGCACGAACCTCGGATCGCTCTCGATGGCGGTGCGGACGGCCTCGACCTGATCGATGCCATGCTGCAGCGCCTGCCTGATGTACTCCGCCCCGGCGGTGTCGCGCTGTTCGAGATCGGGGCCGACCAGGGCGAGACCGCCGCATCGCGCATCGCAGAACGGCTGGCCTCCTGGCCGGCCCGCGTCGAACGTGATCTCGCCGGGCTGCCGCGCATCGCCGTCGTCGAGCGAGCCGCCTGATGCCCTCCCCCGAGCCGCTGCTCCCGATCCGCCTCATCGCCCTCGATATCGATGGGACGCTCATCGGTGATGACCTCGCCCTGGGACCGCGGACCCGCGCGGCGATCCGGGCCGCGCTCGACCGGGATGTCGCGGTCTCCCTGGCCACCGGCCGGATGGTGTCCAGCGCCATGCGCTTCGCCAGTGAACTCGGCTTGACCGGCCCTATCGTCGGGTACCAGGGCGGCCTGATCCGATCCATGCCCCTGCCGGGTTCCCGACGGCTCGGCAAGCTCCTCGTCCACACGCCGCTGCCGGCGACCGTGGCGCAGGCGATCATCGGCTGGGCGCGCGAGCACGACCTGGACCCGCACGCGAACCACCTGGAGCGGTTCATCCTCCGTGCCGATGATCCCCGCGCGGACGACTACTCCCAGTTCATGGGAGCGAAGGCCGAACTCGTCGACGACCTCGTCGCGGCGATCGACCACCCGGTCACGAAGATCATCGCTGTCGCCGAGCCGCCGCTGCCCGATCGCATGGCTCCGCTCGCGCGCGCCGCCTTCCTGGGCGTGGCCGACGTGACCATCTCCCACCCGCGGTTCCTCGAGTTCGTCGCGCCCGGGACGTCCAAGGGTCGGGCGGTCCGTTGGCTGGCCCGCCGGCTGCGCGTGCCGCTGGGTGCCACGCTCGCCATCGGCGACCAGTGGAACGACCTGGAGATGCTGAGCGAGGTGGGCCATGGCGCGGCGATGCCGACCGCACCGGCCGGGGTCCAGGCCGTGGCCCGCTATATCGCCGAGCCCCTGGGGGACGAGGGCGCGGCTCAGCTCATCGAGGCGCTCGTGCTGGCCGATCCGGATGACGCCGTCGTGCACGCGCGGCGGCTCGCTGGCGAGGCCGTGGAACGCCGAGGATCCGTGGCATGACGTCCGACGCGCCCATCGTCCTCGACGACGACGCTGGACGAACCCGGGCGATCGATGTCCTGCGCTCGGGTGGCGTCGTCGCCCTGCCGACCGACACGGTCTACGGGATCGCCGTCGCGCTCGACACGCCCGGCGGCATCGAGCGCCTGTTCGAGATCAAGCGACGTTCGCCGGACAAGGCCATCGCCCTGCTCATCGATGACGTCGAGCAAGCAGCCGAGCTCGCCACCGTGCCCCCCGCGGCACACGTGCTCGCCGCCGCCCATTGGCCCGGCGGGATGACCCTCGTCCTGCGTCAGCGCGGCGACGTGCCGTTCCCCAGCGTCCTGACCAGCGGCACCGCGACGATCGGCCTGCGGGTGCCCGCGCACGACGGTCCGCGCGCCCTGGCTCGCGGCGTCGGGCCGCTGCCGACGACCTCGGCCAATGTGTCCGGTCTGCCGGAAGCGCCGGATGCCGGTGCGATCCGCGACCAGCTGGGGGACCGCATCGAGCTCATCCTCGACGGCGGGCTGGCCCGCTCGGCCGTCGCCTCGACCGTCGTCGACGTCAGCGTCGAGCGGCCGCGCATCCTGCGCGTCGGCGCGATCGATCCGGCGGCCATCGCGGCCGTTCTCGACGCGGCCGGCATCGAGCACGACGTCCGCTAGGAGCGCGCGGCGCGGGCCATCGTTCGTGGGAAGATAGGGACCGAGCGCACCGGCGGCCGACGGGGATGGGTCGCCAGCCGCGCGGCCCTGCGTCACAAGGAGCCAGTCGATGACGATCTCGAACGCGCGCGGCCTCGCGATGGAGTCGATCGCCGAGCTTGACCCGGTGCTGTGGGAGGCGATGGAGGGCGAGCGCCGACGGCAGCACGACAACATCGAGCTGATCGCCAGCGAGAACTACGTGTCCGCCGCCGTCATGGAGGCGCAGGGCAGCTGGCTGACCAACAAGTACGCGGAAGGCCTGCCGGGCAAGCGCTACTACGGCGGCTGCGAGTTCGTCGACGTGGCCGAGACCCTGGCCCAGGAACGGGCACTCGCGCTGTACCCGGGGGCCGAGCACGTCAATGTCCAGCCCCACTCCGGTGCGCAGGCCAACATGGCGGCCTACTTCTCCGTGCTCAAGCCCGGCGACCGGATCCTGGGCATGAACCTCGCCCACGGCGGCCACCTGACCCACGGCATGGCCTTGAACTTCAGCGGCAAGCTCTACGAGGTCCACGCCTACGGCGTGCGCCAGGATACGGAGCGGATCGACTACGACGCGATGGAGGCGCAGGCTGCGGAGGTCCGCCCCAAGCTCATCGTGGGCGGCGCGAGTGCGTATCCGCGGACCTGGGACTTCGAGCGGATGGCGGCCATCGCCCACGGCGTCGGAGCGCTGCTGTTCGTCGACATGGCCCACGTCGCCGGGCTCGTGGCGGCGGGCGTGCACCCGAGCCCGTTCCCCCACGCCGACATCGTCACGACGACGACCCATAAGACCCTGCGCGGGCCGCGCGGCGGGATGATCTTCGCCCGGCGCGAACTCCCCGAGGGGATCGATGCCGCCGATTTCCCCGCGCTCAAGGGCTCGCTCGGCGCAGCCATCGACAAGACGGTCTTCCCGGGCGTCCAGGGTGGGCCGCTCATGCAGGTCATCGCCGGCAAGGCCGTCGCGTTCAAGCTCGCGGCCGAGGAGCCGTTCCGCGAGGATCAGCGACGGACCGTGGAGAACGCGCAGGAACTTGCCAGGACTCTCGCCGACCTCGGGGCGCGGGTCGTGTCGGGCGGCACGGACAACCACCTGATGCTCGTGGACGTCACGCCGCTCGGGGTCACGGGCAAGGAGGCGGAGCACCTGCTTGACGAGATCGGCATCACCGTCAACAAGAACGGGATCCCGTTCGATCAGCACCCGCCCAATACCGCCAGCGGCATCCGCCTGGGCACGCCGGCCACCACGTCCCGTGGCTTCGGCACGGAGGAGATGCGGTCCATCGGACGGATCATCATCGAGGCCATCCGCGACCGGGATGACGCCGCCGCCCAGCGCCGGCTCGCGGCTGAGGTCCGCGAGATCGTCGGGCGGTTCCCGGTGCCGGGCCTCGCCACTCGGGAGGCATGAACACGGCGTGAACTTCATCGAGGGGGTCGGATCGAGCATCGGCCCCATCGTCGTCGCCTTCCTCGCGGCGGCGGCGATCGCGTTCCTGCTGACGCCAGTCGTCCGGCGCCTCGTCCTGCGCCACGACGTCGTCGATCGACCCGACGCCCGCCGCGTTAACGTGACCCCGATCCCCCGCGCCGGCGGCATCGCCGTCGCCGCCGCGTTCCTCTCGGTCGCTGCCGTGTTCGTCTATCTCAACGGGATGGCCGAGTGGGTGCCCGTTCCACTCACGCTGACGGGCAACGACCTCATCGCCCTGTTCGTCGGCGGCGGGCTGGCGGCGGGGCTCGGCGCGATCGATGACCTGCTCGACCTGCGCGCCCGCTGGCAGCTCGCCGGGCAGGTCGTGCTGGCGCTGCTGGCCGTCTTCCTGGGCGTCGTGATCGAGTTCATCGCGAACCCGTTCGGCGACGGGGTCATCCGGTTCGACGGCGCGTTCGCGGCCGGATTCTCGATCTTCTGGATCGTGGGCATGATCAACAGCATCAACTGGATCGACGGCCTGGACGGCCTGTCGAGCGGCGTCGCGCTCGTCGCGTGCGTGACGCTGGGGCTGATCAGCCTCACGACGCAGGTCGGCCAGCCGCTCATCGCCGTGCTGTGCTTCGCCCTCGCGGGCGCGCTGCTCGGGTTCCTGCGCTGGAACTTCCACCCGGCGACGATCTTCACCGGGACCAGCGGGGTCCAGTTCGTGGGCTACACCCTCGCCGTGCTGTCGATCCTGGGGTCCGCCAAGGTCGCCGTCGCGCTGCTCGTCCTGGGCGTGCCGATCCTCGATACCTTCTGGATCATCGTCCGGCGCGCCAGCGAGGGTCGCTCGCCGTTCAGCCCGGACCGGTCGCACATCCACCACCGATTGCTGGATCTGGGCCTGTCCCATCGCTCGACCGTGGTGGTCATCTACGTCATCTGCGCGTCGCTGGGCCTGATCGCCCTGCTGCTGTCCCAGGTGACACAGCTGTACGCGTTCCTGGGTGTGTTCGTCCTGTCGGGGTTGGTGCTGTTCGTGCCGACGCGCGGGGCCTTCCGCCGGCCCGCGGAACTGGAAGCAGAGGCGTACGAGCCGGACCCGGGCTGAGCGGCCACGCACCCTCGCCACGCACCGGCGCCGCACGAGACGTGCTCGCTGGAGGTTGCCGGACGGTCGCGGTCACCTGCTACACTACGGGCGCCTTGACAGGTCGCCCATGAACGAGCCTGGCCGAGGGCTTGCCTACGCAGCCCTCTTCTCTGAGATCGGGATCACCCTTCTGGTGACGACGCTCGCCGGAACGCTCGGTGGCTACCTGCTCGATCAGCGGCTCGGGACCATCCCGATCTTCGCCATCACCGGCTTTCTGGCCGGCGGCGGGATAGGGGCCTGGGCGATCTACAAGCTTGTGAGTCGCTTTCTCGCGACGATCGAATGACGAACGGCCGGTCAGCTACCGACCGGCCCCGGGACAAGACCGAGCGCGGCGAGATGCCGCGCTCCTGTGTGTGGAGCGAGCGTGACGAGCGACCAGACCGCCGCGATGGAGGCACCCGCCCCGACGGGTGGCAGCCGCAGGAACAAGGTCCTGCTGGCCATCGTGCTCGTGATCGCAGCGAACGTGGCGGCCTTCGTCTTCTTTCCGCCGTTCAACAAGGAAGCCCCGACCGAGGCATGCAACTACCCGGTCTGCTTCATCAACGGGACCCTGGAACTGCCCGCCCCGCACGTCGTGTGGCCGGCCGGACACAGCGCCCCCGCTGACCTCGTGACATGGGACATCAGCATCTCGAGCTCGATCTTCACGATGTGGATCATCACGATCGTCCTCATCGTGGTCGTGATCGGCATGACCCGCGGCCGTGCCATGGTCCCGGGACGGATGCAGAACGCGATCGAGGCCCTGTACGAGGGCCTGCAGAGCTTCGCGATGTCGCTCGGCGGTCCGGCGGCGAAGCCGTACATCCCTCTCTTCGTGACGTTGTTCATCTACATCCTGGCCAGCAACTGGAGCGGCCTGCTGCCGTTCGTCGGTCGCATCGAGCTGTTCCGGGCGCCGACGAGCGACGTGAACATCACGGTCGGCCTCGCCCTGGTCAGCTTCGTGATCTTCCACATCGAGGGCTTCCGCGTCCTCGGATTCAGCGGCTACCTCAGCAAGTTCTTCCCGGTGCGCGAGTTCAAGAACGGCGTCGGCGCCGGGGTCATCGCGATGTTCGTCGGCCTGGTCGAGCTCATGCTCGAGTTCGTCAAGCCCCTGACCCTGTCGATGCGCCTCTTCGGCAACATCTATGGCGGCGAGGTCGCCCTTGGTGTCATCCTCGCCCTGACCATCACGGTCATCCCCCTCGCGATCTATGGCCTGGAGTTGATGCTCAACCTGGTCCAGGCCCTCATCTTCAGCGTCCTCACCCTCATGTTCATCCTCGCCGCCATCGAAGGGCATCACGCGGATGACGAGCACCACAAGGGCGAGCCGGTCGCCACGCCGGTCGGAGTCGACGAGCTCGACGAGCTCTTCGCCCCGGCCCACTGACCGACCACCGACCACGGTCCCAATGATCCCGGGCCCAACCCCCGGGGAGTAGGAGGAACACCTCGAATGGAACTCATCGGCGCAGGTCTGGCCGCTCTCGGCGTCATCGGCCCCGGCATCGGCATCGGCATCCTGGGCGGCATGTCGTCCAGCGCCATCGGGCGCAATCCTGACGCGGCGGGCCAGATCCGCGGCCTCGCGATCATCCTCGCGGCCTTCGCAGAAGGCCTCGGCGTCCTCGCGGTCGTCGTCGGTCTGCTGATCGTCTTCCTGAACCCGGCCGCCGCCTAGGCCCCGGGGGAGGAGCACATCGTGGAGATCCTGGCTGTCGCCGCCGGCGCGGTCGGTGGCAGCATCGCCCTGACTGCCGAGGGAGGGGCCGAAGCGGCTGGTCTGTCGATCAACCTGTTCTGGGTTCTCGTCAGTGCCATCAACTTCCTCGTCCTCCTGGCGATCCTGTGGGCGTTCGCGTTCAAGCCGCTGGCCAAGACGCTGGACGACCGCAAGGCCGCCATCGAACAGGGCCTGAAGGACGCCGAGCAGGCTCGTCGCGACCGCGAAAGCGCCGAATCAGAGCGTGTCGCCACGCTCGCCGAGGCGCGCAAGGAAGCGAGCGCGATCCTGGCCCGTGCCCAGAAGGTCGCCCAGGAAAGTCGCGACATGGACATCGCCGCGACCCGCGAGGAGCTCGAGCGCATGCGCGTTCGCGCGACTGCGGAGATCGAGGCGGAGAAGACACGCGCCATCGGTGAGCTTCGTGGCGAGGTCGCTGACCTTGCCCTGGCGGCCGCCGGTCGCGTCGTCGGCGAGACGATGAACGATGACCGCCAGCGGCGGCTCGTCCAGGACTTCCTTGCCGACGCGGACCTCAGCGGCGACCGGAGCAACTGATGGCCCGTCGAGAATCGGCCGCACGACGCTACGCGGAGGCGGCCTTCGAGGTCGCCACGCGTGACAACGCCATCGAGGCGTGGCGGTCCGGACTCGACGCGGTCGCGGCGCGGATCGGCGAGGACCGCGTCACGCGCGTCCTCCGAAATCCGGCCATCCCACTCGATCAACGGTCGGTCGCGCTGGCTGGCCTGCTCGACGGCTTCGCCGACGCTGGCCTGAGCAACATGATCCAGCTGCTGCTCAAGCGTGGCCGGATCGACGAACTCACCCGCGTCGCTTCGGAGTTCCGACGGCTCGACGATCGCCGGCAGGGCCTCACCCATGCCACGGTCACGAGTGCCACGCCACTCACCCCGGACGAGATCCGGGCCCTCACCGCCAGACTCGAACAGCCCACCGGCGGCCAGATCGCCCTCGAAACCGCCGTTGACGAAGGCCTCCTCGGTGGCCTCGTCGTGCGGGTCGGCGATCGGCTGATCGACGGGAGCGTCCGAGGTCGCCTGGAGCGACTGCGGAACCAGCTCACTTCGGGCGCCCTCTAGGAGATCCGATCCATGGCCATCCGTTCCGACGAGATCACCAGCATCATCAAGTCCGCGATCGATTCGTTCGACTCGGCCGCCGAGACGCGCAGCGTCGGCACCGTCGTCGAAGTCGGTGACGGCATCGCCCAGATCTATGGCCTCGATGGCGCCCTGGCGTCGGAGATGCTCGAATTCCCCGGCGGGGTGATGGGCATGGCCCTCAACCTCGAGGAGGAGACGGTCGGCGCGGTCATCCTCGGCGATGCCAGCGCGATCAAGGAAGGCGACACCGTCAAGACGACGGGCAGGGTCGTCGAGGTCCCGGTCGGGGCCGCACTGCTCGGTCGCGTCGTCGATCCGCTCGGGCGCCCCATCGATGACAAGGGCCCGCTCGCCACGACCGAGACCCGTCCCGTCGAACGCATCGCCCCGGGCGTCATCGTGCGCAAGTCGGTCGATACGCCGGTCCAGACCGGCATCAAGGCGATCGATGCGCTGATCCCGATCGGCCGCGGCCAGCGCGAGCTGATCATCGGCGACCGCCAGACCGGCAAGACTGCCATCGCGATCGACACGATCATCAACCAGAAGGGCAAGGGCCTCGTCTGCGTCTACGTGGCGATCGGCCAGAAGCTGTCCACCGTGGCCAACACGGTGGCCATCCTCGAGCAGCACGGCGCCATGGATCACACGATCGTCGTCGTCGCCGGGGCCGACGACCCGGCCCCGCTCCAGTACCTCGCCCCGTACACCGGCGTGACGATGGGCGAGGAAGTCATGGAGAACGGGGTGGAGGTCGCCGGCCAGGGCCTGGTGAAGGACGCGCTGTGCGTCTATGACGACCTCTCCAAGCACGCCTGGGCGTATCGTGAGATGGCCCTGCTGCTGCGGCGCCCGCCCGGTCGCGAGGCCTATCCCGGCGACGTCTTCTATCTCCACAGCCGCCTGCTGGAGCGCGCCGCGCGCCTCAACGACGACAACGGCGGCGGATCGCTGACGGCCCTGCCGATCATCGAGACGCAGGCCGGCGACATCTCGGCGTACATCCCCACGAACGTCATCTCCATCACCGACGGACAGATCTTCCTTGAGACGGACCTGTTCAATGCCGGCCAGCGGCCCGCCCTGAACATCGGCCAGTCGGTGTCGCGCGTCGGTTCCGCCGCGCAGACCAAGGCGATGAAGAAGGTCGCCGGTCCGCTCAAGTTGGACCTCGCCCAGTACCGCGCGCTGGCGGCATTCGCCCAGTTCGCCTCCGACCTGGACAAGGCCACTCGCGACCAGCTGACCCGTGGCGAGAAGCTGTCCGAGGTCATCAAACAGCCGCAGTACCAGCCGCTCCCCGTCGAGAAGCAGGTCGCCATCCTCGTGGCCGCCACGAGCGGCTCCCTGGACGACGTCCCGACGCCGAAGGTGCGCGAGTTCGAGACGCAGTTCTACCGCTTCCTCGAGACCGAGCGCCCGGCGATCCTCGAAGAACTGGCCAAGACCGCGACCCTGACCGATGAGTTGAGCGCCAGCCTGGCCGAGGCGATCGAGACGTTCCGCGTCGAGGCGTTCGGCATGGAGGCCCGCAAGCCGGCGGAGGTCAAGGCCGAGCCCAAGGCGGCAGCGACCGAAGCTGCAGCCGAAGCACCCGCGACTGCCGAAGCACCCGCCGCCGACGCCGAGATCGCCGAAGCACCCGTCGCCGAAGCCGAGATCGCCGAAGCACCCGTCGCCGAAGCCGAAGCACCCGCGACTGCCGAAGCGCCCGCCACCGAAGCCGCCGCGACTGCCGAAGCTGAGATCGCCGAAGCGCCTGCCGCCGACGCTGAGACCGCCGACGCCCCCGGCGACGACACCAAGAGCTGATCATGGCCAGCCAGCGGGACATCCGACGGCGCATCGGCGCCGTCAAGAACATCAAACAGATCACGCGCGCGATGCAGTTCGTGGCTGCCTCGAAGCTGAAGCGCGCGCAGGATGCGACGCTGGCCTCCCGTCCCTACAGTGAGAAGCTCGATGAGGTCCTGGCTGACCTCGCAGCCGTCCTCGGTGCAGAGGATCACCCTCTGCTCGCCGCGCGACCTGAAGGTGGCAAGCGCCTCATCATCCTCATCACCACCGATCGGGGCCTGGCAGGCGCGCTCAACACCAACACGATCCGCTTCGTCTCGCGCGAGATCACCGAGGACACCGGCGACCTGACCGTCGTGACGGTCGGGCGCAAGGGTCGCGACGCGATGCGCCGCTCGGGCGTGCCGATGGCGGCCCACTTCGCCGGCTTCGGCGATCGACCGACCTTCGCCGACGTCATCCCGCTCGCCCGTCTCATCACCGACGACTATCTGGCCGGCACGTACTCCAACGTGGACATCGTCTACAGCCGGTTCGTCTCCACCCTCACCCAGCGGCCCGAATCGTTCCGGTTGCTGCCCATCGAACCGGCCAGTGATGCCGACGCGGGCATCCCCGGCAACCAGTTCATCTTCGAGCCGGACGCGGCCACCGTGCTGCAGCAGTTGCTGCCGCGCTACGTCGCCACGCGCCTGTTCCAGGCGGTGCTCGAGTCGAAGGCGAGCGAGGAATCCAGCCGGATGGTCGCGATGAAGAACGCGACCGAGAACGCCGAGGAACTCATCGAGGATCTGACCCTCTCGTACAACAAGGTCCGCCAGTCCAACATCACGCGCGAGATGATCGAGATCGCGTCGGGCGCCAACGCCCGCTGACAGGAGGCAATCCCCTTATGCCGACCGCCGCACCGACCGCGACCGGACGGGTCATCCAGATCACCGGACCCGTCGTCGACATCGTCTTCCCCGCCGGCCAGCTGCCGGCCATCCTCAACGCCGTCGAGATCCAGCGCGAGGGCCAGGAGTCGCTCGTGTGCGAGGTCCAGCAGCACCTCGGCAACAACTGGGTCCGCTCGGTGGCGATGACCACGACCGACGGCCTCGCCCGTGGCGTCGCGGTGCTCGACACCGGCGCGCCGATCACGGTGCCGGTCGGTGAGGCGACCCTCGGTCGCGTCTTCGACGTGCTCGGGCGCCCGATCGACGACAAGGGTCCGGTCGATGCGGCCGTCTACCTGCCGATCCACCGCTCGGCCCCGGCGTTCGACCAGCTCTCGACCGAGGTCGAGGTGTTCGAGACCGGCCTCAAGATCGTCGACCTGATCTGCCCGTTCAAGAAGGGCGGCAAGATCGGCATCTTCGGTGGCGCCGGCGTCGGCAAGACGGTCATCATCCAGGAGCTGATCCGCAACGTCGCGCAGGAGCACTCGGGCTATTCCGTGTTCGCCGGCGTCGGCGAGCGCAGCCGTGAGGGCAACGACCTCATCGCCGAGATGACCGAGTCGGGCGTGCTGGCCAAGACGGCCTTTGCCTTCGGCCAGATGAACGAGCCGCCGGGCGCGCGGCTGCGGGTCGCGCTGACCGGCCTGACCATGGCCGAGTACTTCCGCGACGAGGAGGGCCGCGACGTCCTCCTGTTCATCGACAACATCTTTCGCTTCACGCAGGCCGGCTCCGAGGTCTCCGCGCTGCTCGGCCGCATGCCGTCCGCGGTCGGCTATCAGCCCAACCTTGCCACCGAGATGGCCGCGCTCCAGGAGCGCATCACCTCGACCAAGAAGGGCTCGATCACGAGCCTGCAGGCCGTCTACGTCCCCGCCGACGACTACACCGATCCGGCCCCGGCGACGACATTCGCCCACCTTGACTCGACCATCCGCCTCGAGCGCAGCATCGCCGAGATCGGCATCTACCCTGCCGTCGATCCGCTGACCTCGACCTCGCGCGTGCTCGACCCGCTCGTCGTGGGCCAGGAGCACTACGACGTCGCGCAGGAGACGAAGCGCGTCCTGCAGCGCTACCGCGACCTCCAGGACATCATCGCCATCCTTGGCGTCGACGAGCTGTCCGAGGACGACAAGGCGACCGTCGCCCGCGCCCGCCGCCTGCAGCGCTTCGCCAGCCAGCCGTTCTTCGTGGCCGAGGTCTTCACCGGGCGCGCCGGCGAGTACGTCTCGATCAAGGACACCGTCGCGAGCTTCAAGGAGATCCTCGAGGGCAAGACGGACACCTTGCCCGAGCAGGCCTTCTTCCTGGCCGGCACGGTCGAGGACGTCCGCGCCAACGCCGCCAAGCTGGCGGGCTGAGCGATGGCCCTCACGCTCGAGATCGTCACGCCGGAGCGGCTTGCCTACTCGGAGGAGGTCGATTCGGTCGTGCTGCCCGGCGTCGAGGGTGAGATCGGCGTGCTGCCGCATCACGCGCCGCTCGTGTCGATGCTCGGCGTCGGCGAACTGCGCATCCGCAAGGGCGGTCAGGAGGAGTCGTTCGCCATCGTGGGCGGGTTCCTCCAGGTTCGGCCGGACAAGGTCGTGGTCATGGCCGAGACCGCGGACCTCGCCAGCGAGATCGACCTCGAGCGTGCCCAGGAAGCTCGCCGGGACGCGGAGCGTGCGCTGGAGTCCGGATACTCGGAGGGCGTGGACCTGTCCGCAGCGCGGGCCCAGCTCCAGCAGGCCCTGATGCGGATCCGAGTCGCCGAGCGGCGTCACCGTGAGGGTCCGCGGCGCCGCGGATAGTGCTGCGTGGCTGACGCCCGACCGTTCCACTGGGAGTACACGCCGGAGCCCGTCGCCCAGGAGGTGTTCCGGGTGGAGGGCGGCCGGCCGCTGTCCGGGTCCGTCCGGATCAGTGGCGCCAAGAACGCCGCGCTCAAGCTCCTGGCGGCGGCCGTCCTGACCGGTGAGCGCTGCCGCCTGACCAACGTCCCCGAGATCGAGGACGTGCGGGTCATGGCCCAGACCCTGACCGAACTCGGGGTCGTGGTCGACCATCCGGAACCGAACGTCTACGAGGTCGCCGCAGGCGACGTCGACTGGCTGTTCGTACCGCTCGAGGCGGCCGCACGGATGCGCGCAAGCTTCATGCTCCTGGGGCCGCTCCTCACGCGATTCGGGCGAGTGATCATCAGCAACCCCGGCGGCGACCGGATCGGCCGGCGGCCGGTCAATCTGCACGTTGAGGCGATGCGCGCGCTCGGAGCGGAGATCGAGTACCGCAACGGCTACTACTACGCGGTCGCCCAGGGTCGGCTGCGCGGGGCCGAGATCACCTTCCCGTTCGTGTCCGTGATGGGCACGGAGAACGCGATCCTGGCCGCGACCCTGGCCGAGGGCAAGACGACGATCCGCCCCGCCGCTAAGGAGCCGGAGGTCGACGACCTCATCGCGTTCCTCGTGGACATGGGTGCGGCCGTGCGACGCACGGGTGACGACACGGTCGAGGTCGTCGGGCGGAAACGCCTCCGAGGCGCCGAGCACCGGGTCGTCCCCGACCGGATCGAGGCGGGCACATTCGTCATCGCGGCGGCCGCGACCGGAGGCCGGATCACCCTTGAGGGCGCCCCATGCGACCACCTCGGCGCCTTCATCGAGACGCTGGAACGAGCCGGCGTCGGCCTCTCATGCACGGCGGACACGATCGAGGTGGACGGCACGGCGCTGCACGGGCGGGGCTTCACCGCCTGCGATATCCAGACCGCGCCGTACCCGGGACTCGCCACCGACCTCCAGCCCCCGATGTCCGTGCTGCTCACGCAGGCCGAAGGGACCTCCCACATCCACGAGACGATCTTCGAGGACCGCCTGGAGTGGCTGTCCGAGGTCGGCCGGATGGGTGCCGATGTGACCCTCACCGATCCGCACCACGCCACGATCCGGGGCCGCACCCCGTTGCGTGGCGCGGAGGTGGAGATCGGTGACCTGCGGGCCGGAGCCTCCCTCATCCTTGCGGCGCTGGCCGCGGAGGGCACCACGACGATCCACGGTGCGCACCACGTTCACCGGGGCTATGAGAACATCGACGGTAAGTTCCTGGGTCTCGGCGCCAGGATCGAACGCCGCGCAGAAGGGAATGACGCGAGCAGCTCATGAAGATCGGAATCGACCTCGGGACGGCCAATGTCCTGGTCTACGTCAAGGGCAAGGGCATCGTGATCACGGAACCGTCCGTCGTCGCGGTCAGCGACGACAACCGGATCGTGGCCGTCGGCGAGGAAGCGCGCGAGATGATCGGGCGCACCCCCGGCAACATCCAGGCCATCCGCCCGATGAAGGACGGCGTCATCGCCGACTACGTCATCACGGAGGCGATGCTGCGCTTCTTCATCCGCAAGGCGACCAAGGGGAGCATCGGCTTCAGCCGGCCGGAGGTGATGATCTCCGTCCCCGCCGGCGTGACCTCGGTCGAGAAGCGGGCCGTGCGTGACGCCGCGCTCAAGGCCGGGGCCAAGGAAGCGTTCCTGATCGAGGAGCCGCTCGCGGCCGCGATCGGGGCGAACGTGCCCATCAGCGGCCCCTCCGGGAACATGATCATCGACATCGGGGGCGGGACCTCGGAGATCGCCGTCATCGCCCTGGGCGGGATCGTCGTCTCGCACTCCCTGCGCGTCGGCGGCAACAAGTTCGACGACTCCATCGCCACGTACATCCGCAAGAAGTACAACCTCATGGTCGGCGAGCGGACGGCCGAAGAGGTCAAGATCCAGATCGGGACGGCGTTGCCGCTCGAGCGCGAGCTGACCATGGAGGTCCGCGGCCGAGATCTCATCGCCGGTTTGCCCCGGACGATCCCGATCACCTCGTCGGAGGTCATGGAGGCTATCGAGGCCCCGCTCCAGCAGCTCGTGGCGGCCGTCCGGTCCGTCCTCGAGCAGACGCCCCCGGAGCTGTCGAGCGACATCATCGACAAGGGCATGGTCATGTCGGGTGGCGGCGCGATGCTGCGCAACGTCGACAAGCTGCTCACCCAGGTCACCGGTGTCCCGTGCCACGTCGCGGAGAACCCGCTCGACTGCGTGGCGCTGGGGACCGGCATCGCGCTCGAGCACTTCGACTTCTTCAAGAAGTCCCTCGTCCAGTCGATCTAGGTCGACGGCGCGTGCCGGACCGGGCGTTCATCGATCTGCATTGCCATACGAGTGCGAGCTTCGACTGCCTGTCACGACCGCGCGACGTCGTCCGCGCTGCCGCGGACCGGGGCCTGACTCACCTCGTCATCACCGACCACGACCGCATCGACGGTGCGCTGGAGGCCCGGGCGGCGGCTCCGGCGTCGCTGACCGTGATCGTCGGCGAGGAAGTCCGCACGTCCGACGGGGATCTCATCTGCGTCTTCCTCGAGCGTGCGATCGCCCCGGGGATGTCCGCGACGGAGACGGTCGCCGCGGTCCGCGAGCAGGGCGGGCTCGTGGGCATCCCGCACCCGTTCGATCGCACGCGCGGCTCCATGCTGCTCGACCCGCGGATGGTCGCGGTCGCCGCCGAGGTGGACTGGGTCGAGATCCACAACGCGCGGCTCGTCGGTGGCGGCAACGAGCGAGCCGCAGCCTTCGCCCGGGAGCACGGTCTGGCCGGGGTGGCCGTGTCGGACGCGCATTCCGTGCTCGAGGTGGGCGTCGCCTACACCTCGCTCGATGGTGACCCGTCCACGCCTGCCGGGCTGCTCGCGGCGTTGCCCGATGCGACCATCGTGGCCGGGCGCGCGACGTACGCGGTCCGCCTGTGGACGCCCGTGGCCAAGGTCGTCCAGGCGCTGCGCGGGCACGGTCGCATCCGGCCGACGAAGCCGTCGTGAGCGGTCCGACGGACGGGCAGGACCTTCGGCCCGTGGGCGACGCGGGGGCTGAGGCGGTATCGTCGGCCGCGATGGACACCATGCAGGACGCTGAGGCCGGGCAGATGTCGCTGGCCGCGCGTCTGCGACAGCCGCGGACGATCATCTCGATCGCGATCCCGCTGATCATCATCGGGTTCTTCGTCGCGCTCAACGGCGACCAACTCTCGAAGGTGCCGGGCCTCGTGCTGAACGCGAACCCGCTGCTCATCCTGGCGGCCTTTGCGGTGTTCTATGCCGGTTTCCCGTTGCGTGGCCTGCGCTGGGCCAGCCTGTTGCGCGGCACGGGGATGCGCATCCCCGTCAAGGACTCGACTGAGATCATCCTGCTGTCCTGGCTCGTGAACTGCGTCGTGCCGGCGAAGCTCGGCGACGTCTATCGGGCCTACCTTCTGAAGATCAACTCGACGGCCTCCCTGTCGCGTACGTTCGGGACCGTGTTCATCGAGCGGGTCCTGGACCTGTTCGCGATCGCGGTCCTCGGGCTCGCCGCTGGATATTGGTCGTTCCGCGACGGGCTGCCGCCGGCGATCCAGGTCGTGTTCGGCATCGGCGTGGTCGTGGTCGTCCTGCTGGCCGCCGGCCTGCTCACGATGCGCAACTTCGGTCGCCGGATCATCACCGCGCTGCCGTTCCTCCCGCACAGGGTCCGGGAACTGTATGACCGCTTCGAGGAGGGCGTGTTCGGTGCGCTGCGCGTCCGACAGGTGCCCGGGTTGAGCCTGCTGACGGGGACCATCTGGATGACCGAGGCGCTGCGGCTGTACCTGGTCGTGCAGGCCCTCGGCTTCGCGGACGTGTCGCTCGGCCTGTCGGGGGCGGTCTTTGTCGCCCTCATCGGCTCGCTGCTCACAGCCGTGCCGCTCAGCCCAGCCGGGCTCGGCATCGTCGAAGCCGGCGTCGTCGGCGTGCTCACGGTCGCCTATGGCGTGCCACTGCCGGAGGCGACCGCGATCGCCCTTTTGGACCGGGTGATCAGCGTCTTCTCGGTCATCGTCGTGGGCTCGATCGCGTATCTGCTGTCGCGCAAGCCCAGCGGCCTAGGCCGCATCCCCGATGGGTCCGATCCGGTCGCGGCGGCCTCCCCGGTCTGAGAACGCCCCGGTGCCCGTGCCGGGCACCGCTCGCGCCCATCGCGACCAGCCAGGGTCCGGGGTCGCGGCGTACCGACGTCCTACGTGTCATCCCGTTCGACCGTCGCTGACTGCCCGGCACCCCACCGCACCGGTCCACGTGCTTGTCCGACCGTTCCACGGGTCCCCGGTGCGCGCCGGTACGAACGGGTGATATAGGCGCCACCTGCCCCAGACCATCATCGGGGCAACGAGGCACCACCGCGCGGCACCGGCCGAACGGACCAGCCCAGGGGAGCGCCCAGGCAACATGACCACCCAAAACGGCCGAGCGTTCAACGAATGGCTTCGAACGCAGCTGAAGGCCAAGAAGATGTCGCAGCGGCAGCTGGCGCAGCAGTCAGGCGTGGATCACTCCACGATCTCCCGGCTGATCCGCGGCGATCGCATGCCGTCACTCGGCACCGCCACCAAACTGGCCCGCGGCCTGCGCGAGCTGCGTGACGATGCGGACACACCGCAGTACCTCGGACTTGTCGCCTCCGGTTCCACCAATCCGACTGCCAGGGTCGAGTACGCGCTGCGGTCCGACGAGCTCCTCTCGGAGCCACAGGTCCGCCAGATCATGGAGTACTACCTGGCGGTCAGGATGCGCCGCTACGGGCGCACCTTCCCGTCGGATCCGGTCGGCTCCGGCGAGCGCTCGACAGAACGCGGCATGACCTCCGCCCAGGGCCGGGTCAGCGGCACGACTGCGCCGTCCGGGCCCGGTGGCACGACGCCGCGCACCAGCGCATCGAATGGGACGGCCATGGTGCCGAGCTCGGTCCGATCGCTCGGGGTCCGTCGCGTCTCCGAATCGAATGGCCCATCGGGCTACGGCGCGGCCGTCAGCACCGTCCGCACGGTCTCACGAAGCACCGGCCGAGAAGGCCGCTACTAGCACATCTCAGGGGCACGACCCGGATAGCCCTCCACCGTCCGGGTCTCGGGGACTGCGAACGCCGGCGTCTGGGGCGCCGGCGTTCGCGATTCCCTCACGGGCATCCGAACGCACGTCAGCCGGGTGCTCGACGTGCGGAACCGCGACGTGCGGAGCCCGTCAGCCGCGGCGCCCGTCAGCCGCGGCGCCAGTCAGCTGCGGCGCGCGGGCCGTCCAGCCGCGGCGCCCGTCAGGACGGGCCGTACACCGACACCCAGCGCCCTGGCGCCGTCTCGAATCGATCCAGCAGCCGATCGATAGCGACGCCGGTCCGGGCCATCGCCTCGGCCTCACCGCCGCACGGGGCTTCGATCGCTGCCTCGAACAGTGAATCGCACAGCAGGACGACTGCTCCCGATGGCGGCGTGGCGGTGCCGGCGCCATCCGATCCCGGCGGCGTGCTTCCCGGCGACAGCCCCCGCGGTGTCATCGCCGCCACGGCACGGCCGAGTCGAACGAGCGGATAGGCCATCGACTCCGGCGACTTGAAGTCCGGCAGCGACTGGATCGCCACGACCGATTCGCGCTCGACACCGGCGGCGGACAGGACCGCGTCAACGCGCGCCGCCGCCCGTTCGGCGACCGGGAAGCCGCCATCCGGGTGGACCGCGGGCGGAAGGTGGCTCAGGTTCCAGCCAAGGAGGGCCGTGAGCGCCACGACCGCCAGGATGCGTCCGGGCACGGAACGGGCGAGCGCCGCCGCCCCGAGCCCGACGAGGCTGAACACCATCGGATCGGCAAAGGCGTGGTAGTGATCATTCGGCAGGCCCGGCTGGACGACGGCGAGGCTCGGCGCCGCGACGGCGAGGAACAGCGTCGACCAGACGAGGCCCAGACCAAGCCAGCGCACCGCGGTCTGTCGCGGTCCACCGGCGCGCCACAGCACCGCGACGATGGCCACGACCGCGGACGTCGCTGCGAATGCGGCCGTGACTCCGGCCGTGATGAGCCCGGTCAGCGGCCACGACACCACCCGCAACCCGGTGATGGCGATCCGCCCCGGGAGGGCGACATCGGGCGCATCGCGCGGACCTGACAGGTAGGCGAGGGCCGCCCGAACCTCGGAGAAGCCCGACGTCAGCTCGTTCGCGACGAGCGGCACGACACTCGCCGCGAAGACCGCGACGATGCCAAGGCCGACGCGCCGATCGATGCGACGGTCCGCGCCGCGGCGGCGGACATCGGCGACGAGCAGGGCGGCGACGACGGGGAGCAGCGCGACCCCCAGGACGTGGCACTGCACCGTGATCGCGGTGCCGACGGCGGCCAGCAACCACCACCTCGGCCGTTCAGATGACCACGCTCGCCAGGCTCCGGCCAGCGCGACCGAGCTCGACAGGGCGATGAGGTTCGGGTTCCAGATGAACGTCGATTCGTCCACGGCGGCGGCGGATACCGCCATGACCAGTCCCGCGACGAGACCAGCGACGGGCCCCCCGATGGACCGCGCCAGCCACCACGTGACACCGACCGCGGCGACACCACTCAACGCGATGAGGCCGACCACGGCCAGCGGGGAGTCCCCGCCGGTCAACTCCGCCGCCGGCGCGAGCAGGAGGTAGTACCACGCACCATGGTGGACGTCGCCGATCGAGGTCGGTGGCCCGAGAAGGGGGATCACCCCGTCGCGGATGAACGAGCGCAGCACGAGCATGTCGTGGCCCTGGTCACTGTCCCAGGTCCCCCGTGTGGCGAGGTCAGGGAGTCGCAGGAGGGCCGCCAGCAGCAACAGGCTCAGCAGCGCGAGCGCATCGTGCCCGGGGAGCCCTCGGTCCGGCGACCCCCGCCCTCGCCCGGCGAGCCAGCCCCGCCCGGCAAATGAACCCCGCCCGGTGAGCCCTCGGTCCGGCGACCCCCGCCCTCGCCCGGCGAGCCAGCCCCGCCCCGCGAGCCAACCCCGCCCGGTGAGCCCTCGGTCCGGCGACCCCCGTCC
>JBKJHI010000254.1:0-7251 GCA_046599085.1 Candidatus Limnocylindrales bacterium
CACGGTCGTGTCGTCCGTGTTGAGCGTCACCGGCACGCCGGACCGGTGGAGCCGGGCCAGCGGGTGGGCCGCCACAGACGGCACGATGCCCGCCTGCCAGTTGCTGGTCGGGCACAGGTCGAGCGGGATGCCGCGGGCCGTCAGCTCGGCACACAGCGCCGGGTCGTCCACGGCGCCAGGGCCGTGCGCGATCCGCGCGGGGGAGACCGCGTCCAGGGATCGACGCACCTGGGCGGCGCCTCCCCACTCCCCGGCGTGGATGGTGATGGCCAGACCGCCGGCACGGGCGACCTGAAAGGCACGGCCATGCGTCAGCGGATCCGGGAACGCCGCCTCCGGTCCCGCCAGGTCCCAGCCGGTGAGTCCGTCGTCGAGGAAGCGGACCGCCGTCTCGGCCAGGCGGTCGTTCGCCGCCGGATCGTGGGAGCGTAACGCGGTGCAGATCAGGCGCACCACCGTGCCGGTCCGGGCGCCAGCCTCCCGAGCTCCGGCGCAGACCGCCGCGATCCCCTCGTCGAGTGGCAGGCCCCCCATCGTGTGGAGGAGTGGACCCCAGCGGATCTCGACGTAGCGGACGTTGTCTGCAGCCTTGGTCTCGACCAGTTCCGCCGTGATCCGGCGCAGCGCCTCGGCGTCCTGCATCAGGGCGATGGGCAGATCGAATGCCTGCAGGAGCTCCGCCTGCGAGGCGCACGGCATCGGGGCGATCAGGGCTCGCGACATCCCCAGCCAGTCCCGTGGCGCATCCACGCCACGGGTCCGGGCGAGGTGAAGCGCCGTGTCCACGCGGAGCGACCCGTCGAGGTGCAAGTGCACCTCCGCCTTGGGCATCGCCTCCACCAGACGACGACGAGCGGCCAGATCGGGATCCGCGATGGGTGGCACGATGCGCCGATGCTACGATTCCGCAGTCCGCGACGCACGCCGGGTGTGTCGGTCGCATCCGTGCGGCCCTTCCGCCCGAACCGATAGTGAGTGCCGCCGATGGTGCGGCCACGAGCAAGCAGGTCCCTCCCATGGCCACGATCCTTGTCACTGGTGCCAGCGGCTTCGTCGGGAGCCGGTCCGTTCCGGCCCTCATCGATGCCGGGCACCGCGTCGTCGCGCTCGAGCGCAGCGATGCGTCCGGCGCGACCGTCCTCGCCCGCCTGTCAGCGGAGCAGCGCCGCTCGGTCGAGATCCGGACCGGTGACGTGACGCGGCCGGAGACCCTGTCCGCGGCCGTCGCCGGCGTCGATGCCGTGCTGCACCTCGTCGCGATCCCGCGCGACCTCCGCGGTGGCGCAGAGCTGCGCCTGGTGAACACCGAGGGCACGCGCGCCGTGGTCGCCGCGATGCAGGCCGCCGGCGTCGCCCGCCTCGTGTACATGGGCGCGATGGGCGTGGAGGACGATCCGGAGCTCCACTACGCGAGCTCGAAGGCCAGGGCCGAGGTGATCGTCCGTGACTCCGGGCTCGACTGGACGATCCTCAAGCCATCCCTGCAATTCGGCCCTGGGGACGGGTTCTTCAACATCATCGCCGGGCTCGTGCGCATGTCGCCCGGCGTCGTGCCGGTGCCCGGAGACGGGCGCTCCCGCTTCCAGCCGATCCACGTCGGCGATGTCGCCCGGGTCGTCGTCGCATGCCTGGCCGATGACGCGACGATCGGTGGGACGTACGACCTCGGCGGGCCGCGCTACTGGACGTATCGCGAGATCACGCAGGAAGTCCTGCGCGCGATGGGGACCCGACGCGCCATCGTGCCGATGCCCGTCCCCGTCATCTCACTCGTGGCCCGCGTGTCGGAGTTGCTGCACCTGCCGTTCCCGGTCGCGACCGATCAGCTCCGCCAGCTCAAGCTGGACAATATCGGGCCACTGGACGTCATCCCCGCCACGTTCGGCTTCGAGCCGCGGCCGATGGAGGGCGCACTCGGGTACCTGCGGCAGAAGCCCCGCGATCAGGCCGTCGGACAGACTGCATGAGAGGGCTCCTGGCGGCCATCGCCTGGCTCCTTGCCGTGGTGCTCATCGCGCTGGGCGCGGCAGGGCTCGTGAGCGTCATGGATCCGCCACGAGCCGGCGGAACCGACCCAGCCCTGACCGCCGCCGGTGATGCCCGGCTGACGCCGCTGCTCGACGCAGCCGAGGCGGAGCTCACTGCCGAGGCTTCGGACGTGGGCGACCTGGCCGCTGCCGCGCGCCAGGCCCTGGGGTCGTTGACCGGCACGGACCTGGATGCCGTCGCGGCCGCCGTGGCCCAAGGTGACCTCCTCGTCGCCACCATCCGGACACGCGCCGCCGGGGTCGCCGCAGATCTGGGCGCGATGCCGATCGTGGGGACGCCGACCGCCGCGATCGAGCTGTCGGGCGCGGTCCGGACGCGCCACGCCCGGCTGGTCACGGCCGCCACAGCCGTCGCCGGCCTGGATGCCGCGTGGTCGCGCCTGACCGCGAGTTCGCTGGCCGCAAGCCGCTTGTCCAGCGTCCTCACTGCCCATGTCGATGCCGCCGCGACCGCCGCCGAGCACGGGCGTGCCGCGGACTACGCAGGCGCCCTCGAGGCACTCGACCGGGCGGACCAGGCGATCGCCGGCGCGCGGGAGCTGCGCGACCTGCTCGCCGCCACGGTCGACGTCTCGACGCTGGACGAGTGGCTGGACCGCAGCGAGGCGTACGACACCGCCCTGCGCAACCTGTACGAGGTCCTGCGCGACGTCGGCGGCCGCGTGACGACAGAGGTCCGCGACGCGATCGCCGCCGAGGAGGCCGCCCGGTCGCGTCTGCCGCCGGACGCGCGGGGGATGATCGTGATCATGGCCGAGATCGGCCGGGGCGGGATGAGCGGGGCGGTCATCGCCATCGAGGAAGCGCGCGGGCGCCTGTCGGGGATCCTGTCAGAAGGATCCTGACCGGTCGGACGTGACCGCGGGCCGTGGAGTCCGCCCGACCACGACCCGCCCGGCGCTACACTGGCGCCCGAACTCATGGCTCCGTCCGATGCCGGGCACCCGCCGGACGGTCACCGCCTCAGGGAGGGATCCAGTCACCGTGCAGCTTCGTGTCGTCACCGATCAACCATGGGATGTCGCGGCCGACGTCCTTGTCATCCCGGTCGCAGCCGGTCCCGCGTTCGACGGCCCGCTGGGCGAGCTCGATCGTCGGTCCGGTGGGGAACTGTCCGCCCTGGCGGCGTTCCGCGAGCTGTCCGGCAAGCGATTCTCGACCTCGCTGGCGGCCAGTGGCGATCTGCCGGCCGGCCGCCTTCTCGTCGTCGGGATCGGCGACCCGGCGACCGCCGACCGGGAGACCGTGGTCCGCGTCGCGGCCTCCGCAGAGCGACGGCTCGGTGGCCGTGCGGTCCGCACGATGGCCATCTGGCTGTCGCCCCTGGCCGAGGCGGACGGGCTCGATGGCGATGCGACGCTCGCTGCCCAGCTGGTGGCCCGCGGCGTCGTCGAGGGCTCCTACGATCCCAAGGCGATCTATCGCGATGCGATCGAGCCGAGCTGGGGCCCGGACGGCGCCCCGCTCCGTGGCGACTGGGCTGACATCTCCGCACCGCCGACGCTCGATGAGCTGATCCTCGTCGTGCCCGGTGGCGACATGGCGGCGATCCAGGCGGCGGCGGAACGTGGCCAGATCATCGGTGAAGGCGCGAACGTCGCGCGCGATCTGTCCAACCGGGCAGCGAACGACGTCTCGCCAGAGGTCCTCGCCGACGAGGCCCGGGCCATCGCCGAGCGCCACGGCCTGTCGATCGATGTCATCGGGCCGGACCGTGCGACGGAACTCGGCATGGGCATGTTCATGGCCGTCGGTCGTGGCAGCGACAACCCGCCCCAGATGATCGTCATGCGCTCCGGCGGGGAAGCCGAGCACGACGCCCTGGACCGCCACCTGGCCATCGTCGGCAAGGGCGTCTGCTTCGATTCCGGCGGCATCTCCATCAAGCCATCCGATCGGATGGAGGAGATGAAGATGGACAAGACCGGTGCGTGCACCGTGATCGCCGCCATCGAGACGGTAGCGCGGCTCGCCCCGGGCACGCCGCTGCTGGCCGTCGCTCCGGCCGTCGAGAACATGCCCGGCCCGCACTCGACCCGCCCGGGTGACATCGTGACCGCCCTCAACGGCAAGAAGGTCGACATCACCAACACGGACGCCGAGGGTCGGTTGATCCTGGGCGACGCCATGACCTGGGCGGAGCGCCTTGGTGCGACCCACCTGGTCGATGTGGCAACGCTCACGGGTGCCGTGTCTCGCGCACTTGGCCACCTCGTGACGGGCGCGTTCGGGACGCCCCAGTCGTTCTACGACGAGGTCATGGCCGCGGGCGACCGCGCCGGCGAACGTTACTGGCAGCTGCCCCTGGTCGACGAGTACGTGTCCGACATGGATTCCTGGTACGGCGATTTCCAGAACTCCAGCTCGGCCGAGGGCTCGCTCGTGAAGAGCGGCCTGTTCCTGCGCGAGTTCGCGACGGTGCCGTGGGTCCACCTCGACATCGCCGGGACGGCCTACTACCGCAAGGCCGTGTCGTACGCCCCGCGCGGCGCGACGGGCGCGTCGCACGCCACGCTGGTCGAGCTGGCCCTCGCCGGTGCTCGCTGAGCCAGTCGCAGGACCAACGGTGAGCGTCGAGCTCCTGTCGATCGTCCTCGCGATCGCCGGCGGGCTGCTCGGGCTGGCGGCGGACCGGTTCGCGACGCGCTGGCCGGAGCACGACGAGGAGCATCCGCCGGGCCGGGCGATCGACTGGCGCACGGTCGTGTGCGGGGCCACCGGCGCCGTGGCGATGGGCCTCCTGCCGATCCGCTTCGGGATCGAACCGCTTGCGCTCGTCCTCTTCGGGGCGTGGTTCGTGACGCTCATCGTGGGCCTGGCCACCGACTTCGATCAGCGGCTGCTGCCCAACGAACTGACCTTGCCGGTCATCCCCGTCGCCCTGCTCTACGCAGCGTCTGGCCTCAACCCGATGGTGGGCGAGGGCTTGATCGCGGTGGCCGCAACGGCTCTGTTCGCGGTCGCGGTGCCGGTCGTCCTGTACGTGGCATCGATCCCGTTCGGAGCCGGGGCGTTCGGGCTCGGCGACGTGAAGTTGCTCATCGGGGCCGGGCTGATGGTCGGCGCCGAGCGCGCGCTGGGTGGGGTCCTGATCGGCTTGATCCTTGCCGGCGTCGTCCTGTTGGTGCTGCTGCTCGCGCGACGGATCGCACGGGATTCGTACGTGCCGTTCGGGCCGTTCCTGATCTTCGGGGCATTGTGGGCGGTACTCATCCGGGGGTGAGGCGCCGACGCCCGCCGCCCCGGAGCAGGGTCCTATCAACCGGCAGGACCATCGGCTCCCCCTGACCGCCCCGGACCGGCGGCTAGACTTCGGGGGGTAGAATGCCCCGAAGCCGGTTCCTGAGGTGTCGTCCTGCGGCAGTGCCCGTCGCGGATGTGGACCCACCGGCGGGCGTGACCGTCACGCGCCAGTCCCCAACGAAGGCGCTACCCCCGGAGATTGCTCGCACGATGACGTCGCTCCGCTGATGCTCAGCCGCCGTGGTCGGGAGGACCACAGCGAAGCCGCCAGCCCGGTCGCGCCCGGTTGGGTCAGCCGACCGCGCCCGTCGATCCGCCGCGCGATCCGCCGACGCCTGCCCGCCCTGACGATGCTGCTGGTGCTGGCCGTGGCCATGACCGGTGCGCCAGTCGGCGTACAGACCGCCCACGCCGATGAGCTGTCGGACGCGAAGGCGCGCCAGGAGCAGCTGAAGAAAGACGTCGCCGCACAGAAGACGCGCGTCGCTCAGTTGAGCTCGCTGCAGTCCGCCCTGTCCTCCGAGATCAGCGAGACACGCAAGCAGCTGAGCGCCATCGGGGCGGACCTGGATGCCGTCCGCGCCCGGATCACGACGATGCAGACTCGGATCACGGCGGTCCGCAGTGCCTACGACGAGGTCGTTGGCCAGTTGAAGATCATGGACGCGAACCTCCGCGTGGTCGAGGCACAGGAGGCCGCCAAGCGGAAGGACCTGGCCGATCGACGCGCCCTGCTCGCCGGTCGCATCCGGGATGCCTACGACACGGACCGGACCTCGCCCCTGGAGACCTTCATCTCCGGCGGGAACTTCACCGACCTGCTTGCCGAGATGAGCTATTACATCGACGTCGGGGAGCAGGACAAGGCGCTCGCCGCCGAGATCACGAAGGCGTCGGAGACGCTGGCCGCATTGCGCGAGACGGTGGCGCTGACGCGGACGCGCACGGACGAACTCCGCCGCGAGACCGCCGCCCAGAAGCGCGAACTCGATCGAAGCCTGGCCGAGCTCAAGGACACCCAGGAGCAGCTCAAGCGTCTCGAAAGGAACGTCGCGGCGGCCCTGGCCGAGCAGAAGGCACAATTCGCGGCCCTTCAGCGCAACAAGGCGAACGCGGCTCGGATCATCAGGGAAGCGGCCGCGAAACAGGCCGCCCTCGCCCGCACGATCGACCAGCTCATCGACGAGCAGGTCAAGAAAGGCAAGATCCCGTCCGAGTTCAACGGCACGTTCCGCTGGCCGATGGACAAGTTCACGATCAGCGGCGAGTACGGCTGCAGCACATTCACGTGGTACGCACCGGGCAACGGCTGTGCCCATTTCCACAACGGCATCGACCTCGTCGCCGACTACGGCGCGCCCGTTCGGTCCGCCGGGGCCGGCACCGTCGTGTACGTCGGGTGGAACTGGGCGGACGGCTCCGACCCAGCGTGGATCGTCGTGATCGCCCATTCCGAATCGCTGCGCACCTGGTACGCACACATGCAGCCCAAACGGCCGGTCGATGTCGGCCAGACCGTGTCCAAGGGCACGATCATCGGCTACGAGGGCAGCACCGGGCGGTCGACCGGCGCGCACCTGCACTGGGGAGTGGAGCTCAACGGCAACTTCGTGAACCCGAGGCTGTTCCTATAGGTCGAGGTCCCTGTGCGTTCGCGACGCAGATGTGGGTGAGCGATGACATATCGATCATCGTCCCGAAACGACCTGGGCCGGTCCGCGTGCTAGCATCGAGTCACTGGAACCCGCACTCGGAGGCGCATCCGGACCCGTGAAGCGCACCATGGCGGTCATCCTCGCAGGCGGCGAGGGCGAACGGCTTTCGATCCTGTCGCAGGAACGCGCGAAGCCCGCGGTCCCGTTCGGTGGCAAGTACCGGATCATCGATTTCACGCTGTCCAACTGCGTCAACTCGGACATCGACGATGTCGTCGTCCTGACCCAGTACAACCCCCGCTCGC
>JBKJHI010000005.1:0-39065 GCA_046599085.1 Candidatus Limnocylindrales bacterium
GGGCCTCATCCGGACCCTGCGGCCCGGCTGAGTTCGGGCGGCGCGGCGAGTCGGGGCCAGTCGCCGGCGATTCGGGGCCGGCGCCCCTGCCCGGCGACAAGGTGACCAGAAGTGCACCCGGTGCACCTTCGGCGCCAACGGCTGGCCCGGACGACCCGCCAGCACCCACCGCCAGCATGGGCCCGCACGGATCGAGCGTGGCAACCCGGCCAGGCCCTTGAGGAGGCCCGCATCCAGGTCCGGAGCGCACCCAACGTGCACCCCGTGCACGTTTGGCAGGATCGCAGGGCGGGCTGTGGAGCCGGCGAGCGGTTCGGGGCGCGATCGCGAGGGCGTCGGCCGGCGATCAGGTGGCCACCGACTTGAACGGTTCGACGATCAGCAGGTAGAAGCTGGAGGCGATCCCCACCGCCGTGATGACGAGGCCCGCCCGGTAGCGCAGCAGGGTCGGCTGTCCGAGGTACGCGATGCCATCGCCGACAAGGGTCAGGCACGTGGTCCCAAGGATCGCCCACATGTTGGCGTCGGCAGCGTCGGGGATCAGCACGTTGAAGAGCCCGATGCCGATCACGATGATCGCGACGATGACCATTGTTCGCCGGCCGTTCTTCAGAGCCTCAGGCGTGGGTCGCAGATTCAAGAAGCGGTCCATCGCGGGATAGTAGTGGCCGCAGGCACGCGCCGGTCGCGCCATACTCGGCTCGATGCCCGACCCTGCCGATCCAGGTACTGGCGCGTCCGCCGCGGATCAACGGCCCCGCGCCGCGATCCTCGTGGGCAACCCGGCCAATCCGTACTCACGGGCGATCCGAATGGGCCGCGCACTCGTCGATCTCGGGTACGACGTGGAAGTGGCCGCGACGCACGAGCTCGGATCGGACCTCGAGCAGCACGAGGGCGACATCGTCCTGCGCCGCTACCCGACGAGTGGGCCATTCGCGCCGTATGCCGCGACGTACGGCAAGGTCGAACGGAAGCCGCAGCGCCGCCTCCCGCTCCCATTCCGCGTCCTGCGCACGATCAAGAACCGGTTCATCACGTGGTGGTTCTATCCATCGATCGTGCGTGGCTGGTGGTACACGCTGGCCCGGGAGCTGGCTCCGGCCGACGTGTACCACGCCTGCGGCACGCTGCCGATCGCGGCGGCCCTGGCCGCCCGTGAGCGCGACCGCAAGGCCGGCCGGACGTCGGTCGTCATCTTCGACGTGATCGACATCACGATGGAGAGCAACAACGTCCTGTACATCCCCAGGCCCGTGCTGTGGTTCCTCGCCCGCCGGGAACGGCGCTGGGCCCGAGCGGCCGATGGCCTGACCGCGGTCAACGACGCCTTCGCCGACTGGGCCCAGACCCACTGGGACCTTCCGGTCCGGCCCACCGTCGTCCCGAACTACCCCGAACCCCGGTCCGAACCCACAGGCCCTGTGCCCGATCTCGTGCGCCAGGCGACGGGTCTGCCGCCATCCACCCGGATCCTCCTGTTCTGGGGCCGGCTCGGTCCCTATGTCGGGCTCGACCAGGCGGCCGAGGCGATGCTGGCCATCCCCGACACGGCGCTCGTGCTGCTCGGCTTCGGGCGCGGCTTCGAGGCGAGCGTGGCGCGCGATGCCGACCCACGCTATGCCGGGCGGCACGTCACCCTGCCCGCGGTCCATCCCGACGAGCTGCCGGCCTGGGTGGCCTCGGCCGATGTGGCCATGAACGCCCTGCCACCGATCAGCTTCAGCCAGCGCTTCACCTTCCTCAACAAGTTCTTCGAGGCGATGACCGGGGGTCTGCCGATGGTCCTTGGGCCTGACCTGCCGACGATGGAGGCGGTCCTGACCCGCGAGGACCTCGGACGGGTCGCCGCATCGATGGACCCGGCCGACATCGCGGCCGCCGTGCGCGACATCCTCGATCGACCACCCGAGGACCTGGCCGCCTGGCGAGCGCGCATCCGGGCCACCGCCCGCGAGCGCTACAGCTGGCCCATCGCCGCCGCCGCATACCAGGGCCTCATCCGGACCCTGCGGCCCGGCTGAGTTCGGGCGGCGCGGCGAGTCGGGGCCAGTCGCCGGCGATTCGGGGCCGGCGCCCCGCCCCTTGCCCCCGTCAGTCGGCGTCGATGAGCGGCTTGACCTCCCCGATGAACCGCTCCAGGGACTCCACGTCATACGGCGCCGGCTGTTCGGAGATGACGGTCCGGAAGCCGAGGGCGACATATGGCCGCAGCCGGTCGGCGATCTCCTCGGGCGAGCCCTCCCAGAACGTGTCGTCGTCGGCGATGTCGGCATGCGGGGTCTGGTTGTGGACCATCGCCGCCTCGCGGACCTTCACGGCGTCCGCCTTGGAGTCGCGGATCGTCAGCTTCACGCCGAGCGTGAACTCGATCTCGTCGATATCGCGTCCGACCGCCTCGCAATGCCCGCGCAGGACCTCGACCTTGTGTGCCATGAGATCGACCGGGCCCATCGCATTCCACATGTCCGCGTACTTCGCGACGGATCGAAGTGTCTTCTTCTCACCGCTGCCGCCGATCATGATCGGCAGCCGCTTCTGGACCGGCAGGGGATCGTGGCGCAAGCCGCGGAACGTGTAGCGGCCCCCGAGCTCGGAGGTCACGGTCTCGCCATCGAGCAGGGCGCGCATCGCGCCGACGGATTCGTCCATCCAGTCGAGGCGCTGACCGAAGCCACTGCCGAAGTCGATGCCGTGTGCAGTGTGCTCAAGCTCCATCCAGGCGCCACCGATCCCCAGGATCGCGCGGCCACCCGTGATGTGATCGAGCGTCGCAGCGGTCTTGGCGACGAGCCCCGGGTTACGGAACGTGTTGGCGCCGACGAGCAGGCCGAGGCGCGTCTGCTCAGTGACCATCGCCCAGGCCGCCAGCGTTGTCCAGCCCTCGACGATCGGTTGGTTCGGGTCACCGAAGATCGCGTAGAGGTGGTCCCACGTCCACAGATGGTCGTAGCCGAGGCGGTCCACGCGCGTGGCGGCATCGAGCATCTCCGGCCAGGTCGCTGCCTGGCTCCACAGCAGGATGCCGGTCTTGAGGTCGGTCATGGGGTCGTTGGTCTCCGATGGGCGCGGCTGGGCGGGGTGAAGACCTGAGTCTACGTCGGCCCCGCGATGGCGGCTGACGCCGTCCTTGGCATACTGCCGCCATGTACGTTCCCGCGCACTTCGAGCCGTCGTCGGAGGATGTGGATGCCCTCCTCGAGCAGCCCGGCGCCGTCGACCTCATCACGACGACGGCGGATGGCATCCTGGCGACGATGCTGCCGATGGCCTGGGATCGCCCGGGATCGCGTCCGGGGCTCGGCGAGTACGGGTCGTTGATGGGGCACGTCGCGCGCAACAACGCGCAATGGAAGACGCCGGCGCTCGGAGCATCGATGGCGATCGTGCGCGGCCCGGATTCCTACATCTCCCCCGGCTGGTACGCCACGAAACGCGAACACGGGAGAGTGGTCCCGACCTGGAACTACGTGACGATCCATGCCCATGGTCGCCTCGTGATCCACGATGACGCTGCGTTCTGCGAGACCAACGTCCGGCGGCTGACGGCGCTGCACGAAAGTTCACGCGACGCGCCGTGGAGCGTCGACGATGCCCCGGCAGCGTATATCGAGGGACAGTTGCGCGCGATCGTCGGGGTCGAGTTGCTGATCGATCGACTCGAGGCGAAGTCCAAGCTCAGCCAGAACCGGTCTGCGCATGATCGCGACGGCGTGATCGAGGGCCTGGAGGCCGACGGCGAGCGCGCCATCGCGGCGGCCATGCGCGAGCTGCGCGATCGGGATCGATGATCCGGTGAAGGTCTTGCGCCCGGGCATGGAACGGGCCCGAACCACCGCGGGGCGGCGATCCGGGCCCTCCTCGCCCGCCGCGTAGAAGCCACGTCAGTCGAGTCCGCGGATGCTACCTCAGATCGGCAGCGTCGCCAGGTCGCCGTCGATGACGTCGCGGTCATCCTGGTCGGCGATACCGTCGAGGGCGGCGATCGCCCTGGCCTTCCACTCACTCGCCGCGGTTCCGTCGCCGGCCACCGCATTGACGACACAGCGCGCACCTCATCCTTCGCAGAGTCCATCGCCTGCCTGCGCGCCTCGAGACGGGGTCCCTCGCTCCTGTGGGGAGCGTTGTGGGCACGAACGCCTCGTGAGGGTGTGCCCAGGCTGCAGAGATCGTCATCTGGGGACGCCTTCACGAGGGATCTATCGGGAAATCGCTCCTGGTGGGAGCGACGGGACGGCGAGGGACGGCGAGGGTCGGCGAGGGTCGGCAACCAGTGGGAGCGCGGCCGATGCCTCCGCGTCGGCGACCCTCAGGATCGGAACGACCTCTTCGCGCGGTGTCGGGATGGGCGGCACCAGCTCAGGCTCGCTCGAGTTCGCGATCAACGGCGCGCAGGATGAACCGCGCGGCCTCCGCCGACTTGCCACCGAGCTTCTCGCCCTCGTCCTGCTCCAGCGCGCGCATCAGGTCGGCGAGGAACAGGTCGAGCGATGCCGTGCGCTCAAGGGCGCCATCCGCAAAGGCCGTCTCGAGCCGAGTCACGGCGGCCCGGGCGTTGTCCACGGTGTGGCCCTTGGCGGCGATGAGGTCACGGATCTCGGTCCGGGCGGCAGCAGACGCGCTCCCCGTCGACGGGCTCACGTGAACCTCCTGATGGTCCGTTGCAGGACACCGGCCCGGCCCTCAGGCTCCGGGGCACCATCAACCGGCGCGGCACCGTCACCCGGCACGCCGGTCGCGACCGGCACGGGCAGACCCGCCGCGATGCGACCTGCCCGCCAGTCGGACTCGAGCACGCTCATCGCGATCTCGTCCCACCACCGACCGTCGCGAAAGATCGACTCACGGGACCGTCCCTCGACGACGAAACCGCACCGTCGATACGCACGGATGGCGCGCTCGTTGAACTCGAAGACGAACAGCGCGATGCGGTGCAGCCCGAGCACGCCGAACGCGTGATCGAGCATCAGCTGCGTCGCCTCCGTGCCGTAGCCCTGGCCCCACGCGTCCTTTTCGCCGATGGTGATGTGGTACAGCGCCGAGCCGTTGTCGCCGTCGAGCTGGCTGAAGGCGCAGGTCCCGATGAGGCGGCCGGATCCGCGCTCGTGGATGGCCATCGCCAGGGCCCCCGACCCGACCACCCGGACCGCAAAAAATCGGTCGATCTCCTCGAGGCGCATGGGCGCCTCCTGGTAGCGTGCCAGCCGGGCGATCTCCGGGTCCGCGTACCACCGCCGGAACCGCTCCAGGTTCTCCGGGATGTGGCGACGCAGGTTGATCCCCGACCCCTCGATCGACTCCGGGAACCAGGCTCGCGGCACCATGGCGGGAACCGTATACCATCCCGGGAATGCGCCGCTGGAGCGATACCGCCGAGCGCGTCGCCGCCACGACCCGAACGTCGCAGAAGACGGCCTTGCTCGCCGACTACTTCCGCGGCTTGGCGCCCGACGAGCTGCCCATCGCCGCCACGTTCCTGACCGGGCGACCGTTCGCCGAGGCCGACCAGCGGTCCGCGGGCATCGGTTGGGCGGCGATCTCCACGGCCATCGCGGAGGTCGCCGGCGTGGACCGGGCCGCGATGGGTGCCGCCTACGACCGCCACTCGGACCTGGGCCTGGCCGTCCAGGACGTCCTCGAGGGCGCCGGCCACGACCCGCCACCACAGACATCCCCGACACTCCCCGAGGTGGCCGACGCGTTCCAGGCGATCGAGCGTGCCCGCGGCCCGGCCGCCAAGGCGGCGATCTTCCGCGATCTCATCGGGCGGAGCGACCCATTGACCGTCAAGGCCATCGTCAAGGTCCTGTCCGGCGAGCTGCGCATCGGACTCCGCGAGGGTCTCGTGGAGGCGGCCATCGCCACCACCTTCGAGCGCCCGCTCGACGACGTCAAGTGGGCGGGCATGCTGACCGGCGACATCGGCCGGGTCGCGGCCATGGCCCGCGACGACGCCCTCGCCGACGCCGAGCTTGCGCTCTTCCACCCGCTGAAGTTCATGCTCGCCTCCCCGGCCGAGGACGCGGACGAGATCATCCGTCGCCTCGGCGACGAGGTCTGGGTCGAGGACAAATACGACGGCATCCGTGCCCAGTTGCACAAGCGCGGTACGGACGTTCGGCTCTACTCGCGCGACCTGCACGACATCAGTGGGCAGTTCCCGGAGATCGTCGAGGCTGCCCGCCCGTTGCCCTGGGACGCCGTCATCGATGGCGAGATCCTGGCCTTCAAGGACGAGCTGGTGCTGCCATTCATCAGCCTCCAGGCACGCCTTGGGCGCAAGGCTCCGAGCGCCGCGATCCAGGCAGACGTCCCGGTGATCTACGTCGCGTTCGACCTCCTTGCCGTCGGCGACGGGCCTGACAGTCGCGATCCCGATCGCGATGGTGCGGTCGAGCCACTCCTGCGGGCGACGCTGCGCGAGCGACGGGCGCGGCTCGATGGGCTCGACCTGCCCGGCGTCATCGAGGGTGGCCGCTTCCTCCGGTCGCACATGGCCGTGGCCGCCGATGCTGCCGACCTCGAGCAGGCCTTCGCCGATGCTCGCGCGCGCCGCAACGAGGGCCTCATGGTCAAGGACCCGGACAGCGGCTACTCCCCGGGGCGGCGCGGCCTCGGCTGGCTGAAGATGAAGAAGGCCCTGGCCACCATCGATTGCGTCGTGGTCGGCGTCGAGGTCGGGCATGGCAAGCGCCACGGCGTGCTGAGTGACTACACCTTCGCGGTCCGCGACGACGCGACCGGGAAGCTGGTCAACATCGGCAAGGCGTACAGCGGCCTGACCGATGCCGAGATCGCTGAGATGACCACCTGGTTCGAGGCGCACACGATCGCCAGCTTCGGGCGGTACCGCCAGGTGGAGCCGACCGTCGTGGTCGAGATCGCGTTCGATGTCATCGTCCGCAGCAAACGCCACGGATCCGGGTTCAGCCTCCGTTTCCCCCGGATCCACGCGCTCCGCGACGACAAGTCACCCGACGAGATCGACACCGTTGCGACGGTGACCGCGCTGTACGAAGGGCTGCAGCACGGCAGCGAGCTGCTGGTGACCGCAGGCGCCAGAGGTTCGGCGATCAGGCAGGACTGACCTTCCCTGGGCCGGGGCCGCTGGGTATGCTGGTGGCATGTACGAATTCGGGGCTTCCCAGCAGGTCGCGCAACTGACGCTGTACACGGACGCGTTCGTCATCCGTGGAACGATCGCGACCATGCAGCGGCGGATCAGCGACATCCTCAACCAGGCCCATGATCCGTTCCTGGTCCTGTCCGATGTGACGGTCGACGAGTTCGGCCCGCATGGCAGCACGACAACGGCTGAGCACGCGCAGATCAACCTGGGGTCGGTCCTCTTCGCGGTCGCGGACACGACCGTGGAGGCCGTGCCCGAGTTGCGCACACCCAAGGTTCCGGAGATCGCCATGATCGCGATCCCGCCGTTCCGCGTGACCGGCAGCATCCACCTTCTCCCGGAGCGGGACCTCGGCGCCGCCCTGCGTGAACTGCACGGAGCATTCGTGCCGGTGACGGATGCCACGTACTGGTCCGACGTGCTGGGCGAGGCGCGAACCACGGCAGCCCTCGTGGCGGTCAACCACGCCCGGGCGCAGATCCTCGCGCCGCACCGCGAGGTCGATCCGTGGGCCGGACTGGGTGCGTCGTCGCGCGAGGGCCCTGAACCCGGCGCCTAGCGATCCACCGGCAGGTCCAGGCGGTTTCCCCAATCGGCCCAGCCCCCGTCGTAGACCGCGACGTTCTCATGGCCCAGGAGGGTCAGGACGAAGGCGAGTTTCGCGGCCGCGACGCCCGATCCATCGTAGGTGACCATGCGCGGTCCGCGGCTGACATTCGCCGCGTGCAGCCGCGCTCGAAGCGCGTCGCCATCGCGCAGTCGCTGCGTCCCGGGCTGGTGCATCGCGCCGACGGGGACATTGACGGCGCCAGGGATGTGGCCGAGCCGCCGGGTGTTGCCCTCGAACCCGCGGTACTCGGCGGGCGCGCGCGCGTCGAGCAGCGTCACGTCCGGCGACCCGAGGAGGCCGCGCACGTCGGCCGTCGTCAAGTGCATCTGGTTGGGCCCGCGCGGCCTGAATCCGCCGACGGACCCATCGAGCGGGATGGCCCGCTCGACCTGCTCGCCGGCATCGACCCAGGCCGGATAGCCACCGTCAAGGACGCGGACGGCCTCCAGTCCGTAGGCGCGTAGGGTCCACCAGACGCGGGCCGCGTAGAGCCCCTGGGTGTCGTCGTAGATGACGACCGTGGAGTCGTCGCCGATCCCGGCCCGGTCGGCGAGGGCCGTGATCTGGCTCGCCGTGGCCAGCCGCAGGGATTCGCCGTCCTCACCGGCATCGACCGATTCGACGCGCCAGTCGACGAGGATGGCACCGGGGATATGGCCTGCGGCATAGACGGACGGCGCGCTCCCATCCGGCCGCCACCGCGCGTCGAGGACCCGGATCTCCGGGCGGCCGATCGCCTCGGCCAGCCAATCGGTGGTCGCGAGGTGATCGGGACGGGCCAGGCCGGACATCGTCGCTATCATACGGCCGTGCCCCCTCCCGACCGAGTCGATGCAGAACGGCTGGCGACCGTGCGTGCCGCGTTGCCGGCGCTGGCGGCCGGGATCTACCTGAACACGGGCTCGGTCGGGCCGATGCCGGCCGAGACCGCGGCAGCCATGGCCGACATGACCGAGTACGAACTCCGCACCGGCCGGGCGCATCCCGACTATCACCTCGAGTACGTCCAGCGCATGGCGGAGGCGCGGGCCGCCACGGCCGCGGTGTTGACCGCCGACGTGGACGACATCGCATTGACGCACGCCACGACCGATGGGATGAACATCGGCGCGTGGGGGATCGACTGGCGGCCGGGCGACCGCGTCGTGACGACGAACCTTGAGCACCCGGGCGGGATCGGGCCGCTGTACGTCCTGCGCGACCGCCTCGGTGTCGAGGTCCACATCGTCGATGTCGGGCTCGGCGGCGACCGCGCGGCGCTGCTCGAGGCGTTCGACGCCGCGATCGATGCCCGGACCCGGATGGTCGCCATATCCCACGTCCTGTGGGCGACCGGTGCGGTGCTGCCGATCGCCGAGATCGCGGCGATGGCGCACGCGCGCGGCGCGCTGGTGATCATCGATGGGGCGCAGAGTGCCGGGGCCATCCCGGTCGATCTCGCAACCACGGGTGCGGACGTCTATGCGATCTCGGCGCAGAAATGGTTGATGGGGCCCGAGGGGATGGGTGCCGTCGCGGTCACGGAGGCGGCTCGGGGGCGACTCGCGCCGACCTTCGCCGGCCACTACACCTTCGAGCGCGCGGACAGCTCCGGCACGGGTGTCCCGTGGCAGAGCGCTCGCCGATATGAAGGGTCAAGTCACCACCGCCCGTCGGTCGTTGGCATGGCCCGGTCCATCGGCTGGTTGAGCATGTTCGTCGGCCTCGACTGGGTCTATCGGCGCGGCGCCTCGATGGCCGGACTCGCCCACGACCGCCTCTCGGCGATCCCCGGGGTGACGGTCCTGACGCCACGACACGCGATGGCCGGCCTCGTGACGTTCCGCGTGGATGGCTGGCCAGCGCAGACGGTCTGGGAAGAGCTCGGCGCGCGCGTCTTCACCATCGCACGGACCGTCGCCCTGGTGGACGCGGTGCGGATCAGCGTCGCGTGCTTCACCACCGACGAGGAGCTGGAGCGCGTCGCGACCTGCGTGGAGCTGCTGGCGGCGCACACACCCGAGACGGTCCCGCCGCGTCGATCCCTGACGCTGCTCGGCGGGTCGTGACCGAGCCGGTCCGGCGGCGATCGTGGGCGGAGGTTCGCTGGCGCCAGTTCCGCAACCCGCCCCGTCCGGTCGTCCGGGCGGTCCTGTCCAGTCTCATCGTCGCGATCGTGCTCGCGACCGGCTACCTCGTGTACGACCTGGCGCTGGCGCGCGGGGCGAGCCTCCCGGGCGGTGACCTTCGGGTGCTCGCGGTCGCTCTGTACGTGGCGGTCGTGCTCGTCGTCGGCAGCGTGGTGACGTACCTCGTCGTGCCCCAGCCGACCGGCGCCGGTCTGGTCGGCGGCCGCCGGCGAAGCGGCTGGAGCGCCGCCCTCGGGTTCTTTGCCGCTGTGCCGATCGCCTACCTCGTGATGGTCGCCGCGACCCAGATCATCCGTCCCTGGTTCGGTTGACTGCCCGTCTGTGGCGCGTGGACGCACCACTTCTCCTGTCGCGTCGATGCGATGCGCTAGCCCATCGGTACCATTCCGCGGTACCCTCGCGTGGCACTAATCTCGGTTCGGTCGCCCGGGTATCCGGGCTCCGCCGAAACCCACCCCCGCGAGGTCAACGCGTGTCCATCGAAGAGCAGCACGTCGCGCTGCCGAAGCTATATGGCGCCCCGGCGTATGCGCGACCAGCCGCCCCCGTCGATCCCGGCCCGAGGCCGTTCGATCCCGACGAACTGCCGATCGAAGCGTTCCGGACCGAGGAGGAGCACGAGATCGTCTCGACCCTTCCGGCGAGGGCGTGGGCACCAGGTGGGGCCGTCATCGACGGCACAGCGAGCAACGGCCAGGCCGGATCGGTGACCGGCACCGGTGCGCTGCGGCCGCGAACCCTCCATCTCCGCAAGATCGCCGGGCGGTTGCTCGGCGGCGGGTGACGATCCGACCGGTGTAGCATCGACGACGTCCCGCGACTGGACGCGTCCCTCCCGCGACTCGGCGGGGGAGTAGCTCAATCGGTTAGAGCGACGGGCTTATATCCCGTTGGTTCCAGGTTCGAGTCCTGGCTCCCCTACCAGATCCACCGCGGCACCCTGTGCTCGTGCCGCCCTGTGCTCGCACCGCCACGTACTCACGCCGCCCGCGGGCCTGTCAGCCGGCGGAATTCTGGACCTGCGCCACGATCCGGTCGAGGCGGCCAGGGGTGAGGCTTCGTTGCGCTGGCAAAGCCGCGAGCCACGGCCCCAGCTGATCCGGCGTCAGGACCGCGCATCCGGCACTCCGCGCGACATCCGGAGCGGATCCGACCACGGCGGCATAGACCTTGACCACGAAGTCGACGTCATCGTGCCCGAGCCAGCGACGGACGCGCTCGGCGTCGCGCGCCGCCCGGTCGAGTGGATTCTCCAGGGCGATCCAGCGCTGGGACGTCCGCAGCTCCCACTGGCCACCGCGGACGCGGGTCGCAGCGGTCGGCGGCAGCTCACGGATGACGGCGGCGCCGAAGGGTCCGACGACGAGTTCCGGGACGCCTCGCCCGTCAGGCAGGCTGAGCCGCGAGGCCGCCACGAGACCGTCCGGCAGGTCGGCGAGGGAGCGAAGCACGTCGGAGCGACGCGGCTGGCGATCACGCACGGAGGCGAGCGTCCGGGCCAGGCCGTTGGTCCCGAGCAGGACGAAGCCCGCGGGCGCCACCAGCGCGGCTGCCCACAGGCCCATGCCCATCGCCGACTGGCCGAGGCTCGGCCGCCCCGAGGGGATGGCCTGCGACAGCAGGGGCGTCGCGAACGCGATGTACGCGAGCACGAGCCCGCCGACGACGAGCAGCGTCGCAACGACGGTGCGACCAAGGATCGGGACGAGTGACGGCCGCGGGGACCCCCGGCTCGTGGTGAAGACCTGCATGCCACCCATCCTCGCGCCCGTGCGCTCGCGTGCCAATGACGCGACCGGGGTACCGGTATCGGCCGGTGGGCCCATCGCCCACTCCGCACTGCACCGTAGTCGACCGGCCCTCGGGACCCAGCGGTGCGCGCATGCACCCGACGCCGGTCGGCTGGCCCGGCCGGGACCCCCGTACCATTGCTCCGCGTCACGCACATGCCCATCCTCGCAGGCAGTACCCGGGCCCACGTCCCGGGATGGAGGTTGGGCCGACCCCTCGTGATCGTTCAGCACACACGGACTCGATCGATGTTCTCGCCGCGTCCGCGTCCGGTGGCGCAGACCGCAAGCCGGCCTGCCCGCGCCGCTGGCGCTTTCGCCGTGATCGCGCTCCTGATGCTGCTGGCGATCAGCCCGGCCCAGGCGGCCGCGGGTCCGACCAGACTCAGTGATGCGGCGGTCTCGCCGCGCGTCGGGACGCCAGCCACGACCGTCACGTTCGCCGTCGACTACCGGAACCGGGAAGGGTCGCCAGCGGACTGGGTTCGTCTCGTTGTCGGCGGCGTCGCGCACGCGATGCAGGTCACTGGCCCGGAGGACTGGAAGAGCGGTGTCCGGTTCACCTGGAGTGGCAAGCTGCCGGCGGGTGTCCATGACGTCGTCTTCGAGGGGATGAGTCGCGACCGTTTCAGCGACACCCTGGATGCCGGCCTTGTCACCATCGCGCCGCTGCCGACCGCAGCACCGACCCCGACCCCGAAGCCGACGCCCGCACCGACCCCAAAGCCCACGCCGGTGCCGACCGCGACCCCTCGACCGACCAGCGAACCGACGCCCCGCGCGACGGCGACCCCGGTCGGGACCCCGGCTCCGGCCGGGACCGCGACCGCGGCGCCGACGTCAACGGGAGGATCCGGGCCGACCGGGGCACCGAGCGACACGCCGACCAGCAGCCCCGGCGCGACCTCAGGTCCGACGCCAGGTGATGGGGGGTCGGCGACGCCCGTCCCGTCCGACGACGCCATCGGTGTGGTCGTGCCCGGAATCGACCCTGGTACCGGTGGCGGCACCGATCAGGGTGGCGGCACGGACCCCGGCAACGGCAGCATCGATCCGACGACCGGCGGCGGCGCCACCCCCGGTCGCGGTGGGTCCGGCGGCACCCTCGACGCCCTGCTCAGCGCGGTGGGCACCGTGACGTTCGGGCGGCCGGCACTCGAGCCCCTCAGCCTCGCGTTCACGCTGGCCACGACCTCGACCGTCGTCGGGGCGTCCATGGCGTTCAGCCTGTTCGGCAAGCGTCGTCAGGATGGCGAGCAGCCCGCGCCGGACGATGTCATGGCTGCCCGAGCCATGAGCGGCGTCGCCCTCGTGGCCACGGCGCTTGGCGCACCCGGCGCGCCGGGTGCCACGACCCCCACGGCCCCGCAGGACGCCGAGCTCGACATGCCGCGCTGGCGCCGCCCGTCACTCATCGAGGCTCGCAAGCTTGATCCCATGCGGGACGCCACGATCGCCCCGCGGTTGAGTTTCGATCACGGGCTCGTCGGGCCGCTGGACGGTCGCGAGCGCCGGCTCATCCGCTACAGCGTCGTGCGGCTACTCGATACGCCGGACGAGCTCCGCGGCGCAGAGACCGGCTTCGTCGATCAGGGTGACGAGGTCCAGCTGCTCGAGAAGCGGGGCGTCTACTGGCTCGTCCTGTGCCCCGATGGGCGCCAGGGCTGGATCCACAAGATGACGCTGGGGGACGTCGTCGGGGAGCCGGATGGCAATGCTGCATCGGCGTCGATGCCGATCGACGCCGACACATGGACGATGGGCGACGACATCGACAACGACGTCCTGTCCGCCTACCTCGAGTCCCGCCGCCGCGCCTGATCCGCCTCGGTCGGGCGTCGCGTTCGCTTCGTGCGCTCCGGTTCGCGCCGGAAGACCAGGATGTGCTGGTGCGTGATGTTCGGCACGAACACCCTGGGATAGCCATACGGGCGCAGTCGCGTCCCTGCCTGGTGCCAGATGATGTCGCCCTTCGGGACCAGACCCGCTGCGTCGGCCCGTGCCGCCAGGTCTGAGCCAACGAATTGGTAGCGCCCGTTCTGGTAGGCGTCGCGCACGATGACGACGGCGTATCGACCCTCGCGCAGCACGCGCCGGATCTCCGTGAACGTCGCCTGCATCCGATCAAGGAACGTCGCGTAATCGGGGGCGTTGGCGAAGTCCGCCGGGTCGTCGCTGATCATGGCGTAGTCGGTCCGACGGTTGGCGTGGGCCGCCGCGAGTGGGCCGCCCGCCATCGTCAGCGCGAGCTGGATGTTGTACGGCGGGTCGGTGACGACGACATCGATCGAACCGTCGGCCAGCCCGGCGAGCTGCGTCAGGGCATCGCCATGGCGCATCTCGAGGCCTGACGGATCGAACTGGCGCGGCACACCAGGGTCGGCCGTACCGAGATCCGCGATCTGCGGCCCGCGGCCGTCCCGTTCGGCGGCGAGGGCTGCGACCACCTCGTGGTACACGCCCACCCAGCGGGCATCGAGCTCGAAGCCGATGGCTCGACGTGGGCCGCGGGCGATGGCCGCTCCCAGCAGCGTGCCGCCGACGCCGGCGAACGGATCGAGCACCAGTTCGCCGGACTTCGAGAAGAACTCGATCAGTCGAGCCATGAGCCGTGGCGGCTTGTTGGCGCCGTGCGCCTTGCGCGCCGCGTGGCCGAGCTCCGAGGGATAGGCCGTCGTCAGGCTCGACTTGGTGAAATAGAGCCACTGCTCGCCCGACAGGTCGTTGAGGACATTGGCGGGATGGGGCGGTCGAAGGCCGTCGGTCACGTGGTGGAGCGTAGTCGCTTCAGGCACGGGACGGACGGGTCGGCGGTAGGCGCGGTCAGTGCGTGTGGGTCTTCGGAGCGTCCGTGGAGTGGCCCGCCGGTGCCTCCGTTGCGTCGACCTCGGGCGTGCCTGGCGTGTCCGTGCCTGTCGCGTGGTCCGGCGCGGTGTCCGAGTGATGGTCAACAGGAGTGCCGATGGCCTGGCCGGAGTCGGCGTCATCCGGACCGTGGGCGTGGCCGGCCGCCGCGTCAACGACGCCGATCGAGGAGCCAAGGGCGACGGCCGCGAACGCTGCGACCATCGCAAATCCCGCGACCCGTGAGCGCGGATTGACCGCCCGACCGTCGCGCCCGGCGGGATCGGATCGCGTGGCCAAGGAGGATCGTCGAAGTGCGCGTCGCGGCACCACGAGTCCCGCGATGAGCCCGACCTGCAGGATCGTGGCGACCAGGTCCGCCGTGCCCACCGCCTCCGGCGCGCCGGGCATGAACGGCAGGCCGACGGTCCGTGAGACAAGCCAGGTGAGGCTGATGACCGAGCTGCCGGCGACGCCGATCCGGACCGCCGTCGGGCCCAGTCCACCGGCCCGGACGAGGGCCACACCCAGCCCGACCTGGAACAGGGCCATCGCGTAGAAGGCGAGTCCGGGGTCGCCGAGCTCCTCGACATGTGCTGGCCCGGCCGCGAGGTGGATCGCCGCGGCGCCGAAGGCCATGGCGGCGAGGAGGCCCCGCGCCACGGGTCGGCGGGCGAGCGAAACGGGATCGGGCGAGGTGGGCATCACCCCGTGATACGCCGCCCCTCGCGACATGGATGACCCGGCTGTCGAGCCGCAGCCTAGAATGGCCTATGCCCGTCAGGCTCACGAGCGCGCGGTTCGTAGGGCGAGAGGACGCATTCGGATCGCTTGCGTCCGTGCTTCGACATGCAGCGGCCGGGGATGCCGGCACGCTGCTCATCGATGGCACGGCCGGCGCCGGCGCCACTCGCTTCATCGATGAGGCCGTCCGTCGCGTCGGTTCCCTCGAGGAGCCGATGCTTGTCCTGCGTGGCGGCGCGCATGGCCGCGGGACTGACCGACCGTACGGCCCGATCATCCGGGCTCTCGGCCCGGCGCTCGCCGCGCTGTCCGATGACGACCTCACGGAGGTGCTCGGAACGGCATCACGCGAGATCGGCCGGCTCCTTCCCGACGTGTCCGCGCGACTCGACAGCTCGCACGACGTGGCCCACGACAACGGCGACATCGCACCGGCTGTCCGGCCGCGGACCGTTCCCGAGCGGCGCCAGGCACGACTGCTGGAGGGCGTCCTCGGAGTCGTCGGTCGGTTGTCCGCGCGCCAACCGGTCCTGCTCGCGATCGAGGACCTCCATCGCGCCGACGCCGGGACCCGCACGCTCCTGGCGTTCCTCGCCCGGATCGCGCACGATCAGCGGCTGGCCATCGTCGGCACCTACCAGGGCGATGCGATCCGTCGGGACGATCCCTGGGCGATCGACCTGCGCACCCTGCAAGCCTCGGTCCGTCCACCGGCTCGGCTGACACTCGGCCCGCTCGGTCACGACGATCTCGCGCGATTGATCGAATCGATCGAGGGCGAGCGGCCGTCGGCCAGCGTCCTCGTCGTCGTCGTCGAGCGATCGGGCGGCCGGCCGCTTGTCGCCGAGGAACTGCTGGCGGCTCGCCGCGAACTCCCCACGGTCTCGCTGGCGGCCGAATTCGGCGAGCTGGTGCTGGCACGGCTCGCCGTCCGCTCCCCGGAGTGTCGCCGCGTGGCGCGGATGCTGGCGGCCGCCGGCCGGCCACTCGATCGACGGACGCTTGCCGCGATCGCGCGGGCATTCGAGGCTGACCGACGGACCGCGCCGCCGCGCTCGTCATCGGCACCGAGGCGCGGCGACGGCGTCCTCGACGCGGACATGACAGCCGGGCTGGACGAAGCGATCGAGCACGGGTTCGTCCTTGTCGATGACGGCCACCTCCAGCTTCGCCATGAACTCGTCGGCGAGGCGATCGAGGCCGACCTGCTGCCCCGCGTCCGCGTCCGACACCATCGTGCCGTGGCGCAGGCCATGGCCGCGGACCCGTTCGTGGGCATGCATCACCACCGCCTTGCGCTCGATCCATCTGCGGCGGGACGCGCCGCCATCGCCGCTGCGGATGCCGCCGCCGCCGTCCATGCGCCGGCAGACGAACTGCGCGCCCTCGAGATCGCCATCGCCGTCGGGCCCGGCAGTCGAACCGGTGGGCATCGACGCCGCGCCGGTGATGGCGACACGGCGCCGGGCACGGTGAGGCACGCCCGGGATGGCGCCGACCTGGGGACGCGAGCCGCGGAGGCGGCCTTCGCCGGCGGGCAGGTCAACAGGGCCGTGGCCTACCTCGAGGCGGCTGCCGCCAGCGCGGACACCACAGACCGAGTCCGCCTCGGGTTGATCCACGATCGCCTCGGACAATTCCTTCGTGTCGCGGGCGACGCTGAGGGAGCGCTCATCGCCAGGCGACGCGCCGTGGATCTCGTGCCCCCCGAGCCCTCCGAGGCGCGTGCGCGCGTCGTCGCCGGGCTCGCCCAGGTGCGCATGCTCGACGGGATGTTTTCTCACGCCGATCGCCTGGCCCGGGAGGCGATCAAGATCGCCCGGGCCTGCGATCCGCCGGCCGCGATCTGGGAGCTGCACGCGACGACGACCCAGGGCGTCATCCTCGGCTGGCGGGCCGACCCCGACGCAGCCGTCGCGATGCTCCGCGACGCGATGGCGATGGCGACATCGCTGGGCGACATGGACGAACTGTTCCGGGTCTACGCGAATCTGACCACGGTGCTGGACCTGGCGGGTCGCCACGACGAGGCGGTCGATGTCGCGTTCGAGGGCATCGATGCAGCCCGGGCCGCCGGTCTTGAGGCCGTGTACGGCAACTTCCTGCGCGGCAACGCCGCCGATTCGCTCTACCTGCTCGGGCGTTGGAGCGAGGCCAGGGCCCTGAGCATGACGGCGCTCGAATGGCTACCTGCCGGGGTGAACTTCCTCAATACCCTGGTCGCCCTCGCGACGGTCGAGATCGAGCTCTCCGCGGGCGAGACGGCGGGCCGGCTGCTCGGTCAGACGCTGCTGGAACTGGAGGCCGTGCGCGATGCACAGCAGGCGGTCCCATTGCATCTGGCGGCCGCCTCGTTCGCCCTGTGGCGCGGCGATGTCGCGGATGCCCGGCGGGCGACGGATCGGGCCTGGGCACTGATGGGCGGCACCGAGGACTGGATCCTGGCCGCACGCGCTGCGGCGATGGTCGTCGAGGTCGATGCGGCCGCCGCCGCCGAGGCGCACGTCCGTCGGGACCTCGCGGCGCTCGCGGCCGCGCGACAGCGCAGCCATGACGTGCTGGCGTCGGCCGAGGCGATCGTCACCCGGCACGGTGTCGCCCGGGGTCTCGGTTCGCGGCAGCTGGCCGACGCCTACCTGGCCACAGCGCGAGCGCACCTGCGCCGCCTCGACGGCGACGACGACCCGGAGGCCTGGGCCGCAGTCGCCGATGGGTGGGTGGCGCTCCTGATGCCGTACGAGGTCGCGCGGGCTCGGTGGCGCCAGGCCGGCGCGCTGCTGGGGTCCGGCGCGGGCCGGGCTGGCCGGCTCCTCGCCAAGGCTCCGCTGCTCGAATCGGTCGACGTGGCGCTCGGCCTCGGCGCGCTGCCGCTCCTCCGGGAACTTCGAGAGCTCGCCCGACGTGCGCTGATCACCCTGCCCCCGGAGGTCCAGGAGCGACTGTCCGCGCCCGATGACGCGGCGGCCAGGCCGCTGGTCGGGGTCATGGACCCGGGCCCGGATGGCCTGGATGGGAGTGACGAGCGGGCGGCCGCGCTCGTCCGCGGCATGGTCGGGAGCGAACCGGCCACGCCGAAGGGCGACACATTCGGCCTCAGCGCGCGCGAACGAGAGGTCCTGACGGAGATCGCGCGGGGCCGCACGAACCGCGAGATCGGCGAGCGTCTGTTCATCAGCCAGAAGACGGTCGGCGTCCACGTCGGCAACATCCTGTCCAAGCTCGGTGTCGCCGGTCGCGTCGAGGCCGCCACGGTCGCCGTCCGCCTCGACCTCACGGAGCGCTGACCGGACTCTCGGCCGCGTTCCGGGCCGGTCAGCCCTCGGTCAGGGCGATCGGGGATGCGCCGCTTGGGTGTCGAGCCCTCGCCGCCACGGTCGTTCCGGCTGACGGTCAGCCCTCGCCGCCGCCACCCCAGCCCTGGACCGGGCCAGCCGGTGCGATCGGGCGGCTGCGCCGGAACCTCGGACCGAACCGGCGGTATGCCCAGCGCACCACGAGTGCGATCGCCAGCAGGACGAGGATCACGGGGAGCCAGACGATCCCGAACCAGATCGCGCCGGACACGATCGCCTGACCGGCCTGGATCAGGGAGGCCGTGGCACCATCGACGTCCTTGGCAGGATCCCACTCCTTGGCGGTCTGCTGGACCTGCGCGATCTCGGTCCCGAACGTGGTCACGAGTGTCCCGTAGGCGACCTGGTCCTCAAGCTGTACCCGCTGCGCGTCGATCCGCTCGATCTCGCCACGTACGTCCGTGATCCGCGCCTGGACCTCGAGCAGGTCGCTGACCTTGCCGGTACCGCTGGCGATCTGGACGAGGACCTCCTCGCTGGCGCGCAGGTTCCGGAGTCGCGCCTCGAGATCCACGATCTGGCTGCCGACCTCGGTCGCCTGCGTCTCGCCCCCGGCCACCTTGGTCGCGAGGCCGCGCAGCGTGTCGACCGTCTCGTCCCAGCGCTCGGCCGGGATGCGGTACGTGATGGTGGCCACGGAATACCGGTCGTCGTTGCGCTCCGAGGAGGCGCCGACATAGCCGCCGACCGCGAGGACGGCGCTCTTCGCCCGGGCGATGGCGGCCGCCAGGTCATCGACCACGAGATCGAGCGAGCCTGTGTACACGACCTTGAGGTCATCGAGCAGCGGCGCCGACAGCGGTGGCAACTCGCCGCTTCGGGACTGGCCGTCGTCCCCTGCTGGCGCCGGGGCGGCTGAGGGAACGCCCTGACCGCTGCCCTCGCCCACTGGTGCAAGGGCAGCGCTGCCGGCACACCCGGCGATGAGCACGGACACGACCGTGACCGAGAACAGGATGCGGAGCCAGCCTCTTCGCCGCCCAAAGGTCGTCATGGCGTGCCACCTGCGGTTCGATGCGCACGCGATGTCGCGTGCGCTGGGGTGCCGCTTGCTCGCGGCTCTGGCGGGACGCGGACTCGGGGACGATGGTTCCGAGGCGGCGGCGGCGTACGCCTGTGGCGCGAGCCCTACGAAGGGCGCGGGTCCTCCAGGGCGATCCGGATGCGCTTGTTGATCCGGCCCTTGGACTCGTAGCCCGTGACGCGGATGCCGCCGACTTCGCGGGTGTTCGCGACGTGCGTCCCGCCGTCGGCCTGGAGATCCAGACCGACGATCTCGATGGTCCGGATGACATCGATGCCGGGCGGCAGGAGGTTCACCTTCGTCCGGATCAGATCGGGGATGGCGAACGCCTCGTCACGAGGCTTGAAATCGACGCGGACGTCGCGCTCGGCGGCGAGCTCGATGTTGACCGCGGCCTCGATCGCGTCGACGAGGTCGCCGCTCATCCGCTCGAACTCGAAGTCCATGCGCCCGGTTCCCGGTTCCATGTTGCCGCCGGTCACGAGGGCGCCGTAGTCGCGCCAGACGACGCCGCACAGCGCGTGGAGCGCCGTATGGGTGCGCATCAGGGCCAGCCGCCGCGACCGATCAAGGTCGAGCACGACCGCATCGCCCACGGCCGGGGGATCCCCGTCATCGGGCTCGAGTTCGTGGACGATCTCGCCGTCGATCGTGCGAGCGGAGCGGACGGTCCAGCGCCGACCATCGGCGCGGAGGATGGCGCCGCGGTCCGCCGGCTGGCCGCCACCGCCCGGATAGGCAACGGTCCGATCCAGGACGACGAGGGTCGTGTCACCGGCGTCGACGGAGCGCACAGAGGCCTGCACCGACATCGCGTAGGCATCGATGTAGCAGCGTTGCTCCCCGGTGGGGCTCATGACGAAGCCACCCCGGTCGTCAGCCGCCGACGGTAAGCGTCCCGACCATCGTCGTGGGATGGACGATGCACAGGAACTGGTACGACCCGGCGGCCAGCGCGGGCACGTCGTACGTCCGGGTCTCCACGCCATTGAACACATCGCCGGCGAACAGCACGGCACCGCCGGCGTCCTTGATCTCGACGTTGTGGGGGATCCCGGCATCGTCGTTGGCGAAGGCGATCTGGAAGGCCTGGTCGGCGGGCGCTGTCAGGGTGTCGGTATCGAAGAGGACGCCGGACGCGGCGATATCGACGACGGCGAGGTCGCCGGAAGGGGCGGCGCTTGACGATGGCGCGACTGATGCGGATGGAGCGGCGGACGCGCTTGGCTCGACGCTCGCGTCAGCGCTCGGCTCGACGCTCGGCGGCGGGGTGATGGCAGGCGCAGGCGCGTAGGTCCAGCCGGGCCCGCTGCCGCCACACGCGGCGACGGCCACGGCGGCAGCCATGGCAGCAGAAGCAAGGAATAGCGGACGGAAGGATCGCATGGGGTCTCAGGTCCTCGAGAGGTCGGGTCATTTCCGCGAGGGTCGCGGAGGTGGTGATGATCAATGGGAATCTACCGCGTCGGGGCGGTTCATGACCTCGAGGCAGTACGACAGTCCCATGACCACCCGGTACCAAGGTCCGGATTGTCCGTCGGACCTCCGGCGGTCTAGGCTCACGGTCCGTTTCCGAGCACCTACGGGTGCGACCCGTCAAGGGAGCCCAAGCCCATGCAGACCCACCTCAGCTACCGCATCTGGCGGCTCGCCGTCACCCTCGGTCCGATCATCGCGATCGCCCTGACCCTCGCCGCCGGGCGGCGCTGGAACTGATCATCCCCGTGTTCGCTCGGCGGTCGGTGCCCATCTGACCGTCGATCGGCCTCATTCGAGACCCGGAGACCTCCCTCCGGGTCTCGTCATGTTCGCGGCCTGTAGCATCTCGGGCGTGACTGACGCTCTGGAGACGCCCGCGATCGCCGCCATTGCGCGTGCCGGTATCCCGTTCCGCGTGGTACGCACCGAGCGAGCGTCCAGCGCCGAGGAAAGTGCCACCTTCCAGGGGATCCCCGTGGGTGCGCTGCTGCGTACCATCGTCGTCCGGCGCGCCGAGGACGACTACGTGTTCGTCCTCGTGCCAGCCGGCCGGCGCTTCGACTGGCCGCGCCTCAGGGCGCACCTCGGCGTCCGTCGGCTGACCCTGCCCGATGCCGACGAGGCTCGCGAGGTCACCGGGTACGCTCGCTACACGATCACACCATTCGGGGCCACGCGGGCGTGGCCGGTCATCGTTGACGCCCCGACCCTCGAGCAGCCGGTCGTCGCGATCGGTGGCGGCGACTTCGGCGTGAACGTCCACCTGGCTCCGGCTGATCTTGTGACCGCGCTCAGTGCGGAGGTCGTCGCGGTGTCCGAGCCAGAAACGGCACCCGAGCCAGAGACCGAGACCTGAGACGGCACCCGAGGCCTGAGACGGCACCCGAGGCCTGAGCCGAGTCCTCAGCCCGAGGCCTGAGGCGTCAGTACGGAGCGACGGCCGGCTCATCGACGGTCGTGGTGCCCATCCGCCGGGCCGCGGCCTGTCCGCGAGACGCGACCGGCGCCATGCCGACCGCCTGGCCCAGCCCGAACGGCGGCATGTTGGCGTACAGCGTCTCGACCGATCCGGGCCCCACGCGGTACGTCTCGTGGAACACGCCCACATCGCCACTCGCCCGGACGACCCGGTTGTACTCGCGCCAGGCCGGCAGGTGCGCATGGTCGGGCGTCCGGGCGAAGGCCTGGAGTTGCTGGAAGGATCGCCAGTACTGGACCGCGAGGATCGTCCTGCCAGACCAGTAGGTCCGCACGCCGAGCAGCCCGAGGTGTTCATCGGCGGCCAGCTCGCGGAGCATCCGCGGCATGGCCAGGAACGCCGGCAGCCAGGTCCACGGTCGGAGCACCCGATTGAAGCGCATGCCGATGAGAAAGACGACGACATCCTCATCGAGGGTGGCGGTCTGGCGTCCATTGATGACGACGGACATGGTTGCGGTCCTTTGCGTTGGTCCAGCCGCGAAGCGGCGAACGATATGTGAACACCGTCCACTTTACGGAGGTATGTGAACGATGTCAACATAGACGCATGACGACCTCGACGGCGACGACACGCGGCTACCACCACGGCGATCTGCGCCGCGCCCTGATCGTGGCTGCCACCGAGCTCGCAGCGCGGGATGGTGTCGATGGCCTCGTGCTGCGCAAAGCGGCCCGGCAGGTCGGCGTCTCGCCCAGCGCGGCCTACCGCCACTTCCCGGACCGAGACGCGTTGCTCGCAACCGTCGCGTCGGAGGCCCGTCAGGCGATGGCCCGCCGGATGATCCGCGAGATGGACGCGGTGATCCGTGACCCGGATGCGCCGGCCAGCACGGCGACGGCGCGCTTCGAGGCCTCCGGCCGGGCGTATATCGGCTTCGCACTGGACGAGCCGGGCCTGTTCGAGGTCGCGTTCCACCCGTGCGATCCGGAGCGCTTCATCACGGATGACCCGTCGCCGTACGCGCTTCTTGGAGCGGCCCTCGACGACGTGGCGGCCGCCGGGCTCCTGCGTCTGCCGAGGGACGGGGTGGAGGTACTGGCCTGGGCCGCGGTGCATGGGGCGGCCGTGCTGCTCGGCGAGCGCCTCGTGTCGCCGGCGACCCGCGACCACGTCATCTCCGGCACGCTCGAGCTGGTCGCGGGCGGGCTGCTGACGGCGCCACCCGCCTAGCACGAGCAATTCCGCAGGGCTGACCGTGGCGATCCGGCTGACGGCGACGTCCCCGGGTGTGGCACGATCGCGACGATGGCCCGAGTCCCACGACCTTCGATCGCGCTGCCCATGCTCCACTCGCCGCTCGTCCGACGAGTGGCGTGGCACGTCCGGCGCGTGGGCGGTCAGCTCGATCGACGATTCTTCCTCACGCTCGCGCAGGGGATCGTGCTCTTCGTTGGCGTGGCTGCCGTCCTCATCACCGCCGTCGAGAAGCCGTGGACGTTGGAGTCGATCTTCGATTCGTTCAACTGGGGCGTCGCCACGGTCCTGGGCCAGGGCGACTCGTCGTTCGTGACGTCGCCCGGTGGACGGATCATCGGCTGGTTGCTCATCCTGTTCGGAGTCGCCATGCTCGGCATGATCACCGGCGCTCTCGTTGCGATGGTCATCGATTTCTTGCTGAAGGAGGGTCAGGGCTTGGGCGCATCGGGGTACCGCGACCACATCGTCATCTGTGGCTGGAATTCGACGGCACGCGACCTGATCGCTGAGCTGCGCGGCGACGACTACCAGCTCCGCGTGGTCGTGCTCGCCGAGCTGGACAAGAATCCCGGCGGCGACGGCGTGTATTTCGTGCGCGGTGATGCGACGAGCGAGGAGGATCTTCTTCGCGCCGGGATCCGCGAGGCGTCCGCGGCGCTCGTCTTTCCCGCCGACCGATCCGACGACGCCGATATGCGCTCCATCCTCACGGTCATGGCCATCGAGCACACGGCGCCCGGGGTCCGTACCGTTGCCGAGGTCAACAACCCGAAGCATGAGGCGCACTTCCGTCGCGCTGATGTGAACGAACTCCTGGTCACGTCCAAGGTGGCCTCGCACCTTCTTGCCCGGACCGCGCTGTATCCGGGTCTCAGCTCCATCGTCACGGACATCGTGTCCGGCGGCGAGGGGTCGGAGCTGTACCGGATCGGCCTGCCCGACGAGTACGTCGGGATGTCCATCGACCAGGTCGCGGCGCGCCTGCGCACGGAGCACCAGGCGACGCTGCTGTCGGTCAACCGCGGCGGCCATGCGTTCGTCAACCCCAAGGCCGACTTCGTCCTCGAGCTCGGCGACGATGCGATCGTGGTGGCCGAGTCGCTCGGGCGCCTGGCGCCGCTCGAGGTGGGCGACGCCCTGGCTGCTCCGAGGACGTCAGCGGGCGTGCCCTCCGCCTGAGGGCCATGCGCCGGCCGGCCACGGCGCTCGGCTGGGCGCCCCCGTGCGGCGCAGATCCGGGCCGGGTGGCGCAGATATCCTCCCGGACGATCGTCGAGGGAGCGCAGGAGGGCGCGAGCGCCTGGACCGCGCCGATCCGGGCCCGTGCGGCGCAGTTATCGCCCCAGACGATCGTACGGCCCGGATTACACCGAGGGCGACCGAACACTGACTCCACGATCGCCCCCGGCGATATCTGCGGGTCCGGTGGCGATATCTGCGGATCCGGTGGCGATATCTGCGGATCCGGTCGCCGATGCCCGCCGGCCAGCGCGGTCGGATCCTGTCGGTGACGCGCGCCGATGCCCGCCGGCCAGCGCGGTCGGATCCTGTCGGTGACGCGCGCCGGCCGCGGGAACCCTGGGGCTCCCGGCGGCCGCGCGGGTTCGAGAGCTAGAGGCCCTTCACCGCAGCCACGAGCGACGCCAGGCCTTCCTTCGCATCGGCGAAGAACATGCCCGTCTTTTCGTTCGTGTACAGCTCGTTGTCGATGCCGGCGTAGCCGCGGCCCATGGACCGCTTGATGACCACGATCGACTTGGCGTGATCGACGTCGAGGATCGGCATACCGGAGACCGGTGAGCCGGGCCGGCGTGCTGCCGGGTTGGTGACGTCGTTGGCGCCGATGACGAGCGCCACGTCGCAGCGCGCGAACTCCGGATTGATGTCCTCCATCTCCTTGAGCTGGGGATAGGGGACGTTCGCCTCGGCGAGCAGGACGTTCATGTGCCCCGGCATCCGGCCGGCGACGGGATGGATGGCGTACTTCACGTCCACGCCCTTCTCCTCGAGGAGTTCGGCCAGCTCGCGGACTGCGTGCTGCGCCTGAGCGACGGCCAGGCCGTAGCCGGGCACGACGATGACGTGCTGCGCGTAGGCGAGCTGGATCGCCACGTCGTCCACACCGATCGACCGAACGCTGCCACCGACGCCGGCTTCAGCGACGTCGCCGTCACCGCCACCGAACCCGCCGATCATGATGTTCAGGACCGATCGGTTCATGGCATCGGCCATCAGCTTGGTCAGGATCGCTCCGGACGCACCGACGAGCGCGCCGGCGATGATGAGGACCGGGTTATCGATGACGAAGCCGGCCATGGCGACGGCCGTTCCCGTGAACGAGTTCAGCAGTGAGATGACGACTGGCATGTCCGCCCCGCCGATGGGCAGGGTCATCGTCACGCCGAACACCAGGGCCGCGGCCAGGATGATCAGCATGAGCGCCAGGTTCGGCGTGCCGGTCGCGAACAGGATGACCGCCGCGACGACCGTGATGGCCGCCAGCGCGAGGGTCACGAGCTGCCCGCCGGGCACGTAGATCGGCTTGCCCGGGATCAGGCCCTGGAGCTTGCCGGAGGCGATGATCGAGCCGGTGAACGTGATCGAGCCGATGATGATGTCGAGCACGATGAACACGTTCGTGTCGATGCGGACGGCGGAGCCCGCGCCGACCAGGCCCAGGTAGTCCTCGATCGCGATGAGCGCGGCAGCGCCGCCACCGACCGCGTTGAACAGCGACACCAGCTGGGGCATCGCGGTCATCTTCACGGACCGTGCCGTGTACAGGCCGATGCCGCCACCGATGACGACGCCCAGGATGATGATCGCCCACACGATGGCGCTGATGCCATCGCCGGTCAGTTCCTCCGCGAGGACGAGGATCGCCGTCGCCACGATGGCGATGGTCATGCCACCAGCGGAGACGAGGTTGCCGTTCCGTGCCGTGGCGGGCGAGTTCATGCGGGACAGCCCGATGACGAACGCGACGGCGCCCACGAGCCAGGCGATGCGGACGAGGATCTCGATGATCTGCAGGGTCGTCACGTCAGGCCTCCGGCTCGACAGCCGGCTTCGGCGCCGTCGTTTTCTTGCGGAACATCTGGAGCATCCGGTCCGTGACGACGTACCCACCGACCACGTTCATCGTGGCGAACGCGACGGCGACGAAGGCGAGCAGGTAACCGATCGGATCGTCCACCTCGGCGGCGATGAGCATCGCCCCCACGAGGACGATGCCGTGGATCGAGTTGGCGCCGGACATCAGCGGCGTGTGCAGGGTTGCCGGGACCTTGCTGATGACCGCGATGCCGACGAGGATCGCGAGGGTGAAGACGGTCAGGGCCTGGAGCAGGCCGTCGATCTCTTCCGGGCTCATGCCTGGCCTCCGGGGCCCGCCGCCGCTGCCGGGGCGGGATCGAGCAGTTTGGTCACGGCTTCGCTGACGACCGAGCCGCCATGCGAGATGACCGTGGACTTGGTGACCTCGTCCTCGAAATCGAGGTGGAGGGCACCCTCCTTGATCATGCCGAGCAGGAGGGACGAGATGTTGCGTGCGTAGAAGGCGGACGCGCCGGCCGGCATGGTCGCCGGCAGGTTGTCCGGGGCGATGACGGTCACGCCGTTCGGCGTCTCGACGGTCTCGCCGGCCTTGCTGAGCTCGCAGTTGCCGCCGAGCGCGGACGCCGCCATGTCGATGATGATCGAGCCCGACTTCATCCGCCCGACCGCGTCCGCGGTCACGAGGACCGGCGGCTTGCGACCCGGGACCTGGGCCGTGGTGATGACCACGTCCATGTTGCCGATCGCCTCGTTGAGCTCGGCCTGCTGTGAGGCGCGCTCCTCGGCGGTCAGTTCGCGGGCGTAGCCGCCGGCGCCGGTCGCATCGATCTGGGTCTTGAGCTTGACGAATTTGGCGCCCAGGCTCTCGGCCTGTTCGCGGGTCTCGGGCCGGACGTCGTACGCGTGCACGACGGCACCGAGCCGCCTCGCTGTACCGATCGCCTGGAGCCCGGCCACGCCGATGCCCAGGATGAGGACGTTCGCGGGCTTGGCAGTGCCGGCTGCCGTCGTCAGCAGCGGGAAGTAGCGCGGGTAGGCGTTCGCAGCGATGAGCACCGCCTTGTAGCCACCGACGTTCGCCTGGGAGCTGAGCGCGTCCATCGTCTGGGCGCGGCTGAGCGTTCGCGGGATCGCGTCCAGGCTGATCGCCGTCACGCCCTTGCCGGCGAGTTCCTTCGCCAGCGCCGGGTCGATGAGCGGCTGGAGGAAGCCCACGACGGTCTGGCCGGAGCGGAGCTTTCCGACCTCGTCCGACGACGGCTTGGCGACCTTCAGGACCACGTCCGACTCGGCATACAGCTGGTCGGTCGGGACGACCGTCGCGCCGGCCTCCGTGTAGGCGCTATCGAGGATGGCCGAACCGGCTCCGGCGCCGGATTCGACGAGGATCTCGCACCCGGCAGCCTGCAGCTTGCCGAGCGATTCGGGTACCAGGGCCACACGCCGTTCTCCGGGCGCGGTCTCCTTGGCGACACCGACCTTCATGGTCACCACCTGTCGTGCGGGGTTCGGGATTGACGGGACCGTGGCTGCGCTGGGGGCGATCGCCACGGGGACACGTGCGGTCGAGCGCCAGTCTACCGCCGCGGGCCGCAAGGTTGCGACGGCACGGAGGTTGCGGTTCGGATGCGGCGCTCGATCGCCGCGCGTACCCGCGCTCCAGACGCTCGACAGCTGGGGAGCGGCCCCTGCACACTGCCCCCGTGAGTATCCCCGTCGCGCGCCTGAACCACGCCGTCCTGTATGTCCGGGACGCGACCCGTTCGGCTGACTTCTACCACCGCGTCCTGGGCTTCGAGGTGGTCGAAAGCGCGTTCGGCGGTCGGGCCGTGTTCATGCGGACCGGCGCCGGCGGCAATCACCACGACCTGGGCCTGTTCTCGGTCGGGCCGGAGGCGCCACGCGCGCCGCGCGGCTCGACCGGTCTGTACCACCTTGCCTGGGAGGTCCCGACCATCGACGACCTGGCCACGGCCCAGCAGGTCCTGTCCGAGGCGGGCGCCCTGAGCGGCGCGTCCGATCATGGCGTCAGCAAGTCCCTCTACGGGGCGGACCCGGACGGCAACGAGTTCGAGATCATGTGGAGCGTGCCCTCCGAGGCATGGGGCGAGTACGCGGAGAAGGGCGTGGTCCTGCCGCTGGACATGGATGCGGAGGTCCGCCGTTGGGGCTCGGCCGGAGCTGCCCGAGCCTGACGGTCCCGCGCTGCGGCTGAACGCCGAACGGCCCGGACCCTGAGGTCCGGACCGTTCACGCGAGAGCTGGTGGTGGGTGGTCAGTCGCCGAGCTGGCCCCGGATGGCGCCCGCCGGGTACACGGCGTTGTGCACGTTCACGTAGTAGTCGGTCGGATTCGCGATGATGTCCGCCGCCTGTGTGGGCGTGGTCGTGACGCAATACGACAGCTTGTTGCCCGTGCGCTCAGCCAGGTCGGGACGAAGGTTGACGACGACCGGACCGGCCGTGCCCGCGGCAGCTTCGTGGATGTGCGCTGCGGCGACACCAGCGATGGCCTGGATCTTGGCGGTGTAGCAGATCGTGCCGCTCAGATACACGTCCAGCGTGATCGCGCCCTTGCCGTTCGGGTCGCCCGGACCGGGCACCTCTTCAGCGCCAGAGAGCGTGGTGCTGAGGGTCACGAAGTGGGCGGCCGAAACCAGGCCGGCTGCCGCGAAGATCAAGACAGCCGCCAGGATGGCGGCGATCGACAGGGTGGAACGACGATGATTCATGGATTCACTCCGCTGTACGTGGCCCCGGCATGAGGGGTACGTCGAACCGGCGTCCGTGGATTGATGGAAGCCTGTCCGGTCAGGGCGCGACCGCCACCGTCACGAGCGTCAGGATGTAGGTGTGTCCGGCGGCGCCCCACACGATGGATCGCGTCCGCCACGCGAGCCAGCCATAGATCATGCCTCCGCCCAGCGTCGAGAACAGCTCGAGTTCAGGTTTGCCGAGGTGCCCGAACACGAACGGCAGGGCAGCGACGACGATCCCGAGTGGTCCGATGACCCGGACCAGCGTGAGCATGAGGAAGCCCCGGAACGCGAACTCCGTCGCCGTCAGCTCGAGCGCCCGCGCGGCGACCATCTCGGGGAGCGGAGCGACGCTCGGGGCGTAATAGGCCTGCACGTCCGGCAGCGTCGCGAACCACAGCACGATCGGCGTCATCACGATGCAGCCGACGACCGTCAGCCCGACGCCCCAGCGCCACTCCCCGAGGGTGAGCCCGTAGCGCGACGGCCGGTCGCGAAAGATGAGCGCGACGACCGCCAGGGGCACGAGGCCGTACAGCACGGCGCGGATGACCGCCGTGACGAGCGTCACCTCCGGCGTCCGGCCAAGGCCCTGGAATTCGTCCGGCAGGAAGGTGCGCGAGTGATCGAACAGGACGGCGAATGTGACCACCGCGATGGCGATCGTCGCCCGGATCGGGAGGTCCAGCCCGACGAGGGTGCGCATTCGGCGGTCATCCGGACCCGCGTCAACGTCCGGGCCCGCCGTGAAGGCGACCCACCAGCGGCCGATCATCGCTTGGCCGATCATCGTCGGCCGACCCGGCTGGCCACGGCGATCCCGATGAGGATGAGGGCGGCGCCGACGAGCTGGACCGGGACCAGGTGGTCCTGGAGCAGCACCGCCCCGATGACCGCCGACGAGATCGGCGTCAGCAGCAGGGCGGCAGACGTCCGGCCGGCTGGCACACGGCGGACGCTGGCCATCAGCAGCAGGTTGGCTGACGAGCTCGACCCGAGGGCGATCGACAACAGCGCGATGACCGCGGCAGGCTCGACGTCGAGCGGGATCAGCGTCCCCGGCGATCGCACCAGCTCGATGATGAGCAGGATCGGTCCGCGGCCGACCAGGTTGCCGATGGTGATGAGCGTCCCATCGAGTGCGTAGCGCTGCCCCCACCGCCGGGCCAGCACGATGTACAGCCCGAACATCACGGCGCCGGCGAGCGCCATCGTCACGCCAAGGACCGAGTCCACATCCGGCGCGACGCCAGCGAGCAGCGCCGTCCCGATGATGGCCACCGCGAACGCGCCGACGGTCGCCACCCGGACCCGCTCGCCCAGCAGCGGCACCGCGAGCAACGCCGCTGCGACCGCGTACAACGGCGTGACGAACCCGGTGATCGTCGGGCCGCTGAGCGCCACAGCGAGGTTGATCGCCGCGATGAACAGCAGACCGCCGAGCACGGACAGCACGACGAGCCGCACGAATCGTGGGCGATCCATGCCCTGGAAACTGGGGCGCGGCAGCCAACCGATGGCGCCGAGGGCAAGCACGACGGGCAGGGCCAGGGTGCAGGCGAGAGCCGCGACCCCGAGCGGCGTGAACGAGCGCAGCGCGATCGCCGTCGCCGGGTAGGCCGCCCCATAGATGATCGAGGCAAGGACCGCGAAGGTCATGCCGATCCGATCGTCGCGTATCGATGTCGTGGCGTGCATCCCGGGGAGGGTACGTCGTCGGTCGGGCTCGACCCTCAGGCCCCGAACCACGCCCTGAGGCGGTCGGCCTCGAACGCTTCCTTGGCCGCGAACGTGGCCTCGCTCTCCTCGCCGAGCTGCACCGCGGGCGGATCGGCGAAGAAGTCGCCGGCCACCATCGTGGCCCGACCCGCGCCGGTCTCCAGGAAGCACATGCCCAGCCCGGCGAAGACTGCGCTCGACGTCCGGCCGGCGAACCCGTCGGCGATGCGCGTCGCCACGACCTCGCCCTCGGCATGCGCGAAGACGCCCGCCTTCGGCAGGGGATTGCCGTTCGCCAGCGGGATCGCAGTCACATCGCCGATGGCGTAGACGCCGGGCACCGATGTCTCGAGCGTGTGGCGATCGACCGGCACCCATGGGCCGCCCCCGGTCAGGCCCGAGGCTGTTACCACTGGCGGCACGCGATGCGGCGGGATGCCGATGAGTAGGTCGAACGGCAGGCGCGTGCCGTCCTGGGTCACGACGACGCCCGGCTCGACGGCCGTGGCCACGGTCTTCGGGCGGAACGTGATGCCGGCATTGACGAGTCGGCCATCGAAGGCGGCGCAGCCGTCGGTGCCGAGGATGGGCAGCGAGCCCGCCTGTGGCGTGAACACGAGCATGCCGCCCGGGACGTTCCGCGCCTCGAACCGCTCCATCAGCAGGAGCGCGAGTTCGTACGGTGCCGGCGGGCACGGATAGGGCGCCCCGAAGATGCCGATGACGACCCGGCCGCCCGCGAAGGCATCGATCGCCGCGGCGCTCTCGTCGCTCGCAGCGACGTCGTACGCATCGATGGCATGCTCGCGAAAGCCCGGGATCGCGTCGGGATGGCGCTGCGCACCGAGGGCCACGACGAGGGCGTCGCCCTCCAGGCGCTGCCCGTCGACCACGGCGGCATGGCCGGCGGGATCGATCGACTCGATGGTCCCGGCGACCACCTGGATGCCGTGGGACTCGAGCGAGGCCAGGGCACGCTCGCCGGCCGCGATCGTGGACGTCCCGGCCAGCGCCCAGTTCTTGCGCAGGCCCATCACGAACGTGGATCGGCGCTCGACGAGCACGACCTCGTCACCTGGGTCGAGCTCACGACGCAGGGCGACCGCCGTCGCGATCCCGCCGAACCCGCCGCCCAGGACCAGCACGCGATGCACGGCACCCTCTCGATCAGCGCGCCGTGTGCCCCGGCTGGGGCGCACTCCAGCGCCGCCCCAGCCTACCGTCCCGGTCGAGGTCCCGTCTGGCGGGGATCAGGCCTCGACGAGTGGCATCTCCACGACATGCTCCGCGATGAACCAGACCTGCATCTCGTGGCGGCGCAGGACGTCGCCCATCAGCATGTCGTTCGAGCCCCAGTCCTTGCTTTCTTCGGTGCTCTCGATGCCGGCCCGGACCTTCTCGATGATCGTCTCGTGCGCAGCGAGCAGCCGATCGAGCACGACGGGGACTTCCTCGGCGCCGTCGGGCGGCCGTGGGATCGACGTCAGTTCCGCCGCGTGTCGGGGGTCGCCCACGCTGATCCCGCCCAGCATCTGGACGCGCTCCGCGATGGCGTCGATCAGCTCGATCTGCTCCTCGGCGTGCTTGTCGAACAGGAGATGCAGCTGATAGAAGGTCGGACCGGCGGCGTTCCAGTGCGCCTTCTTGTAGAGCGCATAGAGGATCGTCGTGTCGGCAAGGATCTCGTTAAGAAGGCTGCAGCTCTCACTTCGGGCGTCCTCGGGGAGGGCGATGGGAAGGCGCCGCAGCGTGCCGTATCTCTGCAGTTGTGGCCCCGTCTGGCCGAGGCGGGGCTCCGGGGAGGTCTTTGCGTTCGAGCGGCCGGTACCGTTGGACGAACGGGATCGGCGGGTGGTCGTTGCCATGGCAGTCTCCTTGGCGCGCGGCGTGTGCCGTTTCGCGTAGCGCATCGAGGCTAGCCCCGCTGAGCCGCCGGCCAGCCAACATGCGCCCGTCGGCCGTTGCAGCGGCGCGACGAACAGTGCGTGACCTGCGTCGGCGGTGCGCCAGGCGACGAGGCTAGCGAATCACAGACGGGCACCTGCTGTCGATACCATGGGTCCCATGCGACCCGGGATCGGCACCGCCGGACGGCTCCTCGCCGTGGCGCTGCTGGGCGCGCTGGCAGCGGGGTGTGTCGGCGACCTCGCAGACCCCGGTGGCGCCCGCCCGACGAGAGGAACGACCATGACCGACCCGCCGACGAACGCACCCGGGTCCGGGACCTCGCCGGGCCCTGTCAGCTCGACCGATCCGCTTGACCTCGACGGACAACTGCGACAGGCCGCATGGGCGAACGATGTGGCGACTGCGGCGGCCCTCATCGCGCAGGGCGCCGACGTCAATGCCAAGGATTCGACGATCCAGTCGGCCTACCTGATCGCGACGAGCGAGGGGTACGCCGGCCTGCTCGACCTGGCGCTCGCGAACGGCGCCGATGTCAACGACAAGGACAGCTGGAACGGCACCGGGCTCATCCGCGCCGCCGAGCGCGGACATTGGCTCGTTGTCGGGATGCTGTTGCGGGCTGGGATCGATCGCGATCACGTCAACCGGATCGGGTATCAGGCGATCCACGAGGCGGTCTGGTTCGGTCGAGATGACGACGCCTATGCGACGACGATCCGGGTGCTGGCGGCGGGCGGCGTCGAACTGGCCATGCCGTCCGACGTCGAGCGGTTGACGCCGCTCGAGATGGCCCGCCAGCGCGGGCATTCCCGGCTGGAGCAGATCCTGCTGCGCGTGGCCGAGGAGGGATCCGTCCTGGACGTCGACGACGTTCTCCTTCGGGCGGCTGCCGCGGGCGACGCCGACCTCGTCGCGCATGCGCTGCGGGCGGGGGCGGACCTCGAGGCGCGCGACGGCGGCGGGCGCACCGCGCTGCTTCTTGCGGCTGCGGGCGACCACATCGATGTCGCGCGCGTGCTCGTCGCGCTCGGGGCGGACCCCGACGCGCTCGACGGGCGCCACGATACGCCGTGGCTCGTCACCGGGGTGACCGGGAGTGTGCCGATGCTGGAGACGATCCTGCTCGCGAAGCCCGATGTCACGATCCGCAATCGATTCGGGGGTGTGGCCGTGATCCCCGCTGCGGAGCGCGGCCACGTCGAGTATGTTCGGCGCGTCGTCACGACCGGGATCGACGTCAACCATGTGAACGATCTTGGCTGGACAGCGCTGCTTGAGGCAGTGATCCTCGGCACAGGCGGCCCGGAGCACCAGGAGATCGTCCGGATCCTGTTGGCGGCAGCCGCCGACCCGGCGATCGCCGACCGGGACGGCCAGACGGCCCTCGAGCACGCCAGGGCCCGGGGCCGATCGGAGATCGTGGCCGTCCTCGAGGACCGCTGAGCGCGCTGCTGGCACGCCCGGTGGGATTTCGACCGGCCTTTGGGCCTGGCGCGGAGCGATGGGACGGGGAGGCCCGATCCACGCTCAGAAAAGTGGCCCGCCCGGAGGGATTCGAACCCCCGACCTTCTGATCCGAAGTCAGACGCTCTATCCACTGAGCTACGGGCGGACGAAGCGGATCATACCGCGGGCCGAGGTCCCTGCCCGCGACACGGTCCGACCGTCAGAACCGCCGCAGCTCGGCATCGACGATCCGGCAGCTCGCGCCGAAGGTCGAGCAGATGATGCGGCGATCGCCGCCGCCGACAGCCGGCAGGCGCACCGTGGCTGTCACGAGGTCGTCGCACACCACTTCCATGGTCGAGCCGTCCAGGATGATCCGCAGGTCACGCCCGCCGTCCTCGCTGGGTGGCAGGATCGTCGACCCGTGGGGATCCCGGCCGGCGACCGCGACGCGCCCGATGCGGGCCACGCTCAATCGGCGGGTCCGTGGGTCGTAGCGGACCTCGGCAGCGAGCCCACGCGGCCCCGTGATATCGATCCGGAAGGGGCCGGCTGGGTCCGGGATGAAGCGGCCGCGTAGCTCGGCGTGGCCGTCCTCGGTCTCGATCGTCCACGGCTCGTGGTCACGGACGGCGACCTCCGGCCACTGTCGGACGGCGGTGCCGATCGATGCCGCCTCTGGGGCGAGCGTGATCCGCGCACTGCCGTCGTCATTGATCGACACCGTACGCGGGAGGGTCAGCGAACCGGTCCAGTCCCGAGGACTCCCGGCCGGAGGCGGGTCCTCCGGGATCCAGCCGATCATGAGCGCCCGCCCGTCAGGTGTCGTGACGGTTGACGGGGCGTAGAAGTCAGGCCCGAGGCCGAGGCGTCCAGCCTCGCGAGCGATGAACCGGTCCCCCGCGACGCGTCCGGTAAAGGCGACGACGTGCGCCGGCCGGACGACCGGCGATCGATCGACCACCGAGACGACCAGCAGGTCGCCCCCTGGTTGCCGGATGAGCTGCGGGCACTCCCAGCACGGGCCGTCGATGTCGCCGACGTCCATGTCCGGGCAGGCTGTGATCACGTCCTGCGTGGTCAGGAACGGGCCGCAGTACGACCAATCCTGCAGATCCGGCGATCGATACAGGAGCACGAGGCCTCGCGCATCCCGCGTCCCGGCGCCGACGAGCATCGCCCAGCCATCACCGTCCGCCCAGACGAACGGATCGCGGAACATGTCCGGCCGGATACCTGGCGGTGGCTCGGCGATGACCGGCACCGGGTCCTTCACCCAGGTCAGCAGCGACGCATCGCCGGTGGCGAAGCAGATCGAGGCGATGTACAGGCCATCGCGCTCGACCACGCCGGTGTAGAGGATGGTCGGCGCGCTGACGCCATCGACGATGAGGCATCCGGACCAACAGCCAGCGGCATCCGGGCCGCCAGGCGTGGGTGCGATCGCGACCGGCAGGTGCTCCCAGTGCAGGACGTCGTCGGAGACTGCGTGGCCCCAGTGCATGCGACCCCACGAGGGCGCGTCCGGCTCGGACTGGTAGAAGAGATGCAGGCGGCCATCCAGGAACGCCATCCCGTTCGGGTCGTTCATCCACCCGATGGGCGGCGTCAGGTGGATCCGCGGCCGATCCAGGTCGGTCACGGTCGCCTCTGGGGTGGACAAATCATTGCCAGCAGGCTACCATCCTGGTGCTCCTGATGTCGCCCGTCCGGCTCATCTCGCCGGAAACGGCGTCCCCGACGGGACCGTCGCGTCAGGCCTCTCAAGGTACATGTATGCCGACCCGACCATCCAGACGGATCATGATGATCTCCCTCCACGGCTACGTCTCGGCGGAGACCGAGATGGGTCGCCCGGATACCGGCGGCCAGGTCGTCTACGTCATCCGGCTTGCCGAATGCCTCGCTCGCCTCGGCTACAAGGTCGACATCTTCACCCGTCGCTTCGAGGGGCAGCCGGAGATCGAGCGCATCAACGACCGGACCCGGATCGTGCGCATCCCCGCCGGTGGGCCGGATCTCATCCGCAAGGAATGGCTGCACGAGATGGTCCCGGAGTGGGTCACCAACGCGTCCGCCTGGATCGCCCGACACGAGCATCGCTACGCGTTCGTCGACAGCCACTACTGGGACGCGGGCCTGGCCGGCGGCTCACTCGCGCCGAAGCTCGGCATCCCGCACCTCCACACGCCCCATTCGATCGGGTCGTGGAAGCGCGACAACATGGACGGCGACCCGGCCGAGCTGGAGGGCGATTACAACTTCGCGACCCGGATCCGCGAGGAGCGGACGGTCTACGACGAGGCCGATGCGGTCATCGCCACGACGCCCCAGCAGCGCGATGTCCTTATCGGCGACGAGTACACCGTGGAGCCGGCCAAGATCGCGATGATCCCGCCGGGCTACGACGACACCCGGTTCTTCCCGGTCTCGCCGGCGACCCGCCAGGCCATCAAGCACGACATGGGGATCGATGGGCCGCTGGTCCTGGCCCTGGGTCGAGTGGCCGCGAACAAGGGCTACGACCTGTTGCTTCGCGCCATGCCGACGGTGCTGGAGCGCGTGCCCGCGGCGAAGCTGCTCCTGGCCATCGGCTCGACGAGTCCGACGCCGGGCGAAGCGCAGCAGGTCGCCGAATTCCAGGCCCTCGCCGCCGAGCTCGGGATCGCCGACCGCGTGCGGTTCGATGATTTCGTCCCCGAGGATCGGCTGGCGGATACGTACCGCGCGGCGGACGTGTTCGCCCTCAGCAGCCGCTATGAGCCGTTCGGGATGACCGCGGTCGAGGCGATGGCCTGCGGCACGCCCACCGTGGTGACCACCCAGGGCGGCCTGTGGCAGATGGTCGCCTGGGGGACCGAGGCGATCTATGCGGACCCCAACGATCCGGCGGCATTCGGCCACGCGATCGCGACCGTCCTGCAGTATCCGCGGGTGGCACGACAGCTCTCGCGCATGGGCTCCCAGCGAGCCCGATCCACGTTCACCTGGAACGGGATCGCGCAGCAGTTGCTCAACGTGCTCCACGACGTGGCCGAGCGGCGGGCGGCGGCCCGGGGCGAGCCGGTCGCACCCGGTGACCGGGCCATGGACCAGGCCGAGCAGTCGGAGCAAGAGACCGAGTGGCTGACCGCCGCCTCCTGGTAAGCGATCTCGACGGCACCCTCCTGGGTGACCCTGCGGCACTCGACCGGTTCGCTCGTTGGCTGGCCGGCGAGCGCGACGGGTTCGTCGTCGCCTACGCCACGGGTCGACATCTCGCGTCCGTCCAGGCGGCGGTGCGCGATGAAGGGTTGCCCATGCCCGATGTCATCCTCGCGGCGGTCGGCACGGAGATGTACGACGGCGCCGGCCGCGACTGGCCGGGCTGGAGCGACCGATTCGACGGATCGCATCACGAGCGCGTGGAGGCGGCCGTGGACGGGCTGGACTGGCTGATCCCGCAGGAAGCGACGTACCAGTCGGACCGGAAGGCCAGTTTCGACGCGTACGACCTGACCGACGCTCGCCGTGCGGCCGTGGAGCGATCGCTCGCGGCGACGGCGGTGCCGGCCACCGTGGTCTACAGCGGCAACCGCTACCTCGATATCATCCCGTCGGTCGCCGGCAAAGGCCCGGCGGCCCGGTTCCTCGCCGACGCGCTGGGCATCCCGCACGGTGACGTCCTGACGTTCGGGGATTCCGGCAACGACCTGGACCTGCTCGATGGAGGGTTTCGCGGGACGATGGTCGCCAACGCCCTGCCTGAACTCGTCGCACGTGCCGCGCCCGAGGTGTACCGCTCCGCGGCGTCGTACGCGGACGGCGTGCTCGACGGCATCCGCCACTGGTCGGCATTCCCCGCGACGATGGCGACCGCCCGATGATCGAGGGGCCGGAGGTCGTGACGATCGCCGACGGTCAGCGGATGGCCCCGAGCGACGATCCGACGATCGGCGTGCCACCGGCCGACCAGGCCGTCGTGGATCTGCTCGAACGCATCGTCGTCGGCGGCGTGGCCATCACCACGCGCGCCCTCGAGCTGGCGACCCCGGCCGACGGCCCCGACCTGACCTTCCCGCAATGGCGCGTCCTGCTCATCCTCGGGGCGACGGACATGGGTGCGAGCATCAGCGCCATGGCCGCCCGCGTCGGCGTCACGGTCCCGGCCACCAGCCGCCAGCTGCGGCGCCTGGCGGAGCGGGGCCTCGTGCGCATCGATCGCAGCGACATCGACGCCCGCGCAGCGCGGGCGCGGCTGACCGAGCTCGGCGTGCAGGTCCGCCAGGACATCATCGCCGCGCGACGCGCGGAACTGGCCCGGATCGCCGCGCGCGCGGGCATCGATCGCGACGGGGTGACCGTGCTCGAGCGCATCGCCGACGGGTTCGACGCCAACGGCTGACGCGGCGGCGTGACCCTCTGGCCCCTCAGGTGGCGTGGGCCATGTCCGGCACGAGCTGCCGATCGAGCCACTCCCCGGGATCCAGCCGCGGCCGGATCAGTGCAGCGTCGCCGGCACGAGCCAACACCTCGGCCGGGATCGGGTGTGACAGGAAATAGGGCATCGATTCAGTGAATCCGTAGGCTCCGACGTCCAGCACGGCCACGAGGTCGCCGACCCGCGGCACGGTCATCACGGCCCCGACGGCCAGGACGTCCAGGCCGGAGCACAACGGCCCCGCGACGGTCACCGGCACGTTCCTGCCCACGGGGCCCGTGCCGAACAAGCGAACCCGGTGTTCCTGGCCGACCAGCGCGGGTCGCAGGACGTGGTGGACACCGCCGTCGAGGATCGCCACGGTCGTGCCGTCCACGGTCTTCACGTCGACGACGCGGGCCAGGTAGGCACCGGCCGGGCCGACGAGGAACCGCCCGGGCTCCAGCAGCAACCGGGCGCCCGCCAGGCAGTCGTCGGTG